>LJNE01000003.1 GCA_001303125.1 Parcubacteria bacterium DG_74_1 | reverse complement strand
TTTACCCCCATTTTTCTTAAAAACAACCCCAAATCCTGAACCTGGGGTTCGGCAGCGGCAATCTCAATTTTTGTCTTTCCTTGAGCTCGGCTGGCTAACATCATGACAATTTCCGTGGCCGTTACGGAAAATTCCTTGAGAGCTATTCTTTCCCCTTCCAGTTTTTCCGGTGCTCTAAAATAATAAAAGCCATCCCTTTCTTCGGTTTGAATTCCAAAGCTTTCCAAGGCTTCCAGGTGGGTGGCAATCGGCCTTAGTCCAATTTTATCTCCGCCAGGATGAGGTACTTTGAAATTTTTGAATCTGATAGCCAACGGTCCGACAAACAGTACGGAAACCCGCATTTTTTCAAAAAGGTCAACGGGGATTTTTTCTGGATGGATATTTTTAGGGTCTATTTTTATTTTTCTTTTATCTAACCACTCAATTCCCGCTCCCATTTCTTTCAGAATTTCAATCTGATCCAAAACGTCGGAAACTAAAGGCAGGTTATCAATTATTGATTCTTCCTCGGTTAATAAAGCAGCTGCTAAAACCGCTCCGGCTGAATTTTTATACCCAGAGATTTCTACTTCGCCTGAGAGAGGAACGCCGCCTTTAATTAAAAACTTGTCCGCCATAGAGTTGCTTTTAGATTAATTTTAGTTTACGATAAAAAAAAGCATATGTCAAAGAAAAAGATCGTGGTTATTGGTGGAGGCACCGGTTCTTTTACAGTTCTTTCTGGCTTAAAGAAATATCCGGTTGATCTTTCAGCTATTGTCGCTATGACCGACTCGGGAGGGAGTAATCGGGTTATACGCGACGAACTAGGGTTGTTGCCGACCAGCGACATAAGACAATGTCTAGTTGCTTTATCCGAAGACGAAAAGGAGCAATCTTTGAGAAAACTTTTTACTTACCGTTTTTCAAAAGGAAACGGATTGAATGGTATGACCTTTGGTAATTTGTTTTTAGCCGCTTTGGCTGATATTTTCGGTTCGCAGATGGAGGCGATTAAAAAAACGAGCCACGTTCTTAAAATAAAAGGAAAGATTTTGCCAGTTACCCTAACCGATTCAAATTTGGTAGCTATTTATGAGAACGGGAAAAAGGTTATTGGAGAACATTTTATTGATGAACCAAAACACAGCGGTAAATTGAAAATTAAAAAAGTTTTCTTAAAGCCGAAAGCTAAGATTTGTCCTGAAGCAAAGAAAGAAATTCTGAAGGCAGATTCGGTCGTTATCGGGCCAGGCGATTTATACACCAGCATAATCGCCGCCTTATTAACCGAAGGTATGGCAAAAGTACTCAAGAGAACTAAAGCCAAAGTAGTTTATGTTATGAATTTAATGACAAAATATGGTCAAACATTCGGCTTTACTGCCAAAGAGCATATTCAAGTTTTGGAAAAATATTTGGGTAGGAATTGTTTAGACTTCATTTTAGTTAATAAAAGACCGATTCCTAAAAGTGCTTTGCTAAAATATAAGAAAGAGAATGAATGCCCTGTTGTTGACGACCTGGATGATGGTTATTTTAAGGTAGTCAGAGGGGATTTCCTGAGCAAAAAAGAAACAAAGCGCGTTCCAGGTGATATCTTAAAAAGAAGTCTTATCCGTCACGATTCTAAAAAATTAGCGAGAGCTTTAATTAAAATATGAAAAACCAGGCAGTAATTTTAGCGGCCGGTGAATCTTCAAGATTCTGGCCATTAAATCAAAAACATAAATCTCTGATTAAAATAATGGGGAGGCCTTTGATTTACTATACGGTTGAGAGCTTAAAGAGAGCCGGAATTAAAGATGTTATTATTGTCCAGGGGGCCGAAAAAGACATCGAGAAAGAGTTTAAAAATTACGATTTAGGAGTAAGTATTAAATATGTTATTCAACCAGAACCTAAAGGGATGGGGGACGCGCTGATAAAAGCTCAAAGCTTAATTTCGGGCCCTTTTTTTGTTCTTCATGCTCATAAAATTAATTCCGGAGACTATCTCCAACTAATGATAGAAAAATCTAGAGAGAGTAAAGCCGAATTTATTTTATTAGGCGCTAAAACTAATCAACCTTGGCTATATGGAGTATTAAGACCTGAAGGAGAGAGAATAAAAGGGTTGATAGAAAAGCCGGAAAGAGGGATGGAGCCTTCAGATATAAAAGTGACCGGGATTTATCTATTATCTCAAAAAATTTTTGAATATTATAAAAAAGCACCAGAACATCAATACGCTTTTGAGGAAGCGCTGGATCTCTGCGTTAAAGAAAATGAGGCCAGAGTGGTTATGGTTGAGAAGGAGCCGTTCACATACAAATACCCCTGGCACCTCTTTGAGGCAACTAAATTTTTGATGGATAAATATCTGGGGAACAGGACACACATTGGGAAAAACGTCAAAATTTATGAAGGTGCTGTTATTAAAGGACCTTGTTATATTGGAGATAACTGCATTATCGGGAATAATTCTTTGGTTCGAGAATACGCTAATTTAGAAGATAATGTTTTGATTGGTGCTCTTGCCGAAGTTGCTCGTTCAATTTTTCAAGAGGATGTCCGCTGTCACTCAGGCTTTTTAGGAGACTCAATTTTCGGTAAAGGCTGTAGGTTAGGAGCAGGCAATATAACTGCCAATGTCAGAATTGACCGCGGTGAAATAAAATCCATAGTAAAAGGCGAAAAAACCAGCACCGGCTTGAATTCTTTGGGTTGTGTTATAGGCGAGAACACCAAAACTGGCGTCCATTGCTCCTTTATGCCCGGTGTTTTTATTGGTTCAAATTGTCAAATTGAGCCCGGAGCAGTTGTCTATAAAAATATTGAGGATAATACAACTTTTTCAATCGAAAAAAAATAAGAAATAAACAATGTTGAGAGATAATCAGGGATATGTAATCGGAGTTGACGGCGGAGGATCTAAAACCACGGTCGTTCTGGCAAATTTAAAGGGTTGGATTCTAGCAGTATATCAAACCGGTTCTTCACATCCGAGAAATATCGGTATAAAAAATGCAATAAAGAATCTTGCTCAGGCGATTGAGAAACTTTTGGGTAAAATCAGGGGGGATAAAAAAATCCTCTCCACTTTTTTGGGGTTGCCGGCAATGGAAGAAGAATTTAAATTTAAGAAAAACCTTATTAAAAAAGAGCTTCTAAAGTATAGAGAAATCCGGCCGATTTTTAAAGAAAAAGTAATTATTGGTTCGGACCAGTTAGCTGGTTTTAGATCAGGAGCCGATGAGAAAGATGGGGTAGTTTTAATTGGTGGTTCAGGTTGTGCTGCTCATGGCTGGCGAGGCAATCGAGAGGTAAAAATTGATGCTTGGGGTTATCTCAGCGAAATGGGCTCGGCTTTTTGGGTCGGCCAAAAAGCACTTCAAGCCGTTTGGAAGGAATTAGACGGCCGTGGCCCAAAAACCTTAATTACGAGGTTGGTTTTCCAAGGATTGAAAATAAAAAATAAAGAAAAACTCATTGAGAAAATTTATTCTAAAAATCCCCTCAAAGCTATTCTCCCCCTTTCGGTTTTAGTTGATAAAGCAGGTAAAAAAAGAGACAAAGTTGCCAAAGATATAATGAGAGAGGCGGGGAGGGAATTAGCTTTATCCGCCAATACCGCAATAAGAAGATTAAGCTTCCAAAAATATAAATTCCCACTAGTTCTAATCGGCAGTATGTTTAAATCAAAAATTGTTTTAGATACAGCAAAAAAAGAGATTAAAAAAATTGCCCCAAAAGTTAAGTTCATTCGACCGAAAGTGGAACCGGTAATTGGCGCAGTAAAATTGGCCATTGAAGTTCTACGAGATGAAAATTTTAAAAAATTTTAAAAGTAAAGAGATAATCAAGGCAATAAAAAATGGGAAGGTGATAATCTGTCCCACGGATAGCGTTTATGGTTTAATAGCCGATGCTACTAATAAAAAAGCAGTTGAAAAAGTTTTTAAAATAAAAAAACGAAAAACTCAAAAGCCAATCCCCATTTTTGTTAAAGATTTAAAACAAGCGAAAAAATTAGCAAAAATTAATAAAAATCATGAAAAATTTTTAGAAAAAGTTTGGTTCACCCACCCCAATTTTAGTAAAGATGCCCAAAAGAGAATGGTGAAAATTGGCCCAAAAATTTGGGCGAGCAAGGGAAGAGTTACAGTAATTCTAAGGCCAAAAAGAAGGTTTTCGAAAGGAATTGGCAAGCCAAAGAAAGAAATTGGCCTGAGAATCCCTAATTATAAAATTATTAATCAATTATTATCAATTATCAACCGACCTCTTACCGGAACATCGGCAAACATTTCTGAAAAAACTGCCTCAACAAAAATTAAAGAAGTTTTAAAACAATTCAGAAACCAAAAATATCAACCAGATTTAGTTATTTCAGCTGGTAACCTACCGAAAAGCAGACCTTCTTTAGTAATTGATTTGACAAGAGAGCCTCCAAAAATTTTAAGAGCCTAAAGACCATGAAAATTCTGGCTATTGATACTTCCTGCGACGATACCTGCGTCGCTTTATTAAAAATTAAAAACAGGAAGTTAGAAATTTTGAATAATATAGTTTCGTCGCAGGTAAAATTACACGCAAAGTATGGAGGGGTCTACCCTTCTTTGGCAAAAAGGGAACATCAGAAAAATTTACCAATTATTTTTAAAAAAGCCCTTCGGCCGCTTAAGAAAAAACAGTTTGATTTAATTGGCGTTACAACTGGACCAGGATTAGAACCTTGTCTGTGGCAGGGAGTGAATTTCGCCAAAGATTTAGCGAAAAACTTAGGAAAGCCTCTAATTCCGGTAAATCATATCGAAGCCCATATACTCGCGAATTGGTTGCCGGATTCCACGCTCCACATTCTACACTCTAGACGGTTGTTTCCGGTGGTATCTTTGGTTGTTAGCGGGGGACATACTCAACTGATTTTAATGACGGGAATTGGAGAGTATAAACTAGTAGGTGAAACGAGAGATGATGCAGCCGGAGAATGCTTTGATAAAATAGCTAAAATTTTAGGACTAAGTTATCCTGGGGGACCAGTTATCGACGCCGAAGCGACAAAATATCGCAGCTGCTTAGAGGGGGGCCGCCAAATACCAAAATATCGGATTAAACTACCTCGACCAATGATTTATCAGAGAAACTACGACTTCAGTTTTAGCGGTTTAAAAACTGCGGTTCTGTATGATTTTAGAAGCCGCTCTTCAAAAATTAGAAAATCTAGATGGTACATTCAAGAAATGGCGAGTGAAGCCCAGCAGGCGATAATTGATGTGCTGATTTCGAAAACCGTCAAGGTGGCTAAAAAATTCCGGTCAAGAACAATAATCCTTGGAGGTGGAGTAGCAGCTAGCCAAGAACTGAGGAATCAATTAAAAAGCAAGTGCTTAACTTCTGATATTAGACTTCTAGTTCCAGTAAAAAATTTATGTACTGATAATGCAGCGATGGTGGCAGCAACCGCCTATTTTCATAAAAAAGAAGCTATCCAAAACTGGCAAAAAATTAAAGCTGATGCTAATCTAAAAATATGAAACACTCATTAAAACAAATAGACCCGAAAACGGCAAGAATTATTGAGAAAGAAAAGAGAAGACAATTGGAGGGTATGGAATTAATAGCTTCGGAAAATTACGCCTCCAAGGCTGTAATGGAGGCTTTAGGTTCGGTTTTTACCAATAAATATTCTGAAGGGTATCCGGGAAAAAGATATTACGGCGGTCAACCTTTTACCGATGCCGTGGAAAATTTAGCAATTAAGCGTGCTAAAAAACTGTTTAGAGCCGAACACGCCAACGTTCAACCATTATCAGGCGCTCCGGCGAATATGATTGTTTATAGTGCTATCTTGAAACCAAGAGATAAAGTTTTAGGCATGGATCTTTCTCACGGCGGCCACCTAACCCACGGCCACCCAGTCACTTTAGCGGCTAAAATTTATAATTTCGTCCGCTATAAAACAAAAACAGATGGCCTGATTGATTATAAAGAGCTTGAAAAAATTGCTGTGAGAGAAAAACCCAAATTGATGCTGGCCGGTTTTTCTGCTTATACCAGGCAGATGGATTATAAAAGATTTTGCGATGTTGCCAAAAAAGTTAGAGCCGTTAGTATGTTTGATATGGCTCATATTGCAGGCTTGATTGCCGGAAGAGTGATACCCAACCCTGTTCCTTATTTTGACATTGTTACCACGACAACTCATAAAACTTTGAGGGGGCCGAGGGGCGGAATGGTTTTATGTAAAAAAGAATTTGCTCGAATTATTGATAAAGCTTGTTTTCCGGGGTTTCAGGGCGGACCCCATATGAACAATATTGCTGCCAAAGCCGTAGCTTTCAAAGAGGCGCTAGAGCCATCTTTCAGGAAATATGCCAAACAGATACTGAGTAATGCTAAAACACTAGAGAGAGAATTAAGGAGATACGGATTTAAAATAATGTTTGGAGGTACCGACAATCATATGGTTTTGATAGACATTTTTGGCTCAAAAGGAGTTAGCGGAAAAGAAGCCGAGACAGTACTAGACGAGATTGGTATAAGTATAAATAAAAATATGATACCCGATGATCCGAGAAGTCCTACAGATCCGAGCGGAATTCGCATTGGCGTTCCGGCTATAACTACCAGAGGAATGAAAGAAAAGGAAATAAAACAGATTAGTAAATGGATTAATGAAGCAATTGAAAATCGCAACAACAAAAGAGTTTTGCGGAAATTACGCAAAGAGATTACTAAAATGTGCAGGAGGTTCTCCGTGCCCGGAATATGATTTTACTAGACGGTAAAAAACTATCAGAAGAGATTTTAAAAAATATTAAAAAAGAAATTAAAGGCCGTCGTTTAAAATTAAGACTGGCAGTGGTTCAGGTTGGAGAAAACCTCGTTTCTCAGATTTTCATTAATCAGAAGAAGAAAGCTTGCCAAAAAATAGGTATTGGTTTTAAGTTATTTGAATTCCCGGCAAAAACAAAAAAATCAGAGTTAAAGAAAGAAATTGAGAGGATTTGTCGAAATCCCCAAAATTCCGGAGTAATTATTCAACTGCCCTTACCTAAAAAATTTTTACCGGAAGAGTTTCTTAGTTTAATTTCCGGGGAAAAAGATATTGATGTTTTATCAGAGAGTAACTTAGGAAAGTTTTATCAAGGAACTTTAAAGATTTTACCCCCAACTGTTCAGGGTATCTTATATCTCTTGAAAAAATATAAGATCGCCCTGAAAGGTAAAGACATAGTGATTATCGGGGCGGGAAGGTTGGTTGGTTTTCCTTTAGCCGTTCAGCTTTTAAAAGAAAAAGCTACTGTTTCTGTCCTTAATGAGTTTACTCGAGATGCTCAATTTTTTACCCAAAAAGCCGATATTTTAATTTCCGGCGTAGGGAAGCCAGATCTAATTAAGGAACATATGGTTAAGAAAGGAACAGTAATTATCGATGCCGGCATGGCCCTGAAGAAAGGGAAATTAGCTGGTGATGTTGATTTTCGGCGAGTTCCCCAAAAAACAAGCTATATTACTCCGGTTCCTGGCGGCGTCGGTCCTTTGACCGTCGCTTGTCTAATTGAAAATTTAGTAAAATTAAATAAATAAAAAAAATCCGCCACGGCGGAATTTTTTATTAGTATCCGAATTTTCTCCTCAGTGAGATTCGGTAGGCAAAGACATAATTCTCTTTTTTCGCTTCACTGCGGTTCAGTGGGCGAGGAGAGAATCGAACTCTCACGAGATTGCTCTCATAGGTTTTTGAAACCTACGTGTCTACCGTTCCACCACTCGCCCTCATTTCTTGGTTATATTATCAGAATTTTCCGCTTTTTTCAATTCAAAGCCACACTCTTTATCAGGGCATTTAATTTGCCCCCGCTTAGTTTGGATTAAAAGCGATTTACATTTTGGGCAAATTTTGCCGGTTGGCTTATCCCATAAAGCAAAATCACATTTTGGGTATTGGTCACAGCCATAAAATATTTTATTTTTTTTAGTCCTTTTCTGGACAATCTTCCCTTCCTTGCATTTCGGGCATTTTATTCCCAAGACATTCTCTTTTAAGGATTCAGTGTAACGGCACTTTGGAAATTTCGAGCAAGCATAAAATTTTCCATATTTACCCAGACGAATTAAAAGATTGCCCCCACACTTCGGGCATTTTTTCTTAGTGGGCTTCTCGGTAATATCTTTCTTGGAAACTTCTTCGTATTTTTGCTTTAAGTTTTCTTCAAAAGGTTCATAAAATTCTCGGCAAACTTTGACCCATTTTTCTTTGCCATCAGCAATTTTATCCAAATCCTCCTCCATTAAAGCTGTAAAGCCAATATCAACAATTTTTGGGAAGTGGGAAACCAAAAGATCGTTTACTACGAATCCAATCTCGGTGGGTCTGAATTTTTTGCTTTCATCTTTTTCGATATAATTTTTTTCTTGAATTGTAGATAAAATTGGCGCATAAGTAGAAGGTCGGCCAATTCCATTCTCTTCCAAGGCTTTAATCAGGGTAGCTTCAGTGTATCTTGAAGGGGGTTGAGTGAAGTGCTGGGAAGGGATTAGCTTTATTAATTTTAATAATTCATCTTTCTTTAATGGCGGCAGTTCCGTTTCTTCAAATTTCATTGGGAAAACATTTAAGAACCCGTCAAACTTTAAAATTTGTCCAGTAGCTCGAAAAACATACTTTTTGGCAGAAATATCCACGGTCGTTGAGTCAAAAATAGCTTGAGCCATTTGGCAGGCAATAAATCTCCGCCAGATTAAATCATAAAGTTTAGATTGGTTTTCATCTAACTTCGAGGATTTTTTGTCTAAATAAGTAGGTCTAATAGCCTCATGGGCCTCTTGGGCGCCTTTAATTTTAGTTTTATATCTTCTTAAAAAACCGGCCCAATAATTCTTTCCATAATTTTTTTCAATAAATTTTTTGGCCGAGAATAAAGCTTGTTCTGAAAGATTTAGAGAATCGGTTCGATGGTAGGTGATTAAACCTCTCTCATAAAGATTTTGAGCGATTTTCATTGTGAATTTGGCCGGGAATCTAAATTTTTTCCACGAGTCTTGTTGAAGGGTAGAAGTAGTAAAAGGAGGAAGAGGATTTCTTTTTATTTCTTTTTTTTCAAGGCTCGTCACCTTATATTCCGCTCCCTTTAGATCTTTAATAATTTTTTTTGCCTCTTTCCCGTCCTTAATTTCTAATTGGCCTAGAATCTTTTCATCTTTTTTAACCAACAATGCTTTAAACTCGCCGTTCTTTAATTTTTTCAAGAGAACCTCAATGGTCCAATATTCTTGAGGGATAAATTCTTGTATTTTTGTTTCTCTTTCTGCGACCAATCTTACAGCCACTGACTGGACTCTACCAGCCGATAATCCGCGAGCCACTTTCTTCCATAAAAAGGGGGATAATTTATAACCAACAATTCTATCCAAGATTCTCCTTGCTTGCTGAGCGTCAACCAAATTCATATCAATTTTTCTGGGATTTTTAAAGGCCTCCTCGATGGCCGATTTGGTAATTTCATGGAAAACAATTCTCTGATAAGGCTTTTTGCTATCTAAGCCGAGAAGATAAGTTAAGTGATAAGCAATCGCCTCTCCTTCTCTGTCTTCGTCGGTAGCCAAAATTACCAAACTTGCCCCCTGGGCCTCTTTCTTCAAAAGCCGGATAGTTTCCTCGGCCTTAGGAAGAATAGTATAATTTGGCTTAAAATTATTTTTTATATCAATGCCAAATTTATCTTCTGGCAAATCTCTGATATGGCCATAGGAAGAAAGGACCCGACCTTCTTGGTTTAAAAATCTGCCTATCGTTTTTGCTTTAGTGGGACTTTCGACAATGACTAAGTTCATAAATAAGAGTATGCTCTTGTTCCAACGATAGCAAAACAGCTTTCTTCTGGCAAGATTTTCCCTCTGTAATAAAGAACCTCCAGCGCATTTTAAATTTCTTTCAAAAGTTTCGGATAATTTTTATCCTTGATATTTATTGTTTTAGTTTCGTCCATATTTCTCTAACTTATCACCTTCTTCTTAATTTCTCAATGATTTGAGAAGCCCGTTATTTTGATTGAAATCGAAGGATAGCTTCGCTTAACATTTGACAGTAAAGATTAAGCCCTACCCTATTTATATTTCCTGACTGTTCTTTTCCTAAAATATTGCCAGCTCCCCGGATTTCTAAATCTTTTAAAGCGATTCGATATCCTGAACCCAATTCTTCAGCTTCTTTCAGGACATTTAACCTTATTTTTGCTTTCTCAGCCAGATGACTTCCGTATAAGAAGTAGGCGAAAGCTTGAGTGTTGCTTCTGCCAATTCTTCCTCTGATTTGGTAGGCCTCGGCTAAACCTAAACGAGCGCTATCAGCCACAACTAAGGTATTAACATTTGGTAAATCCAAGCCATTTTCAATAATAGTAGTGGCGATTAAAACACCTATTTTTTTATTTTGAAAATCTGTCATTACTTTTACTAATTCTTTCTCTTTTAATCTTCCGTGGGCGATACCAAATTTGGCTGTAGGAACTAAATTCCCTAAGAAATTCTCTACCGTCTTAATGGTTTCTACTCGATTATGTAAATAATATACTTGCCCTTTTCTTTTTAGTTCGGTTTTAACAGCTTCTTTAATTGTTTTTTCAGAAAAAGGTAAAATAAGAGTTTTAACTGATAGTCTTCCGGCTGGCGGAGTCTGAATTAGGCTAATATTTTTTAAAGAGGAGAGGGCTAAGTAAAGAGTCCTGGGGATGGGTGTGGCAGAGAGCGATAGAATATCAAGGGAGGCTCGTATTTTCTTTAATTTTTCTTTTTGTTTTACTCCAAATCTTTGCTCATCATCAATAATTAATAACCCTAAACTTTTAAATGCGACATCGGAAGATAAAATTCGATGGGTACCGATAATAATATCTATTTTCCCCATTTTCAGATTTTCAACTAAATCTCTCTGTTCCCTTTTTGATTGCAAACGAGAGAGCAGGGCGATTTTAATTGGGAGACTCTTCAGTCTTTCTTTAAAATTTTGAAAATGCTGATTAGCTAAAATAGTAGTTGGGCAGATCATTGCCGCTTGGTAGCCCGAATTAACGGCTTTTAACATGGTCCTTAGAGCTATTTCAGTTTTTCCAAAACCAACATCACCACAAACGATTCTATCCATTGGTTCACTTTTTTCTAAGTCGTTCTTTATATCTTCCATGGTTTGATTTTGATCCGGAGTTTCTTCGTAAAGGAAGGTACTGGCTAATTGGTTTTCAATTTCTTCACTTATTTCGTATGGCGGGCGAGTGACTATTTCTCTCTTGGCATATATTTCTAAGAGCTCTCTGGCTAACTTATCCGCTTCCTCTCTTGCCCTTTTTTTTGTTCTTTGCCACATCTGACTACCTAGCCTTGAGATTTTTGGCTCAACAAAACCGATATAGCGAGATAATTTTCTTTCAAGGCCAAATGGAATATATAATTTATCGCCAGTAGCGTATTGTAATATGTGATAATTCATATCTGTGCCATTATAAATCCCGACACCATGGTCCAAGTGGACCAAATAGTCTCCTTTTCTCAATCCTCCTAGGTCAGAAAATATTTTTTGGGATTTTAATTTCTTTCTTAAAATTTCTTTAGCTGATTTTTCATCTTTAGTTTTTATTGGGAGCCCTAAAATTTGCTCAATTTTATTTCCGGAAAACTCAAAGCGAATAGCAAAGTTTAGATTAACCGGGAAAACGTCAATAATTCCGCCTCTTTGGGAAAATTCTCCGGGTTCTGAAACCTGCCAAACTTTCTCGTACCCTATTTCGTCCAATTTCCTCAAAAACTGAGAAAAGCTGTAGTTTCGGTCTTTGATTAAATAGATGATGTTATCTGCAAAAAAGGATCGATATTGGGAAGCTGTCAAAATCTTATCTAAATTTTGCTGAAACCAAAAATTCCCCTTTTCCAAAAAGTAGGGGGTTATACTAGCAATTAAAACACTGGTCAGTTCGTTTGGTCTTGACAAATTCATTTATATCATATATAATAAAGTATTCTTGAAAATACAAGAATAATTTTAAAAGAAATTGCCCTCCGATTTGCCTGCGAGGAGCTACCTCCGTTTAGATAAATTTTTACCTAAATCGGTGAAGGAATAGGAATCCCTCCTTAACCTATTGTAGCTCAAAATCTTAGGGGTTTCTATGTTTTCGTAGTAAAACCCTGAGGGCTTGCAGGCAGACCGGAGGGCAAAATCTCTACTATAATTTAAAACCTGGCTCCCTATTTATTAAACCTGCTCATTACTTTTTCCAGACCTTCTTTTAGAAAAAAATCGATCGCTTCGGCGGTTTTTTTTGTTATCTCTTTGATAACCTTTCCCTCTTCCTTATGAAATTTTTGAAGGATAAATCTTTCTGTTTTTTTGGGCTTGCCGGTTTTGGGGCAAACCCCGATTCTAAATCTAATAAAATTTTTTGTTTTCAACTCTTTGATTATCGACTCTACCCCTTTGTGGCCGGCCGCTCCCCGATTTTTAACAATACGAATTTTCCCTAAAGGCAAGTCAATATCATCGTGAATAACGATTAAGTTACTGGGCTTTAAGTGATAGGTTCTTAGTAAATTTTTAACTGCCTTGCCAGATTCATTCATAAAAGTTGTTGGTTTTGCCAAGACAATATTTTCTAAATTTAAAGATTTCAGCTCATCGACCGTTCTTGAGCCAATATTGTGACGAGTTTTTCGGTATTTTTTAGGGGGGTTGCCGAGGCCAATAATTAAAATCATTAGTCTATTGTAGCACCTGTCCTTTCAGAAATCCAAGATAGGGAGATTTCTTCCCTGGCCTTAATCTCTAACAGGGCTTGATTCTTAAAATTAAAATAGTATAATTATTAAAGTGAAAAAGGTGAAGAGAATTTCGCCTCTTCTTTACTTTTATCCCCTTATAAAGGATTCAATATATGAGGTCATTTCTAGTTTTTATTTGGGAAATTACTAAAATCGTCATTATTGCTTTGCTGATAGTGGTGCCTATCAGAACTTTTTTATTCCAGCCTTTTTTTGTTCGGGGCGAGTCAATGACGCCCGCTTTTGAAAACGGCGATTATTTAATTATCGATGAGATTTCCTATAGGTTTCAAGACCCTCAAAGAGGAGAAGTGATAGTTTTTAAATATCCCAATGATCCTTCTCAGAGATATATTAAAAGAATTATTGGTCTTCCCGGAGAGACAGTGGAAATTAAAGACGGTATAGTGGCGATTTCCAACCAGAAAGAACCCTATGTTTTAGATGAATCAGATTATCTTCCGTCAGATATTTTTACCCCGGGCGAGATACTAATTTCCTTGGCTGAAGATGAATATTTTGTTTTAGGAGATAACAGACGCGCCTCGGCCGACTCCAGGCGTTGGGGATCCTTAGCTAGACAAAATATCATTGGTAGAGTTCTACTGAGGGCTTGGCCCTTTACGGCCTTTGCTAAAATTGAAGCTCCAGGTTATTAAAATGGCTAAAAAACCAAAATTTCAGACACCGACCGGAATGCACGATATTTTGCCTGAAGATCAGAGATATTTTCAAAAAATTCAGAATACCTGTGAAGATATCGCCAATTTTTATGGATTTCAAAAGATAGAAACGCCAATCTTAGAAGAAGCCGAGCTTTTTTCCCGAGGATTGGGGTTAGCTACTGATGTTGTTCAGAAGCAAATGTTTTCTTTCCGAACTAAAGGAGGAGATTATTTAACCCTGAGACCGGAGCAAACTGCCTCAATAGCCAGAGCTTATATTGAACAGGGAATGCAAAATCTTCCTCAGCCAGTCAAATTTTGGCATCTCGGCCCCTTTTTTCGTTATGAACACCCTCAGTCCGGCCGTTTTCGTCAGTTCTGGCAATTTGGCTTTGAGGTTTTAGGCGAAGAAAATTCAGTTCTTGATGCACAAATTATCCAAATTTTTTATAATATTTTAAGAGAACTAAAACTAAAAAATTTAATTATCGAAGTAAATAGCATCGGTGATAGTCAATGCCGGCCTTACTATAAAAAACTTTTGGCCAGCTATTTTAAATCACGGGAAGCAGCTCTTTGTTCAGATTGTCGGCGGAGATTAAGAGAAAATCCATTAAGAATTTTAGACTGCAAAGAAGAAAAATGCCAACCAGTTAAGGCCCAGGCTCCTCAGATATTAGATCACCTTTGCGAAACTTGTCATAAGCACTTTAGAGAAGTTTTAGAATTTCTGGACGAATTAGAATTACCCTACCATTTAAACCCTTACCTAGTCAGAGGCCTAGATTACTACACCAAAACTGTTTTTGAGATAATAGAGGATTCTCCAGATGGTAAAACTTTAGGTACTTTGGCTGGCGGCGGAAGATATGACACCTTGGTAAAAATTTTGGGCGGCAAAGAAACGCCAGCCGTTGGAGGAGCAGGCGGGATGGAGAGGATAATCCAACTGATGAAAACTAAAGCTGTTAGGTTCCCCAGGGAAAGAAAGGTTGAGGTCTTTTTGGCTCAATTAGGAGATTTGGCCAAAAGGAAAAGCTTGAAATTAATTGAAGATTTTCGGGAAGCCCAGATTTTGGTTGGGGAATCACTTGGTCGGGACTCCCTTAAAGCTCAGCTGAAAATGGCCGATAGGATTGGGGCAAGATACTCCTTAATTTTGGGCCAGAAAGAAGCCCTAGAAGGAACAATTATTATCAGAGATATGGTTAGCGGTAGACAAGAAATAGTGAAATTAGATAAAGTAGTAAAAGAAACAGCTAAAAGGCTAAAAAAATAATATTCGAAGAAGTTGTTGCCTTTCTCGCCGAGGCTTAGGCTAAAGTACAAGATGAAGTAATATCTTTAGCGAACGCCTCGTGGTGAGGTAACTCAGTTTATGGAATGTATTTTTTGCAAAATTATTAATAAAGAAAGACCATCAGAGATCGTTTATCGAGATGAGAAAATTTTGGCCTTTAAAGACACTGAACCAAAAGCACCTGTTCACATTTTAATTATTCCCCAAAAACATATTCCTTCAGTAGATTATTTAGGGAAAGAGGATAGAGAATTGATAGGGGAGCTATGTTTAGTTGCTCGGAAACTAGCTAAGGAATATAAAATTAGCGGAACCGGCTATCGGCTAGTTTTTAATGTCGGCAAGGATGCCGGTCAAACCATCGACCATTTGCACTTACACTTATTAGGTGGAAAAAAATTACCATGGGCGTAGAAGTTAAAAAGCAAGAGAGAGAAAGTTCACAGAGTTTAATTCGCCGCTTTACTAGAAGTATTCAACAAAGCGGGATTTTGCTTCGGGCAAGAAAAACACAATTCAAAGGAAGAGAAAAGTCTAAGCAGATGAAGAAAAGAGCTGCCCTAAGAAGAGAAGAAAAAAAGAAAGAGTATGAAAAATTAAGAAAATTAGGTAAGATAGGATAAGAAAATGTCACTCAAGATTAAAATTCGAGAAGATTTAGAATCAGCCTTAAAAGAAAAAAGACAAAATAGACTCTCGGCTTTAAGAATGCTTTTGGCGGCAGTTTCTAACAGAGAGATTGATAAAAGAACCAGAGCTTGGAAAGAAAAACCGGAATTATCGACTGAAGATTTAAAAAAAGAAAGCCAATTAACCGATGAGGAGATATTTGAGACGATCTCTTCGGAGATCAAAAAAAGGAAAGAAGCTATTGATCTATATGAAAAGGGGAATAGACTGGAGCTTGCCGAAAAAGAGAAAAAAGAGATTGAAGTTTTACAATCTTACTTACCAAAGCAAATGTCAGAAGAGGAAATCAAAAGGACAATCGAAGAGGTAATAAAAAAAGTCGGCGCAAAAGAAATGAAAGATATAGGAAAAGTAATGAAAGAATTAATGCCCCAAGTCAAAGACAGGGCTGATAATAGCTTAGTGTCAAAGGCTGTGAAAGAATTACTGGGATAAATTATGATCGAAATTAATAATTTGACGACGACTTTGGTTGATAAAAAATCTTTAAAAGAAATTGGGCAAAAAATTTTAGAGAAAGAGGAAAAAGAAGGAAAGGATTTATCAATTGCCTTGGTTGGACAAAAAAAGATAAGAGAATTAAATAAAAATTATAGAAAGAAAGATAAAGCTACCGATGTACTTTCTTTTAAGTATGATAGTTTAGGAGAAATTGTTATTTGCCCAGAGGTGGTTAGAAAGAATGCTAAAAAATTTAATTCTACTTTCAAAAAAGAGTTAGCCCGAGTTTTGATTCACGGAATTTTACATCTTTTAGGATACGACCATAACAAAAGCATCACCGAGGCTAAGAGAGTAATCAAGAAAGAGAAATATTACTTATCTTATTTAAAATTTTAAAATTCAAAAGTCGAGCTTCCGAAAGAAGCGGAACTGAGAGAAGAAGGCGAAGCCATCTTCGAACACCATTCTTAAGTTTATTATTTAAAATCTGAAATTATTATGGCGAGATCATCAATAATTTGTGGCTTAGATATCGGGACTCAAAATATTAAAACGTTGGTGGTCAAAAGAGAAAAAGAAGGGTTAGCAGTATTAAATTACCAAGAAGTGCCTTCTTCTGGGGTTAGGAGGGGAGTAGTTGTTTATCCCGAAGGAGTTTCTCAAATTTTAAGACAAAACTTTTTAAAAATAAGTCAAGAAAGCCAAAAAATTAATTCTCTTTATTTGAACATTAGCGGAGCTCATTTGTTTTCGTCGCCTTCTCGTGGCTCTATTGCCGTTTCTCGGGCTGACCAAAGAATCTCCGAAGAGGATATTAATCGAGTATTGAGTGCCGCTCAAACTTTCTCTCTTCCTTCTAATAAAGAAATTTTTGATATTATGCCCCGGGAATTCATTGTTGATGGCGAAAAAGGGATTAAAGAACCTTTAGGCTTAAAAGGGGTAAGATTAGAAGCTGAAGTTTTAGCTTTAGGCGGCTTTTCTCCTTATGTGAAAAATCTAACACGGGCAATTTTAGATTCGGGACTGCAAATCTTAGACAGAACCCCTTCAGCGGTGGCTTCTGCTAGGGCTTGTTTGACTGAAAAACAGAAAGAATTGGGGGTGGCAATTTTAGATATCGGGGCCGGTACCTCTGATTTGGCGGTTTTTGAAGAAGGAGACTTAATTCATTTAGCGGTATTACCCATTGGTTCCGCGAATATTACTAACGATGTTGCCATTGGTTTTAAAACTGATATCGAGATTGCTGAAAGAATTAAGATTGAATTTGGTAGCTGCCTTCTGAAAAATGGTCAAAAAAAAGAAAAAATAGAATTAGAAGACCAAGGCACCTTAATTTTCTCACCCAAAGAATTAACCAATATTGTTAGGGCAAGGATTTCCGAGATTTTTCGAGAAATAAACAGAGAATTAAAGAAAATTTCTAGAGAGAAGTTCTTGCCAGCAGGAATAGTTTTGACTGGCGGCGGAGCGAAATTGCTAGGCATAGTGGAGTTAGCTAAAAAAGAATTCCGTTTGCCAGCTAGATTGGGGAAGCCGAAGGGGATCGCAGAACTAGAAAACGATCCAGGTTTGGCCACTGTTTGTGGTTTAGTTTTGTTGGGACAGGATTTAGAAGGAGAAACTGGTAAACCTTCTTTTTCTACCGGCGGGATAGGTTCTAAATTAAAGAATTTTTTTAAAATGTTCATTCCTTAATATGGTAACTAAAATAAAAGTGGTAGGAATTGGCGGGTCTGGCGGTAATGCCATTTCTCGGATGAAGAAATCGAAAATTGCTGGTGTAGAATTAATTGCCGTCAATACCGATTATCAGGATTTAAAGAAGATTAAGGCCGACTTAAAATTACAAATTGGGAGGAAATTAACACAGGGCTTAGGCGCAGGAATGAATCCAGAAATTGGTCGCAAAGCAGCCGAAGAACAAAGAGCAGATATTGAGAAAGTTTTGAAGTGTGCAGATATGATTTTTCTAACTGGAGGGCTCGGGGGCGGCTCGTTCACCGGAGCGGCGCCGGTAATCGCTGAAATTTCAAGGAACTTAGGAATTTTAACTATCGCTGTTTGCACATTACCCTTTTCCTTTGAGGGAAATTATCGAAAGAAAATTGCTATATCGGGGAAAGAGAAACTTAGGGAAAGAGTTGATGCCCTCATCGCTATTAAGAATGATAAATTATTAGAAAATTTAGATCCAAAAGTCCCCCTTTTAAATGCTTTCTGGCTTTGTGATGATGTTTTAAGAGAGGGAGTGAAAGGGATTTCTGATTTAATAAACAAACCAGGTATTATTAATATTGATTTCGCCGGTTGTAAAATGATTTTGAAAGACTCGGGAACCTGTCTTTTTGGTATAGGTCGGGCAAGCGGCGAAAAGAGGGCAGAAATAGCAGCCGAGAACGCTCTTCATTCTTCATTTTTGGAGGTTTCACCAAAAGGAGCAAGAGGGGTTTTATTTAATGTCTCTGGCGGCAAAGATATCTCTCTTGTAGAGATTGAGGAAATAGGCAAATTTTTGACTCAGGAAATTAATCCTCAAGCCAAAGTTCTCTTTGGGGCGGTTAAGGATGAGGAATTACCAAGGGGCGAGATAAAAGTGACCGTGATAATCACCGGGTTTTAGGGTGTGGATAACCCTAGTTTTTAAAGGGAATTGACTAGGTTTGACCTAGTTTTTTTATTGAGGTAAAATAAAATAATATTTCTTGCGAAAGTACGAAAAGCTATTGACCCCTTTTCGTATTTTCGTATTTTTTTCGTAATTTCACGATAGCCATGAAAAACAAGCTTACTAAAGTTCAAAAAAGAGACGGTCAGCTTGTTGAGTTTGATCCGGGTCGGATTCAAGACGCCCTTTTTAAGGCTCTTACTGCCACGGGTCAGGGCGACGGCAACAAATCAAGGAAACTTTCTGATAAAGTTGTTCAGATTTTAAACCGGCGGTTTAAAGAAGAAGAAATTCCTCACGTAGAGCAGATTCAAGATATTGTTGAAGAGGTTTTAATCTTGGAAGGGTTGGTTGATACCGCTAGGGCTTATATTTTGTACCGAGAGCAGAGAAGGAGAATCAGAGAAGCAGTGGCCGTGGTTGACGAATCAACCGAGATGATTGACAGATATATTAAAGAACTTGATTGGCAGGTCCAAGAAAATGCCAACATGACCTTTTCTTTACAGGGGCTCAATCAGTATGCCATCAAAGAGATTTCTAAAAAATACTGGCTGAATAAAATTTACCCTAAAGAAATCAGAGAGGCCGCCGCTAATGAGGATTTTCATATTCATAATTTAGAAACCTTGGCTCCATACTGTGCAGGCTGGGATCTTTATGATTTGTTGTTAAAAGGGTTCGGTGGGGTCCCCTCAAAAATAGAATCTCGGCCGCCAAAACACTTTAGGACAGCTTTGGGTCAGTTGGTAAATTTTTTATTTACGCTTCAAGGAGAAACGGCTGGCGCAAACGCTGTTTCTAATCTCGACACGTTGTTAGCCCCTTTTATTAGATACGACAATTTAAATTACCTTCAAGTAAAACAAGCAATACAAGAATTTCTTTATAACTGCATGGTGCCCACCCGAGTTGGTTTTCAAACCCCATTCTTAAATGTTTCTTTGGATATTAAAGTTCCTGAGTTTTACAAGAACCAACCAGTAGTTATTGGCGGGAAGCCCCAAAAGGAGACTTATGGAGAATTCCAGGAAGAGATGAATGTTTTTATTAAGGCCTTTTATGAAGGATTAATGGAGGGTGATGCCAAAGGACGGCCAATGACCTTTCCTATTCCAACAGTTTCCATTGCAAAAGATTTTGATTGGGAAGATTCTATCCTAGAACCACTATGGGAAGCTACGGCGAAATACGGAGTAAATTATTTTTCAAATTTTGTTCAATCAGACATGAGTCCAGATGATGCCAGAAGTATGTGTTGCCGGCTTCGTCTCGACAACAGAGAGCTCTATAAAAGGGGTGGCGGTCTTTTTGGCTCTAATCCTTCGACGGGGTCAATCGGCGTGTGTACAATTAATTTGCCAAGAATTGGCTATCTTTCAAAAACAAAGAAAGAGTTTTTTGAGCGACTAGGATATTTAATGGATTTAGCAAAAGAGTCTTTAGAGATTAAAAGGAAAGCCTTGGAGGATTTTATGGAAAAAGGCCTTTATCCTTATTCAAAATACTATTTGGCTTCGGTTAAAAAATTAAGAGATTCTTATTTTGGCAATCATTTTGCCACCATCGGCTTGATGGGTATGAATGAAGCTCTTTTGAATTTTATCGGAGAGAATGCTGCCTCAAAACGAGGAAGAAGGTTTGCCATTGAAGTTTTAGATTTTATGAGGGAGAAATTAGTTAAGTATCAAAAGGAAACCGGCAACCTTTACAACCTAGAAGCGACGCCGGGCGAAGGAACCAGTTATCGCCAAGCAAAAATTGACAAAGAGAGATATCCCGATATTATTACTGCCGGAACAAAAGAGGTACCATATTATACTAACAGTTCACAGTTGCCGGTTAATTATACTAATGATATTTTCGAAGCCCTGAAACTTCAAGATGAACTACAGTGCAAATATACCGGTGGCACAGTTTTACACCTGTTTTTGGGCGAGAGGATTTCCGATCCTCTTATTGCCAGAAACTTAATAAAGAAAATTTTTGAGAACTTTCATTTACCTTACGTTACTTTGACCCCCACCTTTTCTATTTGCCCTGTCCATGGCTATATTACCGGAGAGCACTTTTACTGTCCTCAATGCACTATCAAACAGCCCTGCGAAGTTTATTCTCGTATTGTGGGATATTTACGTCCGGTATCCCAATGGAATACTGGCAAACAAGAAGAATTTAAAGAAAGAAAAGAATTCAAGGTTAGAAAGCCCGAATTAGTCAAAACATAATTATGGAAATTGGCGGATTGCAAAAAACCACTCTTATTGATTTCCCGGGCCGCATAGCGGCCACAATTTTTCTTTGCGGCTGTAATTTTCGTTGTCCTTTTTGTTATAGCGGGGAATTAGTTTTACCGGAGAAAATTAAAAAACAACCAAAAATTCTAGAGAAGGACTTTTTTGATTTTTTGAAAGAAAGAAAAGGATTATTAGAAGGAGTAGTTCTTTGCGGAGGAGAGCCTACCATCCACAGAGAACTGTCAGATTTTTGCCGAAAGATAAAGGCGTTAGGATTTCTGATTAAATTAGATACCAACGGTTCTAACCCCGCAGTGCTTAAAGAAATAATCGAGGATGAATTATTAGATTACGTAGCTATGGATATTAAAGCCCCAAAAGAAAAATATGATTTTTTTTCTGGCGCAAAATTAGTAAAAAAAGTGGAAGAAAGCATCAATATTTTAAAAGAAAGTCAGCTGGATTATGAATTTAGGACCACCGTAGCCCCCGGGCTTAAGCAGGAAGATATTTTTAGTTTATCCGAGTGGATTGCCGGTAAGGGAGTAAATTACTTTCTTCAAGAATTCAATAGTCAAAAAGAAGTTTTAAATCCGGACATCCTTAATTTGCCTGTTTTGAAAAAGGAAGAATTAGAAGAAATTATAAGAAAAATAAGGCCAAAATTTAAAACTTGTTACTTAAGATAGATGACTGTTTCTAAAATTTTCTTATATTTTTATCTCTCTTTTATTGGAAAGATTTTTATTAGCTCATTTTTCTTCGTGCTTCAGCCGGTTTCAACCCTTGGACTGGGTTCTTTCCTGGCCGACTTAGGGATTATTAACTTATTTAATAGAGGCAGTTGATTTGTTCTCACGTCTTTCTTTAGCTTATTTAAATATCGAGAACATTCATTGGATTTGGTTAATAATTTTTTATTTAGTCTTAGGATTTATAATTTGGCGATTACAAGAAAGCCAAAAACTAAGGTTTTTAAAATACCGAGCACAAGATAAACCCTGTTTTTTAAAACTGCGTCGTAGAAGTTTAAAACAGAATGTTGTCTTTGGACTTGGAGAATAATTTTCTAATAGGGTAAAATAAAATAATATGGAAGAAAACGCCTGGATTGTATCTGTTAACATGGGCTACGGTCATCAGAGAACAGCCTATCCTTTGAGGGACTTAGCCCCCGATAGAAAGATTATTAATGTCAACGATTATCAGAACATTCCGGAAAAAGATAAAAAANNCTGGGAGACAACTAGAAGGGGCTACGAATTTGTCTCTAATTTCTACCGGACTCCCTTGCTCGGCAAGGCCGTTTTTTCTTTTTTTGATCGTTTTCAAAGAATTTTGACTTTCTATCCGAAGAGAGACTTGTCAAAACCTAATTTTGTCTTAAAACAAATTTACTCTAGCCTTAAAAAAGGATGGGGGGAGCACCTAATTAAAGATTTGAAATTTAAAAACCCAAGATTACCGATTGTTTCTACCTTTTTTACCCCGGCTTTTATGGCCGAGTTTTTTAGTTATCCCGGCAAGATTTTCTGTATTGTTTGTGATGCTGATATTTCAAGAACTTGGGCGCCCCTAAAACCTCAAGAAAGTAAAATTAAATATTTTGCGCCCAATGAAAGAACAGCCGAAAGACTAAAACTTTATGGGGTGAAGCCGGAAAATATTTTTTTGACCGGTTATCCCTTACCTTTAGAAAATATCACCAGCAGTCCGTCAGCCGGCGAAATGGAGATTTTAAAAGAAGACTTAAAATGTCGGCTTTTAAACTTAGACACAAAAAGGAAGTATTTTGAAAAGTATAAAGACCTGATCGGATCTCGTTTAGGAAAGCTACCTGAAAAAGCAAGCCATCCTTTGACAATAATGTTCTCCGTAGGGGGAGCAGGCGCCCAAAAGGAAATTGCAATTAAAATTATAAAATGTTTAAAATTTTATTTGACACAAGGACAACTAAGAATAATTTTATCAGCCGGTATTAGAGAGAAAGTTAAAAAGTACTTTGAGAAAGAATTAAGAAAGCTGAATTTGGCGCAATCTAATTTTGTTAATATAATTTATGAAAAAGACATCACTGATTATTTTCAAGAATTCAATCGAGGCTTAAGAGAAACTGATATTCTTTGGACAAAACCATCAGAACTTTCTTTTTATTCCGCCTTAGGTATTCCTATTATTATTGCTCCGCCGATTGGCTCTCAAGAAGAATTTAACATGAGATGGCTTTTAAAGTCTGGCTTCGGGATCTCGCAAGAGGACCCAAGCCATACATCTGAATGGCTTTTTGATTGGTTAAACCAAGGTTATTTTGCCGAAATGGCCGTCGAGGGATTTATTGAAGGAGAAAAATTAGGGATCTTCGATATTAAAAAAATATGTCTTGGTTATTAGTTGCCATTTTTGCTTATTTTTGCTCGGCCATAGTTGCTTTATTTGACAGATATCTCTTGACGGGACCCATTCCTCTTCCTAAGGTTTACGCATTCTATGTCGGAATTCTAGGAATTTTAATTTTGTTTTTAATCCCTTTTGTCAATTTTTTAATCCCTGAACTTTGGCAAATTTTTTTAAGTTTTCTTGCCGGAGCTCTTTTTATTTTTTCTCTACTTTGGTTTCTCAAGGCTTTGCAAAAATTCGAAGCTTCTCGGGTAGTACCAGCAATTGGGGGATTAACTCCTTTATTCGTTTTTGGCCTGACTACCCTAATAGGAGAAGAAGTTTTTACTTTTAAAACTGGATCAGCTTTTATCTTGTTGGTTTTCGGGAGTTTTTTCATTTCTTTTGAGGGAGAGAAAAAAATCACCCTAGAAAGTCTTCAGATTTCAGCGATAGCTGCCTTTTTATTTTCTCTAGCCTTTTTTTCAGTTAAGTTTGTTTATTTTTATTTACCATTTTGGTCAGGCTTTATTTGGACGAGAATCGGAGGATTTATTTTGGCCTTGTTTTTCCTTTTTTCAAAAGACGTAAAAGAAGAAATTTTTAAAAAAAAGAAAACTTTTAAAAAAAAGACAGCTGGAATCTTTCTTTTGGGTCAGAGTTTTGGGGCAGGCTCGGTTATCTTACAGAATTGGGCAATTGCTTTAGCTCCTTTAGGGGTTCTAGCTTTTATTAATGCCTTGGAAGGGACCAAATATATTTTCATTTTAATTTTAGCTATTTTAATCTCTTGGAAATTTCCTCAGATTCTCAAGGAAGAATTTTCTAAAAAAGTGCTTATTCAGAAAATCATTGCTATTTCATTAATTGGCGTAGGATTGGCCTTATTAACTTCTTAATAAAATGAAGCTAAAGATGTTTTTTCTAATAATTTTAGTATTAATTTTACTTCTTGTGGGGCTCTTTTTTATGGGTAAGCCTCCCCAGGCAGAAAAAATAACTTTTGGAGTAAATTTTTCCCAAAAACATACCCAGGGCCTTGGCTTACATTGGAAAGAAACCTATCTAGCTTTATTAGATGATTTAGAGGTTAAGAATATAAAATTGTTAACCCATTGGGATTTAATTGAGCCAAAAAATAATGAATACTCTTTTGAGGATTTAGATTGGCAGATTAAGATGGCCGAAGAGAAAGGAGCCAATCTTATCTTGGTAATTGGTATGAAAACTGGCCGTTGGCCGGAATGTCACGTGCCTCCGTGGGCAAAAGATTTGCCAAAAGATGAACAGCAAAAAGAGATTTTAGAAATTCTAAAGCAGATCATTTTAAGATACAAAGATCGACCATCTATCTGGTCCTGGCAGGTGGAAAATGAGACATTTTTCCCATTCGGAGAATGCCCGTGGACAGATATCAATTTTTTGAGAAAAGAAATAGAATTAGCAAAATCTCTTGATACAAAACCGATTATCGTTTCCGATAGCGGCGAATTCTCTTTTTGGATCAGAGCTGCCCGATTAGGAGATATGGTTGGGACTACCCTGCACAGAAGAGTTTGGTTTAAAGAACTGGGGCTTTATGTTCGTTACCCGTTTACACCGTCATATTATTGGCGGAGAGCTAAGATTATCAGCAAATTTTTCGACAAAAAAGTAATCAGCGTAGAGCTTCAGGCTGAACCTTGGGGGCCAACCCTTCTTTATTGGTTGTCACTAGAGGAGCAGGAGAAGACAATGAATCTGGAGCAATTCAAAAAAAATATTGAATTTGCCCAAAGAACCGGCCTTGACACTTTTTATTTATGGGGAGCTGAATGGTGGTACTGGATGAAAATGAAGCAAAACCAGCCAGAAATTTGGCAAGAAGCGAAAAAACTATTTTAATATGCTTTCGATTATCATTCCAACCTTAAACGAGGAGAAATACCTTCCTTTACTACTTAAAGAAATTAAAAAGCAAAAATTTACTGGTGATTATGAAATAATTGTTGCCGACGCCGGCTCAACTGATAAGACAGTTAAGATCGCCAAAGAATTCGGCTGCATAGTTGTCAAAGGTGGATTACCTGCTAGGGGAAGGAACGAAGGAGCAAAAATAGCTCGAGGCAATATCTTTCTGTTTACAGATGCTGACAATGTTTATTTGCCTGGAGATTTTTTAAGGAATCTCTTGGGAGAATTTGAAAAAAGAAAATTAGATGTAGCCTCTTTCCCAATTTACCCTAAGGGAAATGTTTTCGATAAGATTACTTACGGAATTTATAATCATTGGGTCCAGTTAATCCAGCGATTTTCGGCTTATGCCACTAACTCGGTTTTGGTCAGGAGTGATATTCACCAGAAAGTCGGCGGGTTTGATGAAGAAATAAAAATAGCCGAAGACCATTTCTATGCTAAAATAGCTAGGAAATTCGGAAAGTTCGGCTTTATTAAAACTAAACCGGTTTTGACTTCTACTCGGCGTTTTGAGAAAGAGGGGAGATTAAAAACCTATCTTAAATATCTGATAGCGGGGATTTATATGTTCTTCTTTGGTCCAATAAAAAAAGACATCTTTCGATATCGATTTGATAAGAGATAGTTTTGATTTTAAGATAGGCCCATTTTTTTGTAAGCCTCAGCCATAGTTGATTCGGCAATGATTTGGGCTTTTTTTCTGCCTTGTTCTAAAATTTCTTTAACATAAACCTCTCTCGTCAAAAATTCTTTTCTTTTGCGACGGAAAGATCCCAGAGACCCAATTAATAGTTCAATCGAAGATTTTTTGAATTTTTCATAACCTGAATTTTTAAATTTTCTCTCTAATTCTTTTATTGATTTTCTTGAAAAAAGAGAATAGATTGTTAAGAGATTTGATATTCCTGGCTTTTTTTGAGGGTCATATTTGATAATTTCCCCCCGGTCAGTAACTGCCGTCATTATTTTCTTTTTGATTTCTTCCGGTTCGTCAAATAATCCAATACATCCTCGTGGATCATCAGTTTTTGACATTTTCTTCTTTGGCTTTTGTAAAGACATAATTTTTTCTCCATTTTTTGGTAAAAGAGCTTTTGGCTCTTGAAAAACCTGACCAAACTTTTTATTGAAACGACGAGCAATCTCTCTAGCTAATTCTACATGTTGCTTTTGGTCCATACCCACCGGAACAACTTCTGTCTTATAAAGCAAAATATCGGCCGCCATCAAAAGGGGATAGTTTAAAAGGCCGGCATTAACATATTCTGGGTGTTTTTTTGATTTTTCTTTAAACTGAGTCATCCTCTGGAGTTCTCCTAGGGGAGTTATCGTCCCCAGAAGCCAAGCCAACTCGGTATGCTCTTTTATCTGGGACTGAACAAAGAAAATGCATTTTTCCGGATTTAATCCGGCTGCCAGATAAGTAGCAGCTAGCTCTAAAATATTTTTTTGTAACCTTTCAGGTTTATAAGGAGTAGTCATAGCATGGAGATCAACAATACAAAAAACACACTCAGCCCGTTCCTGGAGTTCTATCCATTGTTTAATGGCTCCCAGGTAGTTTCCGATATGTAACTCTCCGGTTGGCCGGATGCCGCTAAATGCCCGCATAGTTTTAGACTTCAATTACCACAGGAAGTATTATTGGTCTCCTTTGGGTTTTAGAGAATAAAAATTGACCGATTTTATTTCTGATTTCATCTTTGACAAAGACCCAGTTGACGGCTCCTCCCGAACCAGCTGTTTTATCAATAATATTAATCACCCTTTTTCTTGTTTCTTTAAGTAGGTCCTTTGATTCTCTTAAATAAACGAACCCCCTAGATATTATATCAGGAGAACCCTTAACTTTGCCAGTCTGTCGGTCAACCACTGCCACAATAACAAACATTCCATCTTTAGCCAACATCTGACGGTCACGTAAGACCACTTCTCCAACATCACCAACCCCTAAGCCATCAACCATAATATAATTGGCAGCTACTTTCCCTTTTTCAATAAAGATTTTTCCAGGATTTAAATTAATAATCTGTCCGTTTTCTGCCACCAAGACATTCTTTTCGGGGAGGCCGCTTTCCTTAGCTAACCGTGCATGGGAAACTAGCATTGAATACTGACCATGGATTGGTATAAAGAATTTGGGCTTCATAATTTTGATCATTTCTCTTAGTTCTTCTTGCTGGCCATGGCCACCTGCATGGATATCCATCATTTTGTAATGAAAGACTTTGGCGCCTTGTCTTAAAATTTCATCTTTCATAATCTGAACAGTTCTTTCGTTTCCAGGAATGACCGAGGAGGAGAAAATTATCGTGTCTCCTCTTTTTATCTTTAAATAAGAATGCTCCCGGTTGGTAATTCTCATTAAGACAGCTTCTGCCTCTCCCTGGGCTCCGGTGCAGAGAATAGTTTGGGTCCTGTCAGGATAACTTAAGATCTCTTTGCCGTTAACGAGTGTTCTTCTTTTTGTCTTGATATATCCCAGAGTTCTAGCAAGCTCCGTGTTAGTTTTCATTGAATAACCTTCCAAACTTACTTTTCTTTGGTATTTTTCCGAAAGAGAGATAATCTGCTGTATTCTATTGATTAAAGAAGCAAAGGTAGCAGCAATAATTCTGCCCCCAGCCTTTTTGAAAATTTCTTCTAGGTTTTTCTCAATAGTTTTTTCTGAAAGAGAATGGTTTTCCTCTTCTGCTCCAGTAGAGTCAGAAAACATCAACAAAACCTTTCTCTTGCCTAGCGCTTTCAGTTTTCGAAAGTTGGTCGGCAAATCGTTGATAGGATGAGGGTCAAACTTAAAATCAGAAGTATTTAAGATGTTACCAATCGGAGTTTGGATGAATAACCCTAAATTATCGGGAATATTGTGGTTTTGTCTGAAGAATTCAATCTTAAAAGGGCCTAGCCTTATGACTGAACCATCTTTAACCTCAGTGATTTCTAATTTCGGCAATTGGGGAAAATCTTCCTGCCTTTTTAGGATTATCCCTCGAGTCAAAGGGGAGGCGAACATTCTTAAATTAGGATGCCAGATTTTTTCAACCAAATAAGGGACAGCGCCGATATGGTCATAATGGCCGTGAGTGAAGACGATCCCTAAGATATTTTTCTGCTTTCCTTTTAAATATTCAATGTTGGGGATAATATAATCAATTCCCGGCATGGCTTCTTCTGGCATTCTGAAACCCATATCGCAAATTAGAATCTTCCTTTGCCATTCCAAAAGCATCATATTTCTTCCCACCTCTCCTAATCCTCCGAGAGGTATAATCCTAAGATTCTGCTGTTTTTTCACCCTGTTAAAAACTTGTCCTTATATGACTAGGTGTCAATTTTGGACAAATCTAATTTTCTTCTTTATCTCCGTTAGCTTAGTGCGAAAACTTTTCTAACGGGGTTTATAGTGCGGACGGTGGGACTCGAACCCACAAGCCTTGCGGCATACGGTCCTGAACCGTAAGCGTATACCAGTTCCGCCACGTCCGCGGAGAAGAGGTTATCCCTTAAAAACACCGGCTTTTTTAATGAGATTTTTGTTTTGAGATGTCCAATTATATAATCTTTTTAACCCTTCTTTTGGAGAAATTTTGGGAGCCCAGCCAAAATCTTTTTTTGCCTTAGTAAGATCAGAAATATAGACTTTTTGATCGCCGGCCCTCCATTCATCAAACGAATAATCAATTTTTTTCCCAGATAATTTTTCTAAAATATCAAATAATTCCCAGATAGAAAGAGAGAACTTTGAACCACCACCTATATTGTATGCTCTCCCCCGGGTTTCTTCGATATTCCTAAAAATAAGATCGAAAGCTTTCAATAAATCATCAATATATAAAACGTCCCGGACTTGCTTTCCATTACCATAAATAGTTACTGCTTTGTCAAACAACAACGCATTACAGAACCAGGCTAACCAACCCTGTTCTTCAATCCCAAATTGGCGAGGTCCGTAAACGCCAGATTGCCTGTAAACCACCGTATTTAACCCGTAAATACGCGCATAGTCAAGAGTATATTGGTCACCACTTCCCTTAGAACAACCATAAGGTCCATGAAAATCAAGTTTATAATCTTCCGAAACTCCTTTGATATCTTTATAAGCATATCTTTTCTTTGTTTCTATTATGGGGACATCAGTCATTTCACCATAAACTTTATTAGTGCTGGAATAAATTAAACTAGCCCGAGGAATTTCTCTCCTTAGCGCCTCTAAGACATTAAAAGTGCCCAGAGCATTTATCTCGAAATCTTCCCGGGGATTAGTGATAGAGGTAACCATGGTTACCTGAGCCGCTAAGTGGAGAACAAGGTCGGGTTTGTATTTCTCGGAAACTTCAAAAAGTTTTTTATAATTTCTAATATCTCCTTTAATAAAAACAAGATTTCCTTTTTGATTTTCTAGCCAGTCCAAATTCTGTTTAGCTCCGGCCCGAGAAAGATTGTCGTAAACAACGACTCTATATTTTTTCTTAAGGTAATGAGCGGCAGCATTAGTTCCAATGAAGCCGGCTCCTCCAGTGATTAGAATAGTTTTTTTATTCACTTTTTACAATTATTATATTTTTAAGTTCTTGAGATAATTTTTGAATTCATTTCCGAACTCGGGGTGGTGGATAGCGAATTCAATAACTGTTTTTAAATATTCAATTTTATTGCCCGTATCATAATATTCCCCGTTTTTTATTTTGCACCCGTAGACCGGAAAACCTTTTCTGATCAGTTCGTTTATAGCTTCTACTAGCCAGATTTCTCCGGCCTTACCCGGCTTTAGATTTTTAATTATCTCAAAGATTTCTGGCGGCAGGATATATCCGCCATGAGAGGCAAATTTTGAAGGGGCATCTTTCGAACCCGGTTTTTCAATAATTTTTTTGATTTTAAAAATATTAGTGTCGACTGGTTCTATAATCGGGATTCCGTAACGAGAGAACTGGTCTTCCGTTTCAAGTTCGACAGCTGAAATAACTGCTCCTTTATATTTTTTGTAAACTTCTAACATTTGTGCAAGTCGGGGCGGTTGGCTGATGATAAACTCGTCTCCCCACAAAACAGCAAAAAATTCATTACCAACAGCCGTTTCGGCCATTAAAATAGGAATAGCATTACCGTAGCGTTCGTTCTTTTGCCGAATATAAATAAAGTTAGCCAATTTGGCGACTTCCTTGATTTGGTTTAACTCCTTAATTTTTCCGATAGATTCAAGATATTTTTCTAGTTCAAAAGAACGGTCAAAGTGGTCTTCGATTGCTCTTTTTTGCCAGCCAGTAATAATAATTATGTCTTTAATACCGGAAGCAACCGCTTCTTCGACGACATATTGAATAACAGGTTTATCCACTACCGGCAACATTTCTTTCGGCATAGCCTTAACCTGGGGCAAAAATCTAGTTCCCCAGCCAGCCGCTGGTATAACTACTTTTTTAATCTCCATATAATTTTAAAAAATTTTTTTAATTTTCCAATCAAGTGCTTTCGCTGTCTCCTGATAATTTTTTAGGAGGTTTTCAGTGTCTCTGTCTGTTTGATTTTTTCCAATAACGTAATAAGTGCCCAGAAGTAGACCTAAATAAGAATTGGTGTTTAATTCGTATATATTTTCCCTATCTTTTAAGGGGCACTTTTGGTTTAAGCAAAAAATTAATCTATCTTTATTCGGCTGTCTTAATATACCATGGAAAGCGTTTGTAAATCCATCACTATTTGAACCAATTCCTTCTAGCGTCTCAGCGATCTTTTCACTTGTCATCTCCGCTATGTTTTGAAATTTATCTGCCGCTAGGAAGAAAATGTATTTATACCTTCTCAAATCAGGAATTTTTAATTTATCTATTAACTCTTTTATTTCGCTTACATTTTCTCTAAAGAGCCAATAGATCATCGAACTGTACGTGCTGACATTATAGGTAGGCGGCTCTTTTAAAGCAGGTATAAGGGATATTTTGTCTACAAATTCCTTAGCCGGAGCGTCCTTGTTACAGGTAATTAGGTTGGACCTTAAATTCATTTCTTCGATATATTTGGCCATATTATAGCCATCTTTTCCCCCGGAAGCATTGATGATGTATATCGAGGCGAAATCTCTTTTAATGCTCCTTTCAAGAAACATTTTATAGCTAGAGGCGTCCAAAGCAACACCGTTAAACTTTTCGGCAAATATTTTTGCCACGGAGCCGGCATTACCACTACCTAAAAATAGATTTTTGTCATCTTTTTCGATTTCTATCCTTGGATACTTCCACCTCTCTAAATTAGAAAGCGTCTCCCTGACATAAAAATCAAGATGTTTTATTTTTCCTTTCATCTTTTTCTTTTTATTTTTATTTCCATACTCTTTTAGTTTTAATATACCATTCTTCAATGTTGGACAATCTTTGAGAAGTGTCGCTAATTACTTTAGTTGTTATTCCTTTTATTTCTTCGGAAACAAAATAAAGATAATCTGGGTTATACAAAAAGACAGCTGGTATATCTTTAAGCAGAATTTCCTGAAATTCTTCCAAGCTTTCTTTCCTTTCTTCTTCATCGAAAGTTTGGCGGGCTTCTTCCAACAATTTATCGGCCTTTTTATTTTCATATGCCGATAAATTCAACCCAGGGTCTTTCGTTTGAGATGAATGCCAAAAAGGATAGGGATCAGGCGTTATTCCTAAAACCTCGCCAAAAAGAAATATTTCATAGTCTCTGAGTTTAATAACTTCTTCTATTGAAGTGGAGTCCTGTGCCGAGGTAGGATCAAAAGTCTTTATTTCAAGATTTACTCCTAATTCTTTCCATTGATCCTTTATCAAATAAGCTATGGTGGTGAGAGGTGGCTTATTTACGGTAACTAGGGTGAAAGAAAGAGATAAGGTCTCTTTAATAGGCGGGGCGCAGATTTCGTTTAATTTAGCCCTAGTGGTTTTTCGCACTTCGCCAGTTCCCGAGGTTAATCCGTAGGGGCCTAGAATATCTTCGGCGTATTTTTCTTGAAACTTGATTACTGCTGTTTTGGTTTTAGGTCCAAAATAGCCAGTTATCTCACCTTCAGGATAAATATCAGGATCTTTGGCTAGGCATTTCTGGAGCTCGGTTACCTCGTTTCCTTCAGAGCCAACGCGAAGATCACTTTTGAATTGAAAAGTCGGCTCTTTGACCAATTCTTTTTCTCTTACACCCTTTTCTCCTAAGAAAAATCCTTCGTTTTCCAAGACTTTTATCACCTCCTCTTTGTTCAAGAGACATGTTTCCCTTGGGTTTTCAAAGCCGTAAATTTCTGGAAGAATAGGGGAATCAACCGGTTTAGCTCGGCCCGACAAGATTTCACTTATAAGTTCTTCTTTATTTGTCCCGCAGTTTAAGACTTGTCTTATTTTTTTGTTTTGGAGAATTTTTGACTTTTCTAAGTTAAAAAATAAAGCATAATATCTTGGTAAAGAAAAGCGGTATTCATAAAAACCGTTGTTTTTTATCTTATTAATTATTCCGCTCGGATCGGTCAAAGTGACGCCTTTAATTTGGCCGGAATTAAAAGCGCTGACTAAGCTTTCTTCGGTTCCGAAAAAATAAAAAATAATATCTTCTATGTTGGGCGAGGCGTCATGATAATAGAGGTTGGTAGTCAACTCAATAGAGGCAACCTTTTCTTCTTTATCTTGATTGATTTTCTTTAATTTATAAGGGCCAGCCCCTATAGCTTTTAAATTATTAGTTGATAAATGAAAATTTTCTGCCGATATTTCCTGCCAAATGTGTTTTGGAATGATTTTTAGGGTGCAGTTTTCCAGAAACAGAGGAGAGGGACTTTGTAGTTCAAAACGGATACCTAGGTCTGAAATTTTTTCTATCTTTACACTAACCCATCTTCCATAAATCGGGCTTCCAAAGGAATAATTTTGGACGGTTTTAACGGTAAAAATTACATCATCGGCGGTCAGGGGTTCACCGTCCTGCCAGCGAAGATTTTCTTTTAAATAAAATTCATAAATTTTACCGTCTTCAATAATTTTATATTCTTTAGCCAAGTCCGACACAACCTTTTTACCAGACTCATCTTCATATTTCATTAATCCTGAGTAGACTAATTCGGTTAGAGCTCGGTCAATTTCAGAATTGGCATATACTGGGTTAATAAAACGAGGATAAGGAGGAACAAGGAATCCTTCGGTATAAATCCCTCCTTTAGCCGGAACAATTTCAGTATTATTTATATAAAAACTTGTCGAGAGAAAAATAAAACTGCCTAAGCCCAAGAATAAAAAAATAAAGAAAAAAATCTTTTCTCTTCTATCTAAAACTTTAAAGAATTGCCGCCATTGAGGTTTACTCGGCCATTTCTGAGACATAGATTGGTCTTTAGAGCTTCTTCTTGCTTCTCACCTCACCAAATTCGCAGGACTTAGTTAGAGGACGAGATTCAAAAGAGCTAAAACTATAAACAAGGCTCCGAAGATTATTGTTGCCCAAAAAAGATTTTTTTGGATACCTCTTCTAGTAGAATAAAATCCGCCTTCCCCTCCGAAAGCAGACCCCAAAGCTGTCCCTCTTTGCTGTAGAAGGATAAAAACAATCAAGAGTATAGCTACTATAATTTGGGCAACCGGTAAATATTGAAACATTTTATTTAGTAGGCATCCACTTTATAAGGATAAAATTTATTCCCCAGACGACAAGAGATGTTAAAAAGAGGGAAACTATTTTTTGAATAATCTGTTCGGGGAAAATTAATTCCGAGAAAACAAGGCTAACCATCCAGACCATTAACATATTGATTACTAAACCAAAAAGTCCAAAAGTGATAATTCTTAGGGGTAAAGTGATTACTTTTAGAATCGGCTTGATAAAGAAATTAATTAAACCCAAAATTACTCCGGCTAAAACCAATGCCTGCCAATTTCCAACAAATTCTACTCCTGGAACATATCTTGCAGCTAGCCAAATTCCGAGTATCCCAGCGACAATTTGCAAAAACAGACGCCACATATTTCTACAAGCTATTAATTAACAGTAATACTCGTATATTTACTAATATTATCAGAATTTTTGAAAAAGGTCAATTTCTCTTAATTTGTGATGGTATTTCTTGGCGAAGCGGTGAGCCTCGTCTCTTAGTTGTAAAATTAGATTAAAAACTTCTCGTGGTAAGGCTTTGAGTAAAATCGGTTTTTCTAAATTCTTCACATATAACTCGTTTCGTCTTTTAGCCAAAGCTATTGCCGGTACTTTGGTTGTTGACAGGGCGGCGTTAAGCTGGGCCTTGCCACCGTCAATTAAGATTAAATCCGGCAATCCCCACTCAGGGTGATTGAATCTTCTTGACAAGACTTGTTTTAACATAACTATATCATTTGCTCCCCCGTCAAATTTTTGATTGGGGATTTTGATTTTAAACCGACGATAAAAATTTTTTTCCGGCTTCCTATTTATAAAAGTCACCATAGAACCTGTAGCGTCTTTTCCTTGGATATTAGAAACGTCATAGGCCTCAATTCTCCGGCTCTTGAAAAGGCAGGGTGCCGGGCACTGACCAAGATGATACCAGAAACAGGGCTTTTTGGGAAGGGTTTTGCAGGTGCGAAAAGGATAAACCTTCCTCAGCTCTTTCAGTGCTTGTTTTAGTTTTCTTCCGCTGACAAACGGTCCGATAAAATTGAATGTTTCTTTTGGTTGGTGAGTAATAAAAACCCTGGGAAATGATTCCTTGGTGATGCCGATGTAGAAATAGTTCTTGTCGTCTCGCCAAATAATATTGTATTTCGGTTGATATTTTTTGATTAGCTCAGCCTCCAAGAGTAAGGCTTTAATTTGTGAATCGGTCTTGATATAACCTATTTTTGAAATCTGGTTAAGAAAGAAGTTGTCTCGATAAGCTGGCCGCTGGAAATGGCTCTTTACTCTTTCTCTAACATTAGCCGCCTTGCCAATATAAAGAAAGCCCCCCCCTTTTTTAAAGGCGTAAATTCCCGCGGTTTTGGGGAGTTGGGATATTTTATCCTTCGGCAGATATCTAAATTCCATATTGATTATTATTCTTTAGGAGACGGAACCTCTTCTTTTTCAGGCGACATGGCAACCTGTGGCGGGGGCGTAATCTCAACAACCTCTGACTCAATCAAAAAAGAAGCGGCAACCAAAAGTACTAGTCCAAGGGCAAAAAATAAAGTAACAAAGAATAGTTTTTTATTTAGATGTTTCATCTGGTTTCATCTTCTCATTTTTTAAGATAAAAACAAAATGACAAAAAATATTTGCTCGCTCTCTAACCATAGAATTGGCCAAAAAAGTCTTTCACTTTCCCTCTTCTGGAATGAAGTGTATAATAGTTTAAAAGTCGATGTTATTTGTAAGTAATAATTAGATTACTAAATTTATGATTAATCAACAATTGCTTGATTATATTAGAGGGCAAGTTCAACGAGGACAGAATAAGGAAGCAATAAAGCAGGAACTTCTGAAGGCTGGCTGGCAAGTAGGAGATATTGAAGAAGCCCTTAAGGTAGTTAATTCTGCTCAGCCACCCAATGCTTCTGTTACATCCTCCTCTGCTCAAGAAGAAGCTTTAATTCCATCGATCTTGCCGGGCGTGGGTGATTTATTAAAAAGAACTTTCTCGGTTTATAAGGCGAGATTGGGAACTTTTGTCGGAATAATGATTCTTCCTTTGATTGTCGCAGTCCTTGGCATTCTTCTTTTAATTCCTCTTGTCTTTATTTCTGATCCTGTCGGCAATTTCTTTACTGCAATTTCGCTTGTCATTATTTGGGCGTTGGCGATGGTAATTATTGGTTTCTGGGCTCAAATTGCTTTGATTTTTGCTATTAGAGATAGAGAAGAAAAAATAGGGATTACTGAGTCATTTAAGAAGAGCTGGCACAAGATAATTTCTTTTGCTTGGGTTTCATTTTTGGCCGGTTTTATTACCCTGGGCGGATCTATGCTTTTTATTATCCCGGGAATTATTTTTAGTATTTGGTTCGCCTTTTCGGTTTATGTTTTAATTTCAGAAGACTTAAGAGGGATGAACGCTCTTTTTCGCAGTAAGCAGTTGGTAGTCGGATATTGGTGGAAGGTTTTATGGAAGTTCTTCTTATTAGGAATTGCTCTTTTGGTTCCCTATATTTTGATTTATATAATCCTTGCTTTTGCACTTTCAGCTAACTTGGCAGATTTAGTAGTTAGAGTTCTTTCCGCCTTAGTTATAACTCCTTTTGCTTCTGTTTTTACATTTCTCCTTTATGAAGATCTGAAAAGACAAAAAGCACAAGTAGCATTCGAGCCGCCTAAAAAGGGAACAAAAATTAAATACATTCTGGTTGGGATAATTGGGTTTTTATTAATTCCGGCAATTTTAATTTCAATTGTTTTACTTTCATTAGATAAAGCAAAAGAGAGCGCTCAAGAAGCCTCTATTATGGCTATGATGAATCAACTTCGGCCAGCAATGGAACTTTACTGGATGGAAAATGATACCTATAGTGGAGCGGATTGTTCGCTAACTAAGTTGGCCCCTGTTTGTAGTAGTATAAAAGCATATACGGGTGAAATGCCAACTATTGAATCATCTGCAGAAGCTTATTGTTTTTATGTAAAACTTCAGAGCGGGGAATATATTTGTTTTAGCAGCATAGCTTCCTTTTTGGATTATAATAAAACGACTATTTTCCCAGGAGGACCAGGGTATTGCGACGGTGTTACCTTCGATTGTCCATAGAGGTATCTGGTTCTGGTTGGGTCATTTTAGCTGGCGGCGAGCTCGCCGCCAGCTTTTGTTATTGCACAATTAATAATTTTAGAGTATAATTGGGGATTGCCATGACAGAAAACTACATCAAAATTCGAGGAGCGCGTGTCCACAACCTGAAAAATATAGACGTAGATATTCCCAAAGATAAACTGGTGGTGATTACGGGTATTTCGGGTTCGGGAAAATCATCTTTAGCTTTTGATACCTTATATGCTGAAGGCCAAAGAAGATATGTAGAAAGCTTGTCAGCTTACGCTCGGCAGTTTTTGGGGGTGATGGATAAACCCGATGTTGATAAAATTGAAGGGATTTCGCCAGCCATTTCTATTGACCAGAGAAAAGCAGCCCACAACCCGCGTTCCACTGTCGGCACCATCACGGAGATATACGATTATCTTCGCCTTTTATTTGCCAGAGTTGGCAAGCCCCACTGCCCTGAATGCGGAAGACCTATTAGTCGTCAAACAATTGATCAGATTACCGAGCAAATCCTTAAACTACCGAAAAACGCTGAAATAACTATCCTGGGTCCGGTCATTAAGAACAGAAAAGGAGAACATCGGGGTATATTGGAAGAGATTCAGAGAAGTGGATTTGTTAGAGTAAGGGTTGATAGTATAGTTTACAGGACGGAAGAAGCTCTAGGGGAAAACTTAGATAGAAAGAAAAAGCACAATATTGAAGTAGTGGTAGACAGACTGATTCTTGAGAAAGAACTAGATAAATCAAGATTAGTAGATTCCTTGGAAACGGCTTTGAAATTAGGCAAAGGCATCGTTGTAATAGAGGAAAAAATAAAGAAAAAAAAACAAAAGACAAATGATTTAGTTTTCTCAGAGCACTTTGCTTGCGAAGAATGCGGGATTTCGCTGCCGGAGCTGGAACCCCGACTTTTCTCTTTCAATTCGCCTTATGGTGCTTGCCCGGCTTGTCAGGGCTTGGGAGAAAAATTGGAAGTAGATCCTAAATTGGTTATTCCCAATCCTAATTTAACCATTGCCGAAGGAGCAATTTTCCCTTGGGCCCACGCTTCCCACAAAGTAGGTCGCCAGGGATTTTTCTGGTGGAAATTAGAAGCCTTGGCTGAGGAAGAAAATATCGATTTAAATGCCCCGGTCAAAGATTTATCAAAAGAAAAACTTAACGCGATTTTGTACGGCCGAAGTGATTTTGAGGGTGTCATTCCTTGGCTAGAAAGAAGATATCACGAAACCGATTCTGATTACGCCAGAGAAGAGATTGAACAATATATGATAGAGAAAGAATGTGAGGTCTGTAAAGGAAAAAGATTAAAACCGGAAGCGCTGGCCGTTAAGGTGGCTGAGAAATCAATTGACCAAATTGTGGAGATGGAGATTGATAAAGTCAAGGATTTTTTTGAAAAAACTTCTTTAAAACAAAGCGAACATAAAGTAGCGCTTCCTATTATTAAAGAAATTATTAATCGCCTGCAGTTTTTGATCGATGTTGGTCTTGGTTATTTAACCATTAATAGAAAAGCGGCCACTTTGGCCGGCGGCGAAGAGCAAAGAATAAGGCTGGCTACCCAGATCGGCTCGAGATTAACCGGTGTTTTATATATTTTAGACGAGCCGTCAATCGGTCTTCATGCCCGAGACCAAGGAAGATTGATAGAAACCTTGAAAAAATTAAGAGATTTAGGGAATACCGTGGTTTTAACTGAGCACGACCCTCAAACTATTCTTTGGGGAGCCGATTGGGTGATAGATATTGGGCCGGGTGCTGGAAAAAAAGGTGGCCGAGTAATTTTTGAAGGAACGCCAAAAAAATTGTTAGGGTCAAATACTTTGACCGGTCAGTATCTGTCTGGGAAGAAAAGGGTTGAAATTACTCGTCAAAATTCAAAATCTAAGACCCAAGATTCAAAAATACAATCTGAAATTCAAAATTATTTGATAATTAAAGGAGCTAAAGAACATAACTTAAAGAACATTGATGTCAAAATTCCTCTGGGCAGGTTTGTCTGCCTTACCGGCGTTTCCGGTTCGGGAAAGAGCTCTCTGATGAATGATATTTTAGCCCGCGCCTTAATGAAAAAATTTTATAAATCGAAAGAAGAACCCGGAAAGTACGAAACAATTTTAGGGACCGAGAATTTGAATAAAGTGGTCTTGGTTGACCAGTCGCCCATCGGCCGGACGCCAAGGTCCAATCCGGTCACCTATACCGGAGCTTTTTCTTATATTAGGGGCCTTTTTTCTAGAACCAAAGAAGCTAGAATTCGAGGATATTCCCCTGGTAGATTCAGTTTCAATGTCAAAGGCGGGCGATGTGAAGCTTGTGAAGGCCAGGGAGTAAAAAAAATTGAAATGTATTTCTTACCCGATATTTATGTCCAATGTTCGGAATGTAAAGGGAAAAGGTTTAATAGTGAAACCTTAACCGTTGAATACAAAGGAAAGAATATCACTGATATTTTAGAAATGACCGTTGAGGAAGCGCTAGAATTTTTTAAGAACATTCCTGGTCTTTTCCAAAAATTAAAGACCCTCAATGACGTTGGTTTGGGTTATTTAGAACTGGGTCAAAGTGCACCATCTTTATCCGGTGGAGAAGCACAAAGAGTAAAATTAGCCACTGAGCTTTCAAAGAAGGGGACCGGCCGGACCTTGTATATTTTAGACGAACCAACTACTGGTCTTCACTTAGACGATATCAAAAAATTAATTTTTGTCTTAAAAGGTTTAGTAGACAAAAAGAATACGGTTTTGGTTACCGAACACAATCTTTCGGTCATCCGTAACGCTGATTTCTGCATAGATTTAGGTCCAGAAGGGGGGGGCAAAGGGGGCGAGGTTGTCATTCAGGGTTCTCCCTTGGAGATAGCTAAAAACCGTAAATCCTATACTGGCAAATATCTAAGAGAAGTTTTGGCCGGTAGAATTCTTTGATGCGGGCTTGACAATAGCTTTCTGTTTTTTTAATATTTAAAAGTAGATAATTAGCACTCAAAGGTCATAACTGCTAATAAATAACTTATAGAAAAATATGAAAATTAAACCTTTATCAGATCATATTTTGATAGAACCTATTAAAGAGGAAGAAAAAACTAAGACCGGGATTTTGCTACCCGAGACGGCTGAAAAAGAAAGACCTGAACAAGGGAGGGTTGTTGCCGTAGGGCCAGGCAAGAAAAATAAAAAAGGCGAACATCTTCCCCTTGACCTCAAACCCGGCCAAAAAATCTTATTTACCAAATACGGCCCTAATGAGATTAAAATTAATGGCAAGGAATATCTTATTGCTAGGGAGGAAGATATCCTTGCAATTATTGAATAACCATGACAAAGCAAATTTTATTTAGTGAAGCGGCACGGAAAAAATTAAAAATCGGCATTGATAAAATTACCGATGCCGTCAAGGTAACGCTGGGGCCTAAGGCCCGACTAGTTGTTTTAGATAAGGGTTTTGGTGCCCCTGACATTTCTGATGACGGAGTAAGTATTGCCAAGGAAATTGAGCTGAAAGATAAAGCGGAAAATTTGGGAGTTGAAATTCTAAAAGAGGTGGCGGAGAAAACCTCAGAAGTAGCTGGCGACGGGACAACAACAGCCGTGATTCTTTCTCAGGCTATAATCTCCGAAGGCCTTAAAAACGTAGCCGCGGGAGCCGACCCTATGTCTCTTAAAAGAGGGATTCAAAAAGGAGTAAAGGAAGTTGTCAATTATCTCAAAGCTAATTCTAAGCCAATCTCAAAAAAAGAAGAAATTGCTCAGGTGGCGACTATTGCCGGATTGGATTCGGAAATCGGCAATTTAATTTCTGATGTTTTTTCTGAGGTGGGTAAAGATGGCGTTATCACGGTTGAGGAATCAAAGAAGTTCGGCTTAGAAAAAGAAATTGTTAAGGGTTTACAGTTTGACCGAGGGTATATTTCTCCTTATATGATTACCGATACTGAAAGAATGCAGTCTGTCTTGGAGGATCCCTATATTTTAATCACCGATAAGAAAATATCTGCCTTAACTGAGATTTTGCCAACCATAGAAAAAGTGGCCCAAACCGGGAAAAAGGATTTGGTCATTATTGCCGATGAAGTTGAAGGAGACGCTTTAGCCACTTTGCTGGTCAATAAGCTGAGAGGGATATTTAATACTCTAGCAGTCAAATCTCCTGGCTTTGGCGACAGAAAAAAAGAAATGCTTGAGGATATTGCTAAGGTTACTGGCAGCCAGATAATCTCTGAGGAACTGGGCCTGAAATTAGAGAATATTACTTTGACGCAATTGGGAAGAGCCCGAAAAGTAGTTTCAGAAAAAGAGAAAACAACTATTATTGAAGGGAAGGGCAAGAAAGAAGATATTGATGCCAGAATCAAGCAAATTAGAAATGAAATAAAAACCACCGAGTCAGAATTTGATCGAGAGAAACTACAGGAGAGATTAGCAAAGCTGTCAGGCGGAGTAGCAGTAATTAAGGTGGGCGCAGCCACCGAAGTAGAGCAAAAAGCCAGGCAGAAAAAAACCGAGAATGCTTTAAATGCTACCCGGGCTGCTATCGAAGAAGGGATCCTAGCGGGCGGCGGAGTAGCTCTTTTAAGAGCGATTCCGGTTATGGAAAAAATTAATTTAGATGGTGATGAGAAGACTGGTTTAAATATTTTGAAGAAAGCTTTGGAAAAACCAATCAGACAAATTGCTGAAAATGCCGGACTTGATGGTTCCGTAGTTTTACAAAAAGTAAAAGAAATGGAGAATAATTTCGGCTTTGATGCTCAGAAGATGGAATATATAGATTTAATTCAGGCGGGCGTTATTGACCCGACTAAGGTTGTTAGAACTACCTTAGAAAACGCATCTTCGGCCGCCGGTATGTTTTTGACAACCGAAGCTGTGGTTGCCGAAGAACCTGAGGAAAAGAAAGAGAAGGGAATGCCGCCAATGCCCGAAGGATATTAGCGCTTGAGGTATGTTCTTAATATCTGGCATCTGCCTGCCCTCACTGTTACAGGTGGGGGTTTATTTTTGATATAATTTCTATTATAATAAATAAGGGTCTTTAAAGAAGAAATAAAACCAGAATATATGGAGAAAAAAAAGCAGAAAATTTTAATGATAGAAGACGACCCTTTTACGAGAAAGCTTTACCGGAATAAATTAAACTTGGCTGGTTTTGACGTTGACGAGGCCATCAGTGGTGAAGAGGGGTTGAATAAGGTTAGAGCCGAAAAGCCAGATTTGATTTTACTGGACATAATTTTACCGAGAAAGAGTGGTCTTGATGTTTTAATTGAGTTAAAGGGGAACGAGAAAACTAAAGACATCCCCGTGATTATTCTCTCTGTCCTTGGGCAGGTACAGGATATAAAAAAGGGATTAACCTTGGGAGCCAAAGACTATCTAGTTAAAAGTGAAATAACTATCTCAGAAGTAGTTGCCAAAGCTCGAGAATGTCTAAAAAACAAGAAATTATGAGGAAGGTCGATCCAGGAAAAATAAAAATGGCTGGAATAGTCTCGATTGTTTCTCATCAATTTAAGACTCCACTGGCGATAATAAAAGGATATTTAGAAGTCTTGCTTTCCGGAGATTGTGGAGAAATAAATGTTTCTCAAAGGGAATATCTGTCTGATGCCCTGGAAAACGTTAAAAGGATGTCTTGTCTTATTGAAAACCTTCTAGATATTTCCAGGATTGAAGAGGGTCAATTTAAGGTAAAGCTTAGGGCCGTAGCGCTAGAAAAAATAACAGAACAGGTCCTCAAAAATCTTTCCACTTGGATTAAAGCTAATAATTGTGATATTGTTCTCAAAAAACCTAAAAGATTACCCCGGGTTTTAGCAGATCCCGATAAAATTTGCCAGGTTGTACAAAACTTGGTAACTAATGCTGTGATATATAAAACCAGCCGGGGAAAAGTTGAAATAACCCTTAAGAAAGTGAATAAAGAAGTTTTATTTATTTGTAAAGATAACGGAGTTGGTATCTCTAGGAAAGATTTCGACAGAGTTTTTTCAAAATTTTATCGTTCCGAAGACGCTATAGAACTTAATCCGTCTGGTTCCGGGCTCGGGCTTTATATAAGTAAAGCCATTATTGAGCTGAGTAAGGGAAAAATCTGGTTTACTAAAAATAAAAAAAGGGGAACGGTTGTTACTTTTAGTTTATCCGTGGCTGATTAAAACTTTCATATTGACAGGGAGACAAAAAATATAACGATATATATTTTTTATAAAAAAGGAGTGTAAAAATTTCTATAATACAATAGCTTGACTCTAGGGCAGTGGATTTTACGAGGTGGGGTGACTGAGTGGTTTAAAGTGCTTGCTTGGAGAGCAAGTGTATCCGAAAGGGTACCGTGAGTTCGAATCTCACCCCCACCGCCCAGTTAAAAAGTCGAATTTGAATAATTAAAATTAATCTTTAATAAAATGGAAAATAAAAAGCTGACTCTTTCTATATTGCCCGAGAAATTTGGCATTTGCCATTTAGCAGCCAACAGTCCGGTTCCTTCTTGGACAATCAGCGGAGAATTTTTTTCAATAACCAAAACTGACCAAGAATTATCTATTGTCTATCCCCAGGAGAAGATACCGGGGGGTGTTTTGGTAGAAAAAGATTGGCGAGCTTTCAGAATTGAAGGCCTTGTTGATGGTATCTACGCAGTGGGCATCATCGCCTCTTTATCTGGACCCTTAGCCAAGGCCGGCATTAGTATATTTAATATTTCTACTTACGAAACAAATTACATTTTGGTAGAAGAAAAAAATCTCGCCAAAGCAAAAGAAGTCCTAGGTCAGTTTTGTAATATTAAGTAATATTGCCTGATGAAGTCAGAAAGCGAAATAAAGAAAGAGCTACTCAAAGAAATTAAAACCCTTAAAGACAGAAAAGGGTTTTTAAGAGCGGGTCTTCCAGGGTTTAACCGGCTTTTTGGTCGCGATTCTCTGATATCTGTTTGGCAGCTTTTAGATTGGAATCCGGGGATTGCCAAAGCTACCCTGGAGATCCTATCTCAACTTCAAGGAGAAGTGATTAATAGAGAAAGAGAGGAAGAACCGGGAAAAATTCTCCATGAAACAAACCTAGAAAAAAACCGGCATCCAGAAGGTTATTTCCCCTTTCCTTATTATGGCTCAGTTGATTCTACTCCTTTATATTTAATCGTTTTCTCCTTTTATTTTAAAAAAACCCGAGACCGCAGTTTTCTAAAGAGTCGCTGGGAAAATATTCTAATGGCTTTAAACTGGATGACAGAATATGGCGATAAAGATAAAGATTATTTTTTAGAATATCAAAGAAAAAACCCTACAGGGTTGTTCCATCAAGGCTGGAAGGATGGGTTTGAAGACCATCTTAAGATCGAGCCGCCCGCGGCCTTGGTTGAAGTTCAGGGATATCAATACCTGGCCCTTGAAAATATTGCTGATTTAGCTGATATAAGAAAAGACTTTGAACTGGCAAAAAAACTTAGAGAAAGGGCTAAGGTTCTAAAAGAGGAATTCAATAAGAAATTCTGGATGGAGTCCCTTGATCTTTCCTTAAGTCTTTCCGGCCTAAAACCATCTTATGAAAAATACTTCGCCTTGGCTTTGGACGGAAAGAAAAAACAAAGAAAAGCAATTACCTCGAATCCCGGCCACTTGTTATTTACCGGAATAGTCCAAGACAATAAAATTGGACCTGTCGTTAAAAGGCTTTTTCAAGAAGATTTATGGACAGATTATGGTATCAGAACCCATTCTGCTAAGGAATCGGATTTTAACCCAAAAAGTTATCATCTAGGCTCAATTTGGCCCCATGATAACTGGATAATTTCCCAGGGGCTTAAAAAACTCGGTTTTAAAAACGAATATCGGAAAATAAAAAATGCCATCCTAAAGGCATATAAAGACTTAAATTTTTTACCGGAATACTACACAATAATCGACGGAAAGGTCACGGTTGATTTACCGACGAAGCCAGCCTATCCTCAGGCTTGGAGCTCGGGAGCTTTACTAAATTTCTTACTTGGGAATTGATTTAAAAAGCCTTGCCCCGATCGGGGCAAGGCTTTTTTAATCTTTCTTTTTTAAAATTTTGTAAAAAATTTTTTCGTATTCTTCAGCCATCTTTTCTTCCGTGAAATATTTTTTAACCCATCTCCTACATTCCCTCCTATCTATCTGATTAATTTTTTTAATCGCTTTTACCATTTCGTTGATATCTTTAACAATAAAGCCGGTTTTACCATTTTTAATTACTTCTTTAGCTGAGCCCCGGTCAAAAGTAATCACTGGTGTCCCGCAGGCAAATGATTCAATAAAAGTTAAACCAAAGGGTTCTTCCCATTGGATTGGGCAGAGAGTAACTTTAGCCTGGCCATAATATTGATAAGTTTTTTCATAGGGAATATTTCCTACATACTGGATATTTTTGTTCAGACGGGGTTTGATTTCTTTTTCCCAATACCTTCCTTTATTTGGGATACCGGCGATAATTAGCCTCTCTCCAGCTTTTTTACAAGCTACAATAGCTTCCTTTACCCCTTTGGTTGGTAGAAGCCTTCCCAAAAACAGACAATAATTTTCTGACTTCTCTGAAAAAGGAAATTTCTTTAGATCTAAACCGTTATAAACAGTACCTGCCCAGTTTAAACTAGGGGCCGGTTTTCTCTGAGCGTTGCTTATAGAGATAAAATATTGATTCTTGCTCTGAAAAATTTTGAAAACTTCAGCCCGCCAGGGGTAAATTGGGTCGTGAAGTGTGTAAAATACCGGAATCCTTTCGATAGCCAACCCCAGCGGCAGTCCTCTGTCAGCAGGATGGATGTGTAAAAGGTCTAATTTATTTTTTAGGGCCATTTTGTAAGCCAGGGAGATAAAATATTGATCCCAGAGGTTACGGATTTTATTAGTTTCGATTTCTCCTATATCTGGCCCGGATAGGATTTTAAGATATTTTTTGCCAGAGATCCCGTAAAGAGGAGATATTTGACCAGTTACCATTTTGACCCTCTTTAAATTCGAGCCCTTGGGAGCAAAAAAATATATCTGATGCCCCTTTTTGGCTAGCCCCCTAGCTATTGCCCGAGCAATAATCATGGGAGCATGAATTATTCCTTTTGGCGGAGGAATGATAAAATGCCCACTTATCATCATGCCAATTTTGAGCTTAGATTTCAGCTTGGGTTTCATATTTTTCCTTTTAAACCAAATCTCAACCTATTTTGTGTTTGAGACCTTACTTAGTAATTATTTTGTAATAAAGATTCTCGTAATCATCTACCATCCGCCGATAATCAAATTTTTCTTCCACCCACTTTCGGCAATCTTCTCTCTTTATCTTATCAATTTTTCTGATTGCTTTTACCATTTCCTTAATATTATTTACAACAAACCCGCTTTTGCCATCTTTTACCACTTCTTTTGCCGACCCCCTATCGAAAGCAATTACTGGAGTTCCGCAGGCCATTGCTTCGGTCATGACTAAACCAAAGGGTTCTTCCCATTCAATGGGGTAAAGACAAGCTCTGGCTTTTTCATAAAAATTGGACAATTCTTTACCGGATAATTCACCAAGGTATTTTATTTTGCTAGAAAGATGAGGTCTAATCCTTTCCTCAAAATAATCTTTTCGGTAGGGGTCCAGTCTGCCAGCCAGCAATAATTTTACTCCGGCGCGCTCGGCTACTGCAATAGCATTTTCAATTCCCTTAAAAGGATCAATTCTGGCAATCCAGATAAAATGATCTTCTGGCTCGGGATTAAATTTAAATTGGGAAGTGTCTATTCCGTTATAGATTACCCAACTTTTAGGAAGCCTTACTGCCGATTTTTCTCTCTCTGATTTAGATATAAAAACCGCCAAGGTTTCTCTTTTATGTCTTTCAAAAATATCCAATCGGCTTGGTCTTTTCTCGCCCTCTCTGGTTATTGAAGCTTTATAAAGCTGATTATGAAGAGTATGTAAGACCGGAGTTTTTGTTAATTGCTGGAAGGGCAGAGTCCAGACATCTAAATGAGAATGCAAGATATCAAAATTATTTGCTCTTTTGAAGACTTCAGATAAGTTCTCCAGGTTCCAAAAAGGGTCCTGCCATTTGTATCCAGCCTTTATTAAAGATTCCGGGTAAACCGAAAATAGTCTTGCTTTAGTTTTTGAGTCTCCGGAAGCAAAAAGGGTTACCTCGTGACCTTTTTTGATTAACTCCTCGGTTAAAAAACTGACAATTCTTTCAGTTCCCCCGTATTTTTTAGGCGGGATAGAAAACCAAAGAGGAGCTATTTGAGCTATTTTAAGCTTTTTTCTTTTTTGCATCTTTTATTATTGTATTATAAAGGGCTTCGTATTTATTGACCATTTTTCTGAGGGTAAATTTTTTAACCATATAATGATGACAGTCAATCCTCTTGATTTTATTAATCTTTTTTACGGCATCAATCGCTTCCTCTTTGGAATTTACTAAAAAGCCGGTTTCTCCGTCTTTGATTAGTTCAGGCATAGAGCCTTCTTTGTAGGCGATGACGGGGACCCCGCAAGCCATCGCTTCAATGACTACTAAGCCAAACGGCTCAGGCCTTCTTATTGGGAACAAAAACCCTTTGGCATTTTTTAGTAATTCAATTTTTTTTGAGAAATCAGAAGCGCCGACGAATTGAATTTGTTTCCCGTTAATCAAAGGCTTTATTCTGAACTCAAAATAGTCAGCATATTGAGGTAAAATATTACCGGAAATAATTAGTTTTTCTCCGCTTAATTTGGCAATGTCAATAGCTTCGGCGATACCTTTATCGGGCCCGATTCGGGATAACCATAATAAATAATTCTGAGGCCTGGGATTGAAAGGATATTTTTCGGGGGGTAAACCATGATAGATCGTTTTGACAATATTTATTCCGGGACCATGTCTTTTTTGATTCTTTGAAATAGCTACATAATTTATATTTGAGAATTTTTTATAAAGGATAGTTGCCTCTTCGGTTAAAGGATGGTGCAAGGTAGTGACAACTGGCGGTTTTAAGAATTTAGAATAAGGAACAGTATAAAACTCACAATGGTCGTGAATAATATCAAATTGGCCTTGTAAAGAAAAGAGTTTTTCATAAAGCAAAGAAAAAACAGCGTGAGGGCTTTTTAATTTCGCTCGCCACAGAGATTGCGGCCAAACAGGAACGAGATTGGCTAAAGTCCTTGAGTCACTAGTAGCAAACAGAGTAACTTGATGGCCCTTTCTAGTTAATTCGTCACAAAGCCAGGAGATAACAAGCTCGGTGCCACCATATGTATAAGGTGGCACAGGGATCCAAATTGGCGCTATTTGAGCAATTCTCATATATCTTTTTTGTAAAGGAGAGACAAATGGTTCCTTATAGGTTGACTTTTATCAGCTTCTCTTTTTAGGGAAATTTTGCTAATATTTATTCAGTAGAATAAGCTCAACTTGCTTAGTTTAATTATTTGGAAAACACTGAACTTACTGTACCGACTTTAATTATAGCAAATTATGTTTGTTTCTCCAATTGATGAAATCAAAAATAGGTTGAACATTGTTGAAGTTATCGGCTCTTATATTAAGCTCCAGAAGGCTGGGGCTAATTTTCGGGCTCTTTGCCCTTTCCACTCAGAAAAAAAGCCGTCTTTTTTTGTTTCCCCTTCGCGTCAAATTTGGCACTGCTTCGGCGGCTGCGCCGAAGGCGGGGATATTTTCAAATTCGTGATGAAGATTGAAGGCGTAGAATTTGGCGATGCATTGAGGATTCTGGCCCAAAAAGCTGGCGTAGAATTAAAACCAAGAAGTCCGGAATCGGTTAAGTGGCAGAGTGAGAGGCAACGGCTTTATGAGATTTGTGAGTTGGCAACGAAATTTTTTGAAAAACAATTAGAAAAAAGTCAGACTGGTAAAGAAGCAAAAAAATATCTTTTGCATCGCGGAATTTCCGAAGATTCAATTAAAAGATGGCGTTTAGGTTACGCTCCTGATGTCTGGCAGGGGTTGTCAGATTTTCTCAGTTCTCAGGGTTACAGCGAAAAAGAAGTTGAGAAAGCTGGCTTAGGCTTAACCTCTGAGAAAGGTTCTTTTTATGACCGCTTCCGGGGCAGAATTATTTTCCCCATTTTTGATTTAAATTCTCAGGTAGTTGGTTTTGGCGGCCGAGTTTTTAAAGAAAAAGATAAAAAAGAAGTTGCCAAATACGTTAATACGCCCAATAGTCTTTTATATGATAAAAGCCGGATTCTGTACGGCTTGGATAAGGCAAAAGTAGAAATTCGCAAAAAGGATGCTTGTATTTTGGTTGAAGGGTACACCGACGTTATTATGGCCCACCAGGCCGGCACACAGAATATTGTTGCTACTTCCGGTACAGCTCTAACTCCTTACCAATTGAAAATTATTAAACGTTATTCGGAAAATTTAACTTTAGGTTTTGATATGGACGTGGCCGGAGATTCGGCGACTAAAAGAGGAATTGATTTAGCTCAGAACTTGGGATTTAATCTCAAGGTTACTCGTTTGCCCGAAGGCAAAGATGCAGCTGATATCATTTTAAAAAATCCTAAAGAATGGCAAGAGGCGTTAGAAAAGCCCAAATCAATTTTGGAATTTTATTTCCAGTCAGCTCTTTCTGGAAGAAACCCCGAAACGCCGGAAGGGAAGAAAGAAATCTCCAAAATTTTGCTTCCGGCCTTAAAAAGAATTCCCAACGAAATTGAAAAGTCTTATTGGACTCAAAGATTAGCTGGAGAATTAAAAGTTAAAGAAGAAAGCGTTGAAGAGGAACTAAAAAAAGTAAAACTAGAAGAGGAAGTTTACGGGTTAGAACCCGAAGAGCAAGCAATCCTTCCGCCCAAGTCACGTAAAGAACTTCTGGAAGAAAGATTACTGACAATGGTTTTGAGATCCCCTCGGAACTTAAAGCTACTTGGAGAAAAAGAAAAGGAATTTTTAACTGATTTAAAAAATAAAGCAGCGAAGAACGAAGAATATTTCAACTATCTTTCTTTGAAAGCCGAAATAGAAGAATTCGCCGAGACCTCGTCTAATCTCACATCTCGCCCTACTCCGCAGAGCTCAACAACAGATGAAAAAGAAATTTTGGAGGAAATCCAGCTTTGCTTAAAAGAACTTCAATCTTTGAGGGTTAAAAATCAGTTGGATGAGATCTCCCAAGAAATAAAAAAAGCCGAAAGTGAGAAAAATTCAGCCAAAATTAAAAAATTAACCGAGGAATTTAATCAATTGAGTAGAGAAGTCGGCCTGTAAACATTTGTTTGTATTTGGTTTTTCATTATACTTAAATAATGTATGAAAAAAAAGAAAAAAGTGAAAATTAAGAAAAGACCTAAAAAGAGGATTAAGGCAAGAAAAATTATCCGAAGGAGGAAAAAAACTAGAGCTCCTCGGGGTAGGCCAAAAAAAGTCTTTTTGCCGGATAAATTTCAGAAATTATTAGAAAAGGGTAAAGAGAGAGGGTTTGTGACTTTCTCAGAAATTTTATTTTTCTTCCCGGAAGTAGAAAAAGATATTAAGGGATTAGATAAACTTTACGAAGATTTAGAGAAGGAGGGAGTTGAGATTCGAGAGGTCAAAGAACTTTTGCCAGAGCTAGAGAAAGAAAGCCCCACGCCAAAATTAAGATTAGGCGCTGAAGTAAAAATTGACCCTATTCAGATATATCTAAAGGAAATTGGCCAGATTCCTTTTGTTACGGCTGAAGAAGAAAAAGAATTAGCCAAAAAAATTGAAAAAGGAGACAAGGAAGCAAAAAACAAGTTAGCTCGGGCCAATTTAAGGCTTGTAGTTTCTATTGCTAAAAGGTATGTCGGTCGCTCTCCTAATTTAACCCTACTGGATTTAATCCAAGAAGGAAATTTGGGATTGTTTCGGGCCGTGGAGAAGTTTGACTGGCGAAGAGGATACAAGTTTTCCACTTATGCCACTTGGTGGATTAGGCAGTCTATTACCCGGGCCTTGGCCGACCAGGCCAGAACAATTAGAATACCAGTTCACATGGTGGAAACACTTTCCAAATATAGCCAGGTTAAACGCCGGCTTTTGCAGGACTTAGGTAGGGAACCCTTAGCAGAAGAAATTGCCGCTGAAATGGGCATTGAGGTAGATAAAGTTCATCACATTCGAAGAATTTCCCAAGAAACCGTTTCTTTAGAAACACCAGTCGGCGAAGACGAAGAAGATTCAATTTTAGCTGAGTTTATTGAGGATGAGAAGGTGATTGCTCCTTCAATTGAGGCAGCCCGGACCTTGCTTAGAGAAAGGCTAAAAGATATTTTAGTTGATTTGACCCCTCGAGAACAAAAAATTCTAGCCATGAGATTCGGGCTGGAAGACGGCATCACCCATACACTCGAAGAAGTTGGCAGCGAGTTTGGCGTCACCCGCGAGAGAATCCGTCAGATCGAAGCCAAGTCTCTAGAAAGGATTCGCGAACACCGCGGACTTGGAAAGTTGAAAGGCTACTAAAAATGTGTTAATATGAGCCCATTCCGCGGTGGCGCAATGGTAGCGCGGGTGCCTGTTAAGCACTAGGTTGTAGGTTCGAATCCTACCCGCGGAGC
>LJNE01000002.1 GCA_001303125.1 Parcubacteria bacterium DG_74_1 | reverse complement strand
AACTTATAATAAACTTTGGACAGACGAAATTAAACTTTATGTTCGAGGTTTTGTTGACCCAGAGCCAACTTGGGGAACTTGGGGGGATGAGGAGACTGGCTCGGGCTGGACAGCGACAGTTGTTGGTAAAGGCCAAGATGCTTACCAGCTAGAAATAGATAATAACCTGAATGCGATAGGGTATATTAACGGTACAGCAGCCGTGACTTCCCAAATGACCGAAGCGTGGCACCACTTAGCTTTAACTTATGATAGGTCAAATGTCCGGCTATACATAGACGGAATAGAGGAAGATTCTTACGCTACCACCGCAGCAATTAGCACCAATAGCGACAATCTAAAAATCGGTGAATCTTTGCCTGGAAAAATAGATGACGTGCGTATTTACAACTACAGCCGGACAATAGAAAAAATTCGGACAGATTACAATCAGGGGATGGCCGCCCGGTTTGGGCCGCAGTCAGAATGTGACGAGGACCCGGGAGCCTGTATGACTTTGGGCTTGGTAGGTTTCTGGAATTTTGACGAAGGCGGAGGTTTCACGGCATATGACAGCAGCGGCATGGGAAATGATGGTCAATGGTTTTGCGGTGGTCGGGTTGAATATGCTGACCAGGCCTATGCCACCGTCAAAATAGGTTCCCAGTGCTGGATGGCAGAAAACCTCAATGTAGGAACAATGATTAGTAGCTGTACTGACGGAGCCTGCGGTGGCAACTGCGCTAGTAGTTGTACCGTCTGGGATACGGGGGTTAACGAACAGGACAACGATAGCCAAGTAGAAAAATACTGCTACAATGACCTAGAATCTTACTGCGACACAGACGGCGGACTGTATCAGTGGGCTGAAGCTATGTCTTTAGCTTATTCCTGCAATACAACTGACTGCTCAGGGAGTATTAATTCACCCCACCAGGGCATTTGCCCTTCGGGCTGGCACCTTCCTACGGATAACGAGTTTAAAGCTTTGGAAGCGTATTTAGGCTGTACTAACCAAGACAGTACTGGATGGCGTTGTGATGGAGTTGGGACAAAACTGAAGTCTGGCGGTACTTCTGGCTTTGAGGCGGAATTGGCCGGCTACCGGGACGAGAGTGGCATCTTTAGCCTTCGCTCCTCCTACGGGTACCTCTGGTTGTCCAGTCAGTTCTCCGCTACGAAAGCTTGGATCCGGCTGCTCGTCTCCAGCAACGCTGGGGTCCTCCGGAACAGCAGCGATAAGGTAGGCGGGTTTTCAGTCCGCTGTCTCAAGGACGGTAGTGCCGGTGGTAGCGCTACTTGGAGCGTAGGAAGAAATAATTCAGCGCTTAGTTTTAACGGAATACATGATTATCTTCCGATAGGTAATGCCGGTTCTATTAAAACAATAGAGTTCTGGGTCAAGTCAGACGACATCACCAGTCATACAGATTATGTTATAGACCTAAACGGCACTGACTATATTAAGATAGTTGACGGCGAAGTAACCGTCAACAACATCTCCAGCCCCACCTATTATGTTGACGGTGTCTCCGGAGAACAAACCATTCCTGACACAACCGGCTGGCATCATGTGGCCATCGCAACCGAAACCGGCATCAACGCCTCTGACTTAGATATTGGCCGATTAGAAGAAACAGGTTTCTTTGCTGGCGGACTGGACGAAGTAAAGATTTACGACCGGGTTTTATCAGCTACCGAAATCCGCTACCACTATAACGGAGGGAAACCCATCGCCCACTGGAAGTTTGACGAGGGCTCAGGTACAACCACTTATGATGGCTCAGGTAATGCCAATCAGGGCACCTTGGGTGATGGCACTTGCTTGCCTGGGTCAGGCACTTGCCCCAGCTGGACATCAGGTAGATTCGGTTCAGCTTTAGGCTTTGACGGGAGTGATGATTATATTTCAGACACATCACTCAGTACCTCATTGTCAGGAGACGTTACCTTTAGTCTTTGGTTTAAGTCAACAGCCAGTCATGGGTATCAAGCTAGGATGGGAGAATTAGCTCAAGCCTCTACCTATGGAATACAGCTTTGTATGGGTCCTACTGGTGAAGTTGGACTTGATAATACTGGAGGCCCGACATCTGGTGTATGGACAGCAACAGCTAAGAACGATGGAGTATGGCATCATCTAGTTGTGACTAGGACAAATACCACATATAAAGTTTATGTGGATGGTGATTACATCAGAACATCAGGAGGTACTGCCCCAACATATACACGAGTATTTTTGGGTGAGCGGTCAGATAGTAGCAGTAATTTTAATGGTATAATAGATGACGTCCGCATTTACAACTATGCCCGGACGCCAGACGAAATCCGCTTGGATTACAACGCCGGCTTTGAGACGTATTTCAGATAAGTTCTTAATTGTGCGGAGGCCTAACCTTTACAATTTAATAGGGAGCAATAGCTTAGGCCTAGCCTAGGCAAGTCGAATTTGCTGCCAATGGCCAGAGTCAGGCGCTGGCCAGAGATATTGATTTATTTTTTAATTTTTATAAAATAAAACTATGGGAAAAATTTTAGACAACGTTATAAAGTTTAGTTTATATTTAGTAGTTTTTTTACTGCCACTGTTTTGGTTGCCGTTCAGTGCCGAGGCCTTCGAGTTTAACAAGCAGTACTTATTGTTCTTTATAGTGACAATTGCCTTTCTGGCTTGGCTCGCCAAAATGGTTTTGGTTGATAAAGAAATAAGATTGAAGAAAACTCCATTTAATATCCCGGTTTTGATATTTCTAGGCGTGGCAATTTTGAGCGCTATTTTTTCAGTGGATAAAATTTCAAGCTTACTCGGATTTTACGGCCGTTTCTCTGATGGTTTAATCAGTCTGCTCAGTCTGGGAGGGTTGTATTTCTTGATTGCCAATAATGTTTCCTTGAGAGAGAAATCACCAAGCGTAAACAGCTTGCTAAGGCTGTTTTTGTGGTCTACCTTTTTTGTGATTCTGATGAGTTATTTCTCAATTTTTGGAATTTGGACAAAAATTCAAAGCTCCACTGGCTTAGGATTGCCGCAGGCTTTGATGCAAAGAACTTTTAACCCGGCTTCAGGCTCGATGGAGGGATTAGCAATATTTCTTTCCGTGGTTATAGTTCTTTTAGTTGGATTACTTCTGATTAGAATTAGGGAGAATCAGTCGAGATTTAAGGATATTTTTTATTATTTCTTGATTATTATCTCCTTAGTCTTGCTCTTAGTAATAGACTTTATGGCATCTTGGATTGTTTTGGGGTTAACTCTTCTTTTCTTTATCCTCGTTACTTTATGGAAAAGAATGCCCAGGAGATTGCTTTTGCCAATAGGGATTATAGTAATTGCAATTGTTTTCTTAATTACCAGCCCTTTAAAAGATGAGCCAGGATGGGACTTGGCTAAGAATTTGCCCCGAGAACAAGTTTTAGATCAAGGAAACTCCTGGCAGATTGCTTTTAGAGCAGTCACTGACAATGTGAAAAACGGGTTTCTTGGTTCTGGGCTCGGAACTTTTTCTTATGATTTTTCCAAGTTTAAATCAGCAGAATTTAATCAGAACAATTTCTGGTTCACTAGATTTGACCGACCAAGTTCCCATTTTACGGAAATTATTGCCACTCTGGGATTTCTGGGGTTGCTGAGCTACCTTTTTCTGATTGGGTTTTTCCTGATAATTAGCTGGCTATTTTTAACCGCAAAACTAAATACCCAAAGCAAGGATTACCAAATTACTAACTACCAGCTACCTTTATTAATGGGGTTTGTTGCCCTGGTGGTTGGCCAGTTCGTCTATTACCAAAATAGCACTTTAGCTTTTGTTTTCTGGCTAATTTTAGGATTAAGTGTAGCAAGCTGGCAGAGAGATTCAGGAGAGTTAAAATACTCCTTTAAGGATTTTTCAGAGATGGGTTTAGTATTTAGTGTATTGCTGGCTATAATCACTCTTGGCTTTTTCGGGACCTACTTTTTTGGAGTAAAATTCTATATGGCAGACTGCTATTACCATTTCTCCAGCCAAATTCAGGATGGGCAAATTCCGGACTTAAATACCAGAATCCAAAATTTAGAAAAAGCAGTCAGTTTGAGTCCTTGGAGAATAGAATACCGCATAGCAGAGGCCAGGACTTATCTTGAAGATGCCCTAAATGAAATGAGGGAACCAGTAGCAACAATAGCTGAACAAGATTTAGTAAAGATTCAAAATAGGGTGGCCAAAGCCATCAGTGAGGCTAAAACAGCAAGTCAGATTTCTCCCAATCGGGTAGTGGCCTGGGAGGGACTGGGAGTGATTTATCGAGATATTAGAACAGTAGCTGCTGGAGCTACCGACTGGGGAATTAAATCTTTTGAAAGAGCTGCTCTTTTAGAGCCGGCCAACCCGGTTATTTATACTGAATTGGGTAAGCTTTATCTTGTTTTGGAAGACGAACAAAAAGCTAGAGAATATTTCCAAAAAGCCCTAGAGGAAAAACCGGATTATGCCGATGCTATAATTCAGGAGGCATTAGTTTTAGAAAGAGAAGATATTTTAGAAGAAGCCATAGCAAGACTGGAAAATTTAATTACTAGAGAGCCTTGGAATATTGAAGCTCATTTTCAGTTAGGCCGGCTTTATTATAATGCTGGCAGAATTGACGAGGCGATTGAGTTATTTGGGGTAGTAGCGCTTCTGGTGCCGCAGCACTCTAACGCTCTTTATTCTCTGGGAGTGGCTTATGTTGCGCAGGACCGGATCCCAGAGGCAATTTTGGTTTTTGAACGGGTTTTAGAATTGAATCCTGGCAATCAAGATGTAATTCAGAAGCTGGAAACACTGAAAAGACAGGCCGAACCAGAAGAACCAGAGGAACAGGAAGAACAGGAAGAATCAGAGGAGCCAGAGGAAGAAGAGGAAGAAGGGCAGGTAGAACCAGAAGAGCCAGCCCCGAGTGAGCCCTAAAGGCCTTGACAGCCTTTAGCGGAAGGAATATAATATTAATGGTTTTTAAAAACCCCCTTTTTATATATTACATTTTTTTCGACTTGGTTATTTCTATTTAAAAAACTAAATAAAAATCTTGCCCTAAAGAAAAAGGTTCTTAGGGTATTTTTTAGCTTATTTTAGAAAATATGAGGGAGCTTCGTGTAAAAAATTTTGGGAAAGCAAGGGTTTCCCTTGGGCTACCCTATCTTTTAGGCCTAGAAAAGGAGAACTGGGATCTCTTTTGGCAGAGAGACTTAAAAGAATTATTTCAGGAAATCTCTCCGATTCGGGATTACACCAAGAAAGAACTTGAGCTTTGGTTTCTGGATTTTAAACTGGGAGAATCCAAATACAAAACCGACTTGGAGGCAAAACAGAATAATGATTCCTTTGAGGCGCCCCTACGAGTTAGAACGAAATTGGTCAATCTTAAGACCAAAGAAATCAAAGAACAAGAAGTTTTTTTAACCGATTTCCCCTTAATGACAGAAAGGGGAACTTTTATTGTCAACGGCGTGGAAAGAGTAGCTATTTCTCAGCTAATACGTTCCCCGGGAGCCTTCTTTGCCAGTCAGCAGATTGCCGGTAAGAAATTTTTCGGGGCGAAAATTATTCCCAATCGCGGTGCTTGGCTAGAATTTGAAACGGAAAATTCAGGTTTTATCGGAGTGAAAATTGATAGGAAGAGAAAAGTGGCGGCTACTACCTTGTTGCGGGCTTTTGGAATTGCTGATGATTTAAGTATCAAAGAAAAGTTTCAGGACGTTAATAAAGGTGAAATTAACTATATTGAGGAAACCTTAAAGAAAGATTCAACCAAGAATCAGGCTGAAGCCGTGGTTGAAGTTTATCAAAGACTGAGACCAGGTGATTTAGCCACGCCGGACACTGCCCGGGAACTGATTTGGAATATGTTTTTTAATTTTGAAAGATACGATATTTCCAAAGTGGGTAGATGGAGAATGAGCCAACGCTTACCGGGCTTCAAAACACAAAATCCAAAATTAAACAAAGAAATTACAACCCAAGATAGGGTTTTAAAGCCAGAAGATGTGGTGGCTGTATTGCGTGAGATAATCAGATTGAACAATACGCCCGGGGCCATGCCCGACCAAATTGATCACTTAGGGAATCGCCGGGTGAGAATTTTTAATGAATTATTGATTAACAGAATAAGAGTCGGCCTGGTGAGAATGGAAAGAATTATCAAAGACAGAATGTCAACCCTTGATACTTTTACCCTGACACCAATTCAATTAATCAACCCTCGGCCGGTCATGGCTGTAGTCAAGGAATTTTTCACCTCCTCTCAGATGTCTCAATTTATGGACAATGAGAACCCCTTGGCCGAATTGGAACATAAAAGAAGATTGTCATCCACTGGGCCGGGCGGACTAGCCAGAGAAAGGGCCGGCTTTGAAGTGAGAGATGTTCAGCCTTCTCATTATGGCCGGATTTGCCCCATTCAAACGCCGGAAGGTCCGAATATTGGATTAGTCAGCCACCTGGCGTGTTTTGCTCGGGTTAATCCCTACGGGTTTCTAGAAACTCCTTATTTCAGAGTTAAAAACGGCCAAGTAACATCCGAGCTTGTTTACCTTAATGCTTATGAAGAAGAAAGATACAATATTGCTTCGGGTGGCGTCCCGATTAATGAAAAGAGGAAAATTATTCCCCAAAAAGTAGAAGCCAGAATCAAAGGAGAGCCAGGCCTCTCAGACAGGGGGAAGATTGATTTCATTGATGTCTCGCCGGAGCAGTTTATTTCGGTGGCTACTTCCTTGATACCCTTTTTAGCTAATGACGATGCCAACCGAGCTCTCATGGGTTCCAATATGCAACGTCAGGCTGTTCCTTTGGTTAACCCTGAACCGCCCTTGGTGATGACCGGGAATGAAGAGAAAGTAGCCCGGGACTCGGGCCAGGCAGTTACTGCCGGAGAGGACGGAATTGTCACCGATGTCGATGCTAATCACATTACAATAAAAACTAAAAACCTGAAACCTAAAACCTATAACCTGCGAACTTTCATCAGAACCAATCAATATACTTGCTTTCATCAAAAGCCACAGGTAAAAAAAGGCCAAAGGATTAAAAAAGGCCAACTGCTGGCTGACGGCGGAGGAATTTCTCAAGGATTTTTGTCTTTGGGTAAAAACATCTTGGTGGCTTTCATGCCCTGGCGGGGAGGCAATTTCGAAGATGCCATTTTGATCTCTGAAAGACTGGTTAAAGATGACGTCTATACCTCAGTTCATATTGAGAGTTTTAGTTGCGACGTCCGGGAGACAAAATTAGGACCGGAAACAACTACGGCTGACATACCTAATGTTTCGGAAGAAAAATTAAAAGACCTTGACGAAGAAGGAGTTATCAGGATTGGGGCTGAAGTGGGGCCTAACGACATTTTAGTTGGTAAAATTTCGCCCAAAGGGGAACAAGAATTGACTGCCGAAGAAAGGTTGTTACGGGCGATTTTTGGCGAAAAAGCCAGGGAAGTTAAAGATACTTCTCTTTTGATGGAGCATGGAAAAAGAGGGAGAGTGGTTGGGGTGAAGCTTTTTTCCCGAGACCTTGGTCACAAATTAGAACCCGGGGTGATTAAAAGAATTGAAGTTGAGATAGCTGAATTGAGAAAAATTCAGGCCGGGGACAAATTATCCGGCCGGCATGGTAACAAAGGTGTAGTTTCCCGCGTTTTACCAGAGGAGGAAATGCCCTTTTTGCAAGACGGCACGCCCGTGGACATAGTCTTAAATCCCATTGGCGTTGTTTCCAGGATGAATTTAGGCCAAATTTTAGAAACTCATCTGGGCTGGGCAGCTAAAAAATTGGAGTATCATGCTATCTCACCTTCCTTTTCCGGGGCTACCGAAGGAGATATTAAAGAAGAACTGAAAAGAGCCGGATTCTCAGAAGACGGTAAACTAGTTTTGTATGACGGTAGATCTGGTTTGCCTTTTCAGGAAAAAATTAGCGTGGGCAACATCTATATGGTGAAATTAATTCATATGGTGGAAGATAAAATTCATATGAGAAGTATCGGTCCTTATTCTTTGATTACCCAGCAACCCTTAGGAGGCAAGGCCCAGTTTGGCGGTCAGCGGTTTGGCGAGATGGAAGTTTGGGCTTTAGAAGGATACGGGGCCGCTCACACTTTACAGGAAATGTTGACTATAAAATCCGACGATGTCCCAGGTAGGGCAGCTACTTACGAAGCAATTTTAAAAGGAGAAGAGATAAAACCACCCAATGTGCCCGCATCGTTTAATTTATTAGTGGCGGAATTGAAGTCGTTAGGGCTGTCAGTAGAAGTAAAAGAAAAGCCAAAAGAGGAAGAAAAAAAATAAATCCCTAACACTAAATAAATCATTATGCGCGTACAAGACCTTGACGCAATAAGAATAAAGATTGCCTCACCTGAGGAGATCTTGAGTTGGTCGCGTGGCGAAGTGATAAAACCAGAAACCATTAATTACCGGACTCAGCGTGCGGAAAAGGATGGTCTTTTTTGCGAGAAGATTTTTGGCCCCGAAAAAGACTATGAATGTTATTGCGGGAAATATAAAAGAATCCGCTACAAAGGGATTGTTTGTGACAGATGCGGGGTAGAAGTGACCAAAGCCGCAGTTCGGAGAGAAAGAATGGGCCATATTAAATTAGCCACTCCGGTAAGCCACATTTGGTTTTTAAGGGGGGTCCCTTCAAGAATGGGGATGATTCTAGATCTGCCCATGCAGCAACTAGAAAAAGTGATTTATTTTGCTTCCTTCGTCATTACCAGCGTTAACGAAGAAGCCAAGAAGAAGGTCTTAGAAGAGATAGAGAAAGAATACAAATCAAAACTAAAAGCCAAAAAATCAAAGGCAAAAGTTAGTAGCTTAAAGTCAACTAGCGGTAAAGCACTTTCTTCAGCTAGGACTTCGGCGATAGAAGAACTTTCGGCAATCAAACCTTTAAAAGTTTTATCTGAGATAGATTATCATAGGTTGGCTTTAAAATATGGCGAGGTTTTTGAAGCGGGAACGGGAGCTGAAACGCTGAGAAAAATTTTTGAGAACATTGATTTGAAAAAAGAAACTAAAGACCTTAAAAAAGAAATGGAAACGCTAGCTCCGGAAGCGAGGAGGAAAAGTTTGAGAAGATTAAAATTATTTCAGGGAATGATACGTTCGGGAGTCCGGCCGGAATGGATGTTTTTGACTGTCTTACCGGTATTGCCGCCGGATTTAAGACCGATGGTTCAATTGGACGGAGGTAGGTACGCTTCTTCGGATTTGAACGATCTATATCGTCGGGTAATTAACAGAAATAATCGGCTGAAATATTTATTAGAAATTAATGCTCCAGAGGTAATTGTCAGAAATGAAAAAAGGATGTTGCAGGAAGCGGTGGATGCTTTGATCGACAACGGTATGAGAAAAGGAACCTTGACTCAGGCTACCACTGGCGGGAGAAGGTTACTTAAGTCCTTGTCCGATATGCTCAAGGGCAAACAGGGAAGATTCCGCCAAAACCTTTTAGGTAAAAGAGTTGATTATTCCGGCCGGTCAGTGATTGTGGTTGGCCCAGAATTAAAAATCAACCAGGTAGGAATTCCCAAAAGAATGGCGTTGGAGCTTTTTAAACCTTTCGTTATCAAAAAGATTTTAGAAAAAGAGTTAGCCTTTAATGTTCGGGCCGCTTCTCGGCTGATTGACGAAGAAACAGACGAGGTTTGGGCAAATTTAGAAGAAGTAGTTAAAGAAAAACTGGTTTTGCTTAATCGAGCGCCAACTCTGCATCGATTAGGTATTCAGTCATTTTACCCAATATTGATTGAAGGCGAGTCAATTCGGATTCATCCTATGGTCTGTAGGTCTTTTAATGCTGATTTTGACGGCGACCAGATGGCTGTCCATTTACCCTTATCCGAGATGGCTCAAAAGGAAGCTAGAGAGAGAATGTTGGCCAGCTTAAACTTATTGAAGCCGGCTACTGGCACACCAGTTGTTACTCTTTATCAAGATATTGTCCTTGGTTGTTATTGGATGACTAGGATACTCGAAGAGGATAAATTATCTTTTCCTGCTCTCGCTGATACTCGGACTATTGAAGGCAAAAGGAAGCTTAAAGAAGGAGGGCTTAAAGGAGAAGGAAAGGTTTTTGCCAGCCCGGAAGAAGCGATTTTGGCTTATGAATTCGGCGACATTGACTTACGAGCTAAAATAAAATGCGCAAAGATTAAATCTATAGACGAGCCATTATACGAAACGAGCGTCGGAAGAATTTTATTTAATCAGGCCCTGCCGAGTAATTTTCCTTTTCAAAATAAACAAATTCGGGTTCGGGACATAGAAGCAATCGTAGCCGAAATAATTGAGAAATATGACCCTCGGATCCTGGAAGAAACCTTGGATAAAATTAAAGACCTGGGATTTGAATATGCGACGGTTTCCGGTATATCTTGGGGGATAGACGACCTGATAATTCCGGCTGAGAAAGAAAGGATTATAAAAGAAGCGGAAAAAGAAGTCGAAAAAATTGAAGAACATTTCAAAAAAGGATTGTTGTCCGAAGAAGAGAAACAAGCTAAGATCATCGGCATTTGGACAAAAGCCAAAAGCGAGATTGAAATTCAGGTCCCTGAAACCCTGCCTCCAGATGGGCCAGTTTTTCAAATCGTTGATGCCGGAGCCCGAGGTAGCTGGGGCCAGCCGGTTCAGATGACCGGAATGAAAGGATTGGTGATTAATCCCTTAGGCCAGATTATTGAGTTGCCGGTCAAAAATTCTTATAAAGAAGGATTTGGTGTTTTGGAATACTTTATCTCAACTCATGGCGCTAGAAAAGGAACGGCCGACACTGCCCTGCGAACTTCCACAGCTGGTTATTTAACCCGAAGGTTAGTTGACGTTGCTCATGAAATAGTCATTTCAGAAGAAGATTGTAAGACAGAAAACGGAATTGAGATTTTCAAACGGGATGCAGACGAAATTGGCCAGAATTTTTTAGAAAAAATAATTGGCCGAGTTTCTCTTGAAGATATTCGAGGTGTTTTGAAGAAAGGAGAAGTTATTGACTGGGAAAAAGGAGAAAAAATAATTAAAAAAGGATTGGAAAAAATAAAGGTCCGCTCGGTTTTAAGTTGTCAATCCTTAAGAGGGGTCTGCCAAAAATGTTACGGCTGGGATTTAGGATATAATAAATTAGTTAGAGTCGGCGAGGCAGTCGGAATTGTTGCTGCTCAGGCAATTGGCGAACCGGGAACTCAATTGACTATGAGAACTTTCCATGCAGGTGGAGTAGCTGGCGGAGGTGATATTACTTTCGGCTTGCCTAGAGTTCAGGAAATTTTTGAAGCCAGGACACCTTCAGGCAAGGCGGAAATAGCTGCAGCCGAAGGAACGGTAGTTGAGATCACTCCTCAAAAGATAGTAAAAATAAAACCTAAGAAATCCGACTCATCGGCGAAGGTATCAAAAAAGCGCAAAACTGAAATTCTTGAATATCAAATTCCCGCTCCCTGCGCCATTTGGGTTAAAGAAGGTCAAAAGGTGAAAGCCGGCCAACCGCTTTGCGAAGGAAGCTTAGACCTGAAAGAAGTTTTTAAGTTAGCGGGCATAGAAGAAAGTTGGCGGTATATGATTAAGGAAATCCAGACGATTTATATTTCTCAGGGAGCCCAGATTCATGACAAACACCTAGAACTAATAGTTCGGCAGATATTTTCCCGAATCAGAGTTAAAGAGCCTGGTGACTCCTTTTTCACGGCCAGCGAGGTCGTTGAGAAAGCAAAATTTTTAGAAGAAAATGCCAGGTTAAAGAAGGAAAAGAAAAAACCTGCTAAGGGGGCCCCGATTTTGCTTGGCATTTCCCGAGTGGCTTTGACTACTGATTCCTTTTTATCAGCCGCTTCTTTTCAAGAGACCTCGCGAGTTTTGATTAAGGCAGCCATCGAAGGCAAGGAAGATAAATTGAGAGGATTAAAAGAAAATGTGATTATTGGAAAGCTAATTCCGGCAGGAACTGGCTTTAGGAAAACCGACTGATATTGCTTGATACTTATTGATATTTGTTCGTTGCCGTCCGCGATACTTATTGCAGTTAATATCTGCTGTAAGTATCGCAGTCAGACTTTACAGGTATCTATAAGTATCTTTTTGTGTTAGAATAGAAGAGAAATGGGGAAAAGAAATAAAAAGAAAATTATTGAGAAGTCAAAAAAGCTCGGCCGTTTTGCCTTACCCGAAGAAATCAAAAGGAAAATTGGCGGAGTGGTAACTTTTTTACTGGCGGTAATCGTTGCTTTGAGTTTTATTGAACAAGCTGGTTGGGTAGGCAGTAGTATTTTTGCCGGGTTCAACTTATCAATCGGCAGAACGGTTTTTCTTTTGCCCTTAGTCTTGGTACTGACTGGTTTGACTTTCTTCTTGGTAAGGTATAAAAAATTTCTTTTTGCCTTAATTTTAGCTGTTTTACTCTTCATTTTGGGATTTAGTGGCATCTTTGGCATTCTAGAATTAGATTTGAAGGAGGGTGGCTGGCTGGGTTACTTAACAGCCCACTTTCTTTTCCGATTTTTTGGCTTTTGGGTTAGCCTAATTATTTTTGCTGGAGTAATTTTGATTTCCTGTTTAATTTTCTGGCATTTATTAAAGCGGCCGGCCAGCTTTTCCGCTGAAGCTGAGAAAGCGAAAACAGAAGCGCCGGCTAAGCCAAGTTTAATCAAAAAAATTTTTGCCCCCTCTTTTAAAATAAAAGAAGTTGAGCCGTTGCCTCCGGCTGATGTCGGAGAAATCAAGAAAGAAAAAGAAATTATTACTGAGCCTTCTCTAGAATTAAAAGCCCAGCCAATTAATTCAGTCACCAAAAGCTTTAGGGGAGAATATCAACGTCCGCCCCTGGAATTGTTAGACTCAGAGAAGGAGAAACCAACTGCCGGCGATATCAGAATTAACTCAGCCATTATTAAGAAAACCCTGGAGAATTTTGAGATTCCAGTAGAGATGTCAGGAATTAATGTCGGCCCAACCGTTACCCAGTATACCCTCAAGCCGGCCGACGGCATAAAGTTGTCAAAAATTACCACACTTTCGAATGATTTAGCCTTGGCTTTAGCTAGTCATCCCATCCGGATAGAAGCACCAATTCCCGGTAAACCCTTGGTTGGCATTGAAATTCCCAATCGAATCCGAGCTCAGGTTAGATTAAGAGAATTAATTGCTGCTCCTCAGTTTCAAAGCTCTCTTTCTGATTTGGCTTTGGTCTTGGGGAGAGATGTTTCGGGTAATCCGGTTTATGCTGACTTGGGTCGGATGCCCCATTTATTAGTAGCTGGTAGTACGGGTACGGGTAAGACAATATTCTTAAACAGTATGATTCTTTCTTTGCTTTATCGCAATTCTCCGGAAAGTTTGAGATTTATTTTAATTGACCCCAAACGAGTGGAGTTCTCAATCTATAAAGAGTTACCCCATCTTCTGTCTCCGGTTATTTTCGACGCCCAAAAAACGGTAAGTGCCCTAAAATGGCTGATATCTGAAATGGAAAGAAGGTTTGATATGCTGTCTGTCAACGGCTCCCGAGACATTATTAGTTACAACGAGAAAGCCCTGAGAGAAGGTGAGCCTTCTGTTCCTTATATCGTTTTAATTATTGATGAGTTGGCTGATTTGATGGCCGCCCGAGGAAGAGAGGTGGAAGCGGGGATTGTCAGATTGGCCCAGATGGCCAGGGCCGTCGGTATCCATTTAGTGGTTGCTACCCAAAGACCATCCGTCGAGGTCATTACCGGTCTAATTAAGGCGAATATTACTTCCCGGATTACTTTCCAAGTTGCCAGTCAAGTTGATTCAAGAACGGTTTTAGACATGGCCGGAGCTGAAAAACTTTTGGGCTCGGGAGACCTACTTTTTATTTCAGCTGAAATTACCAAGCCAAAAAGGATTCAAGGCGCCTATGTTTCAGAAAGAGAGGTCAAGAAGGTGGTCAGTTGGCTAGAAACAAAAGTTACCACTTCCTTAGATTCTTCTTATCCATCTTTGACCGAAGAAGTCCTGGAAGAAGGAGATACCTTATCTTTTTTTCAAGGAAAAGGAGGGACTGAATTTGAAACCGGCGAAGATCCTTTGTATGAAGAAGCGAAAAGAGTAGTTAAGGAGGCCAGAAAGGCCTCAGCCTCTCTTTTACAAAGAAGACTAAGGATTGGTTATGCTCGAGCAGCCAGATTAATTGATATTTTGGAAGAAAGGGGGGTAGTAGGCCCTGGTGAGGGGGCCAAGCCAAGAGAGGTTTATATCAAGACCGACGAAGAGGACGGAGAATGGGAGAAAGTATAACAAAAAATTTTTAGACCCAAATTTAAAATTGAGAATTTAAAAATTTACTGCTAGTATAAAAATATGGCAAAGAGAAAAGAAAAAACAGAGGAGAGCGATTTGCAAGAAGCAGTTTCGGAAATTAAGCAGCGTTTTGGCGAAGGAGCCATAATGAAATTGAGAGAAGCCAGACCGGTTGACGTTGATATTATTCCCACGGGTTCCATTTCTCTTGATATGGCCTTAGGAGTTGGCGGCGTGCCGCGAGGTCGAGTAATTGAGATTTACGGCCCAGAGAGTTCCGGCAAAAGTACATTAGCCCTCCATATCTGTGCCGAGGCTCAGAAAAAATCTGGGGTAGCTGCTTTTGTCGATGCCGAGCACGCTTTAGACCCAGATTACGCTAAAAAAATTGGAGTTAATATCGATGATTTATTAATCTCTCAACCCGATTCGGGTGAGCAGGCCTTACAAATCGTTGAAACCCTAGTCAAGTCGGGCGAGGTTGATGTTATTGTTATTGATTCGGTAGCAGCCCTAGTTCCTCAGGCGGAAATTGCCGGCGAAATGGGTGAATTCCAAATTGGTCTTCAAGCGCGTTTAATGTCGCAAGCGCTGCGTAAGCTTTCCGGGATTATTTCTAAAACAAAGACCGTAGTCATTTTTCTTAATCAGACGAGAATGAAAGTGGGAATTTTGTTTGGTAATCCGGAAACCACGCCAGGAGGATTAGCCCTGAAGTTTTACGCTTCAGTAAGAATTGATTTGAGACGAGCCGCCCAGATAAAAAAGGGAGAGGAGGTTGTCGGCAATAGGGTAAAAGCCAAAATTGTCAAAAATAAAGTGGCCGCCCCCTTCAAAACGACCGAATTTGATATTTATTACAATGAAGGAATTTCCCGGCTGGCCGACCTTATCAATACCGGCCTGAAATTGGATATAATAAAAAAAGCCGGCAGTTGGCTTCAGTTTGAAAGTACTAAATTGGGTCAAGGGATGGAGGCGAGCAAGATCTTTTTAAAAGAAAATCCGGAAATTGCCGATAGAATGAAGAAAAACCTATTTGACAATATGAGAAAGCAGTCCTAAATTCCGGGCCCGTTTTATTGCCCGAGCTAACTTTCTCTGGTGACTCGAGCAGACTCGGGTTCTTTTTTTTGCCTTAATTTTACCTAAACCAGAAAGAAACTTTTTTAAAAGCTCAGTGTCTTTAAAATCAATTTCTTTAATGTTTCTTTGACAAAAAAAACAAGGCATAGTGGTAATAAAAAATTAGTCGTTCATGAGTAATATATTTGTCCGCTCTTTTGAAACTGAATGAAGTGGAGCGCAAGATAAAATAATGCCTTCAGCGAGCGCCTTGTTGCTTGTGCAACTCGGCAACCGAAATTTTTCTCCGGCCCCTTTCCAATATAGGAAGGTTCTAAAAACTAAAAGGGGATATCTTTTACGTTAATTTCTCCTTCTTCTTCGATAATTGGTATTTCTTCTGTTGGCGGATTTTCCTTTTCTGGTTCGGTTGGTGGTATGACCCTGCCTGCTGCTCGAGGACCCAATTGCATTCTTTCAGCTACAATCTCAGTGCGCGAGCGTTGACTTCCTTGGCTGTCTTGCCAATTTCTAGTTCTGATTCTTCCTTCAATCATCGCCAGAGCCCCCTTTTTTAAGTACTGGGCAGCAATTTCCGCCAGTCTTCCGAAAAGAACAATGTTGTGAAATTCAACTTGTTCTTGTTTCTGGCCGTCCTTTCCAACAAAAACCCGATTAGTGGCTAATCCAAAAGAAGCTACCGGTTGACCAGAAGGTAAGGAGCGCATTTCCGGATCGCGAGTTAATCTTCCAATTAAAATAGCTTTATTAAGATTCATTTGATGCTTTTTTATTTTTTCCGACCTTTAGGGTTCTTCTAATATCTCTTCTAACTTTTTTTCTATTTCCTTCAATTCTACTTTAGGCTTGGCGGTCTTTCCTATTTTTCTTATTGGTTTAGCGAGGGTTTTTTTGGGCGGCTCTTTGGCTAGAATTATATACCTTAAAGAGTCTTCTTTGAGCTTTTTTTCTAGTTCTTTAATTTTTTCCGGTTCCGTATAAAACTCCAAAGTTAGAAAAGAAGTTTGTTTTTGTTGCTGGGCGGGCGGACTTGGAAGATAAGAAACCACCCTTTCTAAAAGGGAATCTGCTTCTTTAGTGTTAATGGTTAATTCGTAATATCTCACAATTATATTTTAAACTCTATTACGTCGCCGTCTTTAACTATGTAATCTCGGCCGACTGTCTGAATCCAGCCCCGTTCCCTAGCTTCTTTCCAGCTACCAGCTTCTACTAATTTCTGCCAGTTAACTACCTCAGCCCGGATAAATTTTTCTTTAAAGTCGGTATGAACCACTCCACCGGCATCAGGAGCGGTAAGGCCTTTTTTCATTGTCCAGGCGCGCGTTTCCTTACCGCCGGTTATCGTATAAAAAGTAATTAAATCAAGAACATTGTAACAGCTGAGAATTAATCGGTCAAGCTGAGATTTCATTTCTAATTCTTTCTTTTCTGCCTCTGATAATTCAAACATTTCGGCCTCATCTTTAAGGTTTATGGCTAAATGTTCATTTCCCGGCGCTTGATAGGAAGTTTTACCGTTAATATTCAAAAGATAGATAACCGGTTTTTTGCCCAGAAGATTTTCTTTCTCTTTTGATTCCATATCTTTCAGTTCCAACTCAATTTTTATTGTTTCAATGTCGCTGGCCGGATCAATCTTGCCGGTGGTGTTTTTAACCCGCGGGTCTTCAAAAACCCTGACTACCTCTAAAATAGCATCACAATTTCTAATCTGAGCCAAAAACTGGTTACCCAAACCCTCGCCTTTATGGGAACCCTTTACTAAACCGGCAATATCAATAAATTCAATAATGGTGGGGGTGACCTTCTCTGGTTTTATTGTCTCGGCGATTTTTTCCAATCTTTCGTCAGGAACTTGGACTATTCCGACATTGGGGTGAATAGTGGTAAAGGGATAGGGGCCTATATCAACCGGTTTTTTGGTCAAAGCTTTGAAGAGGGTGGATTTGCCGGCATTAGGTAATCCAACAATACCGATTGAAAAGCTCATAAAAACATCATATAATATATGTATATGGAAAGCAAGATTAATTCTAATATTTTCCGAGCTTACGATATTCGAGGAATTTATCCTACTAATTTAAATGAAGAGGTAGCTTATCGGATTGCCAAAGCTTTTGGGGATTTATATTCTCAGGCCCAAAAAATAGTTGTTGCCCGAGATCCAAGACTAAGCTCTCCTTCTTTGGCTAAAGCTGTCAGAAAAGCCTTAGTAGAGATTGGTAAAGAGGTGATTGATATTAATATTGCGCCAGATTCTCTATTTTATTTTTCAATCTTCCATTATCAGCTTGATGGTGGCATTATGGTAAGCGGTTCTCATAACCCAAAAGAACACAATGGTTTAACTCTCCACGTTAAAAAACCAGGTGAAGAAACTTCAGAAGACGTTATCGGTAAAGATTTAGAAAAACTGAAAGAGTTAGTTCTCAAAAACAAAGGAACAAAAACGTCTTTCCAAAAAGGTAAAATTACTGCCCTCAATCCTTCTCAGGACTACCTAGATTATGTCACCGGTAGGACTAATTTTAAAAGGCCATTAAAGATTGTTATTGACTCTAGTAATGGGGCAACCGGATTTTTACCCGAAAAAATTTTTCAGAAGCTTGGTTGTCAGACAAAAACTCTTTATGGCGACTTTGACGGCACCTTCCCTCATCATTTACCGGACCCGTATGAAGAAGAAAATCTTGAAGATGCCAAAAAGGAAGTTTTGAAACGAAAAGCAGATATAGGATTCGTTTATGATTGTGACGGTGATAGAATAGGGGTGTTAGATAACCGAGGTCATGTTGTTAGCGGTGACTCCTGTCTTTTGATGCTAGCCAGACAGGTCCTCCAAAATAAAAAGGGCCCCGTTGTTCATGATATGAGGGTTTCTAAAGCCTTTTTAGATGAGATGAAAAAACAGGGAGTTGAAACTTATTTTTCTGTTTCTCATCATAACGCAGTTATCAATAAGATTATTGAAACCGGTGCCGTTTTCGGAGGAGAAATTACTTTACATTTTCTTTTTCCTCTTGATTATTATCTTTGCGACGATGCTATCTTTGCTTCTTTAAAATTAGCTGAAATTGCCTCTAAACAGAAAGATCTTGCTGAATATGTTGATAATTTGCCTCGCTATTATGCCAGCCCCGAGGTTTTTATAGATACCACTGACGAGGCGAAGTTTAAAATTATTAAGAATTTACAGGATTATCTTAGAGAAAATAATTACGATTTTATTGATATTGACGGAGCAAGAATTAATTTTCCAAACGGTTGGGCCTTAGCGCGAGCGGCTAATACCACCCCATACATAAAATGTCGGTTTGAAGGCGATACTAAAGAAGACTTAATTGAAATAGAAAAAAAGGCCTTAGAAATTTTTGAAAAGGTAGGCATTCCAGTAACAGAAAAGATTCACCAAGAATTAAGTTTATAACATTATGCCAATTTACGAATTACCAAAATTTGAACCGCCAGGATTTAAAAAACCAGGGTTTCCCAAGGGTCGAGCTTTTAATATCTTTTTATTCTTACTCGGTGCTTTTATTTTTGGCGGAATAGGCGGATTGATTACCGGAAACTATTTTTACGCCGAAATTAAAAATCAACTTGCGGAATTGAGCATTGAGATTCCTGAGCCAAGCACAGTTGAAAAGGAAACAATTTTGGAAAAAGAACCGGTTTATCTTCCTCAAACCACTCAGGAGGAGGCAATTATTAATGCGGTTAATGAAGTTTCCGGAGCGGTAGTCAGTATTATCATTACCGAATATGTTGAACAGTATTATTTTACTCCTTTTGAAGATGTTCCCTTACAGAAAAGAATCGAAAAACAGGAAGTTGGCGGAGGGTCGGGTTTTATTGTTTCTGGAGACGGAATGATTTTGACTAATAAGCACGTTGTACTGAGTGACGATGCTGATTATACTGTTTTGACCAACGACGGAAGAACTTTTCCGGCCGAGGTTTTAGCCCGAGACCCGGTTCAGGATTTGGCTGTAATAAGAATTGAATCGGAAGAGCCCTTTCCGACCGTCGAACTCGGCGACTCAGGTGGTTTGCAAATCGGCCAGACAGTCATTGCCATCGGTAATGTTTTGGGAGAATTTCAAAACTCGATTTCGGTCGGAGTAATTTCCGGCTTAGCAAGAACTATTACCGCTTCTGGCGGCGGCTTGGTTGAAACCCTGGAAGACGTTATTCAAACTGACGCCGCTATTAATCAGGGAAATTCCGGGGGGCCGCTTTTGAGCCTGAAAGGAGAAGTTATCGGAATTAATAGTGCTACGGTGGTTGGTGGAGAAAATATCGGTTTTGCTATTCCGATTAATAAAGCCAAGAAGGGCATAGAGCAGGTAAAAACATTGGGTAAAATTGTTTACCCGTTTTTGGGTGTAAGATATGTTGTTATTAACGAAACAATACAAGAAGAAAACAATTTGCCGGTAAATTACGGTGCTTGGGCTCAGAAAGGAACATTGGGCGAACCAGCAATTTTCCCGAATTCAGCTGCAGAGAAAGCAGGACTAAAAGAAGGAGATATTATTTTAGAATTTAATAGCGAAAAAATTACCACCGACAATACTTTGGCCAAAATAATTGTCAGATATGATCCTGGCGATCGAGTAGTTTTAAAAATTCTTCGTGACAGCGAGGAGAGAAATATTGAAGTGATTCTGGAAGAGAGAAGTGAATAAAAAATCTATCAACCTCCAAAGCCAATAAATCCCCAAATAGGGGTTTGCTTTTTTTACAGATTTTGTAGTAGAATAATAATGAACTAGATTCAAAAACTTTTGACTATGAACGGAGGACAATTTACCCATAAAGCCCAAGAGGCCATACTTCATGCTCAAGATTTAGCCCGGGAAAGAGGGCAGCAGCAGATTGATGCCTTGCATTTGCTTTACGCTTTGCTTTCGCAGGAAGAAAGCGTGGTTTTAAATTTACTTCAGCGATTGGGGGCTGATATCGAAGGAATAAAAAGAAAAGCCAAATTAGCGCTAGAACGGCTGCCAGTTGTTGCTCAACCCCAGACCTTCGGCCAATTTTATTTAACTCAAGATATGGCCAAGGTTCTTGATCGAGCCAGACAGGAAGCAATGAAAATGCAGGATGACTTTATTTCCGTTGAGCATTTATTTTTATCTCTTTTAGCTTCAGAAACAAAAGCCAAAGAAATTTTAGATAAGGCTGCCTTCTTGCAGCCAAGCGGCGGAACCACTACCTTAGATTTTGGCAAATTAGATTATGAAACCTTTTTAAAGCAATTGGCTCAGATTCGGGGTGGAGCTAGAATCACTGACCCGGAGCCGGAAACAAAATACCAAGTCATTGAAAGATACGCCAGAAATTTAACCAATCAAGCCAGACAGGGAAAACTAGACCCGGTTGTTGGTAGAGAAAATGAAATTAGAAGATTGATGCAAGTTTTATCAAGACGCACGAAAAATAATCCGGTTTTGTTAGGTGAAGCTGGGGTTGGGAAGACGGCTATTGTTGAAGGCTTGGCGCAAAAAATTGTTTCTGGGCAGGTACCCGAGTCCTTAAAAGAAAAAGAAATTATTGGCTTGGATTTAGGAGCTTTGGTAGCTGGCACAAAATATCGGGGTGAATTTGAAGACAGAATCAAAGCCCTACTCAGGGAAATCAATCGGGCGGCCGGCCGATATGTTTTATTTATCGACGAACTGCATACTTTAGTTGGAGCGGGAGCTGCCGAAGGCGCCATTGACGCCTCAAATCTTTTGAAACCAGCTTTAGCCCGCGGAGAATTAAGAGCCATCGGCGCCACCACTTTAAAAGAATATCAGAAGTATTTAGAAAGAGACCCAGCTTTAGAGAGGAGATTTCAACCGATTTTAGTTCAAGAACCTTCGATTGAAGACACTATTTCCATCTTGCGAGGGATTAAAGACAAATACGAGCTGCATCACGGAGTAAAAATTAAAGACTCCGCCTTGGTGGCTTGCGCTCAGTTGGCTGCTCGCTATATTACCGACAGGTTTTTGCCCGACAAGGCCGTTGACCTAATGGATGAAGCTATGTCAGCTTTAAGGTTAGAAATTGAGTCAGAACCGGCGGAATTAGAAAATCTCAAAAAAGAAATTCAAAAATTAGAAATAGAGCAGGCGGCAACAAAAAAAGAGAAGCCTTCCAGCCGCAAAAAAGCGCTTTCCCGCCAATTAGCTGACTTAAAAGAAAAGACAAAAGAGATTACGGCTAGATGGCAGTCGGAAAGAGAAACCATTACTAAGATAAAAAACCTTAAAAAAGAAATAGAGACAACCCGTTTTCAAGTAGAAAGGGGTGAAACCGAAGCCAATTTACAAAAAGTGGCCGAATTGAAATACGGAAAGATTCCCCAGCTTTTGAAAGACCTGAAAGCGGCTGAAAGAAAATTAGCTCAATTCCAAAAAAACCGGCCCATTTTGAAAGAAGAAGTGACCGAGGAGGAAGTAGCTAGAGTGGTTTCCCGTTGGACAGGTATTCCGGTCACCCGATTGCTGGAAGAGGAAGTTAAAAAACTGGAAAAAATGGAAGAGATTTTGCAAAAAAGAGTTATTGGTCAACCCGAGCCCATAGAAGCTATCGCTCACGCTATCAGGCGTTCCCGGGCTGGTATTTCCGAAGAGAATCGACCCTTGGGCTCCTTTATGTTTTTAGGCCCGACCGGCGTGGGGAAAACTGAGACCGCCCGGGCTTTAGCCGAATTTCTATTTAATGACGAGAATGCCCTAGTTCGCTTAGATATGTCAGAATATATGGAAGACCATACTGTTTCCAAAATGATAGGTAGTCCTCCCGGATATGTTGGCTACGAGGAAGGCGGTCAATTAACGGAAAAAATCAGGCGCCGGCCCTACAGTGTTATCCTGCTGGACGAAATAGAAAAAGCCCATCCCAAGGTTTTCAATATTTTACTTCAGATTTTAGAAGACGGCCGATTAACCGACGCCAAAGGAAGAACCGCTTCCTTCAAAAACACCATTCTGATTATGACTTCAAATGTTGGCTCAAATATTATTGCTCAGGAAGCGGCCATGGGTTTTATTGGCGGCGATGAGAAAATTAGCCAAAAAGAAAGCTTAAAAACAAAAGTTTTAGCTTCTCTGAAAGAAAATTTCCGGCCGGAATTTTTAAACCGGATTGATGAAATCATTATTTTCAATTTTCTGGGTAAGTCAGAGATTAAAAAAATTGTTGATCTGGAAGTAGCCAAAGTGGCTGAAAGATTAGATGGGAAGAAGATTGAAATTAAGGTCTCCGAACCGGCTAAACAATTTCTGGCTGAAAAGGGTTTTGATCAAAATCTGGGCGCCCGACCCTTGAAAAGAGTCATTCAGAAAAAGGTTTTGGACCCGCTTTCTTTGAAAATTGTTTCTGGCGAAATTAAAAAAGGGGAGTGCGTAGTAATTGACTTGGAGGCTGGTCAAATCATCTTTCGCACAGCCAAAGATTTAACGAGAACCCCTCGTAAGAGAGAAAAATCTTTAGTAAGATAGATAGTCCAGATTTTTTAATAGCATTTGGATTTTATGCTTAAAAATATTTTTAAAATTTTAGCTATTTTTATCATCGGAATGGTCGGTGGGATTTTTGCTGACCAAATTCTCTGGCCCTACTTTATTGAAAGGCCGCTTTTTTATCATTACAGATTAGATCAGTTTCCGGTTAACGTCATTGAAACAAAAGAATTTTATATCCAGGAAAACGTTGCCCTTAAAGATGCCATTGAAAGAGCAGAAAAAGCAATCGCCAGAGTAAAGACCGAAACCAAAGCGGGAAAAATTTTAGAGGGCTCAGGTTTAATTTTGACCTCCGACGGCTTAATCGTCACTTTAGCCGAACTGGTTCCCCAAGGGTCAACTTTCAATTTTTTTGTTGACGAAGAATCGGTATCCTTTGAAATTTTGAAGAGGGACCTAGAAAATAATTTAGCCTTAATAAGGCTTGAAAAAACCAATCTGTCAAGCCTTGGTTTTGCCGACCTAGAAAAATTAAAATTAGGCGAAAGGGTTTTCTTGGTCGGCGCCGAGCTGTTAGGCTTCAGAGTCAACGAGGGGATTGTCACGAGTTTTGACGAAAATTTGATTCAGACAAATATTTCAGAAGAAAATACTTTGTCTGGCAGTGCCTTATTTGACATTGAAGCGAGAATTTTGGGGCTGAATACCGTTGACAGAGAGGGAAGAATTGTAGTTATTCCTGTTTCCGTCATCCGCACCTTCTCCGGACTTTAAAGTTTTATTTTAAGCCTATTGTTAGACATTTTTTATCGCTAAAAGGGCGATTTTTTTTCGTCGCACTACGCACCATTGAGAACCTAAGCCCCCATTTAGGTCCTCAGTGATGCGTAGTGCGACGAAAAATGAGATGCGTGATATTTATTGACTGAATAGCAGAAAAAGTGCGGGGAACTAAAAATGGTTGCCATCATTACTAATTTCTGATATATTAGGAAAACGTGCTATGGACAAAAATAACCTAATTCAACTGACAAATAATCTTTACAAGCTAACCTTGCTTTTTCCAAAGAAGGAACCCTTGCGTTATAAAATGCGCGAGGTGGCTGATGATATTTTAGCTAATCAGAATGAAAAAGGCTTGGAGGTTCTTGATAGTTTTTTTGAGGTGGCCAAAGCCCAAAACTGGGTAGCTGTTTCCGAGCTCTTGAGAATTCAGGAAGAATATAATAAGATAAAAGACGAAATTAAAAAAGATATTGAGTCTTCTCTGGAACCGCCAAAACTTTTGGAAAAGCCGGTAAAAGAAATAGCAGAAAGCCTCCCTAAGCAGATTTCACACGCTGTTACAGGTACCGTAAATTTACGGCAGGAAAAGATACTGGAGTTTTTAAAAGAGAACGGCCGGGCTCAGGTTTGGCAGGTAAAGCAGGTTTTCCCGGAAGTAACCAAAAGAACCTTAAGAAGAGATTTTGAGAGCTTATTAAAAAAGGGTATAATTGAAAGAGTAGGCGAGCGAAACGATACCTTTTATGAATTAAAAGAGAGTTAAAAGCTAGGACAAGAGTCGGACATAGATACATATATTATAGATAGTATTATGGAAGACCTTAGAAAAATATTTAGCAAAATTTACGATCAAAATATTGATAAAATCTACCGATTTATTTTTTTAAAGGTTAATTCTCAAGAAATTGCCCAGGACTTGTGTTCGGAAACTTTTTTAAGAACATGGGAGAAGTTTAAACAGAGCGAAGGAAACCCAATTGGAAATCCTCAGGCATTTTTATACCGGACCGCCCGTAATCTGGTTATTGACCATTATCGAGAAAAAGGCAAGACCCGGACTGTTTCGGTTGAATTAACGCCGATTATTGACCCCCGGGAGGATTTAGAAGAAGCAGCTATCTTGAGATCTGATCTTCATGTGATTAGGACAGCTTTAACTGGACTGAAAGATGATTATCAAGATGTAATTATTTGGCACTACCTTGATGACCTACCTATTCCTAAGGTATCTGAACTCTTAGATAGGTCAGAAGAAGCTACTCGTGTCCTACTGCACCGCGCCCTTAAAGCGTTAAAAACAGAAATTAACAAAAAGAGATAAAAGAGGTGTAATAAAACCCTCGAAATTTCGTCATATTTTAAGAATGGAAGAGAAAGAGCTCATTGCGAAACTTCGAGAACTTCGCCAGATTAAACCCAGCCAGGACTGGGCTGTTTTGGTTAAAGACGAGATTCTTGGTCAGGAACAAAAGGCAAAACAGGAGAGTCCATTCGCGATAATTCTTTCAACTTTTCGGATGATTTTTGCCAAGCCGGCTTATGCCGGACTGGCGGCTTTTTTCGTTTTTGCCGGCCTTTTTGGGACCTTTACATTTGCCCAAAAATCTCTGCCCGGCGAAAAACTTTATTCGATGAAAAAGGTTACCGAAAGAGTGCAATCAGCTTTTGTTTCTGAGGAAGAACTACCCCTAGTTCAATTAGAATTAACTAATAAGAGATTAGAAGAACTAGCTCAGGTTGCCCAAGAGAATCGGGTTAAGAATTTGCCCTCAGCTATTAATGAAACCCGGGCCAGTATTTCCGAGGCGAATAAAAATTTAGCTAAAGCTTCCAGTCCAGCGGAGGTTAAAAAAATTGTTGACGAAATTGAAGAAAAAGCCCAAACAATCAGTCAGACCTTGGGAGTGGCTTTCGGAGAAGAGGAGCTTGAAGAATTAAAACAAAGCTCAGATAAGCTTTATGCCGAGGATTTGATTTCTGCTTTAGAAGCTAGCACCTTAACTGAGGGACAAGAGGAAGTTTTAAGCCAGATGAAGCAACTAATTGAAGAAGAAAAATATTCCGGAGCTCTAATTTTATTTCAGAACGAATTCAATAAACCACCTACTACCACGGAAACAATAGAAGAATCTCTTGAGGAAATTCAGACCGAAGAAACAGTAGAAGACGTGGAAGAAGAGGAAGGGACAACGGAGGAAGAAGCAGAAGAAGAATTGGAAGACCTGGAAGAGAAAGAAGGGGAAACAAGCGAAGAAAAGTAAAAAAATACATACTCCATCTTTAACAATTGAAAGTCGCAACCCCGGTGCCAGAAAATTCGTTTCGGTATGGGGTGAAATTCGTGACTAAAACATAAATCCCGCAGAAGAATTTCGAATGGGCCAAGCCCGCAGAAATAATTATTGTTCAAAATTTCTCTACGGGGTGAGATAAGTCGCGAATGAAATGAAATGGTCGACGCGACAGAAAAAAATAATTAATTAATAAGTTATAACTCATAACAAAAAAATATGACAAAAAAGATTTTAGCAGGAATGGTCTGTCTAGCCATGGCGTTGACAATGTTTCCTGGTGTGGCTCAAGGAGTAACACAGGAAGAGTGGGACGAACTCATGGATCAATTTGAAAAGCTACAGGACAAATACGATGAATTATTAACTCTATATACGGCTCTGCTTGGTGGTACAACCCCGGCGGCTGGTGTTCCAGCAGCTTGTGCTGGTATGACTAGCTTTACCAGAGACTTGTATCAAGGCATAAGCGGTGACGATGTCAAATGCTTGCAGGCATTGCTTAATACCGATCCTGCAACTCAGCTTGACGCCGCAGCTGGCGCGGCTGGTTCTCCTGGAAATGAGACAACCTTCTTTGGTCCTTTGACCCACGGAGCTGTTGTCAAGTTCCAGAACAAATACGCGGCTGAAATTCTAACTCCAATAGGACTAACAGCCGGAACCGGCTATGTCGGTCCAGCTACCAGGCCTGTCTTAGACGAAATGCTGACAGGACCTGAGTGCGTTGAAGATGATGACTGTCTGTCAGGTTTCATATGTGTCGGCGGAGAATGTGTGCCGGCAGTTGAATGTGAAACCGATGCTGATTGTCCAGATGACTATGTATGTGAAGCCGGCTTGTGTAAAGAGGAGGTTGTTGAACCAGAGGAAGGCTGGTTAACTGCCAGATGGCTTCCAACCCCAACTGGCGTTGAGGTTAACTGGGGAGCTTCAGATGTAGCGGTCGGTGCTATTGAACTTAAGGCAAGAGATTCTGATATTACAGTTAACAGGATTGATATCAACTTTGACGCTGTTCCGTGGCACAAGATAGATTATCTTGCCCTTTACGATGGAGACGATCCGGTCAAAGGAACTGATATTGATTCTGGAACCGTTTCAGAGATAACATTTGGCACTGACTATCGGTTAAGATTATCCGGTTTGGACATAGACGTTTCGGAGGGCGGGACAAAGGATATTACCATCAAGGTAAACACGCCGACGATACCTCGAACTCCTGGAGCCCTAACTATGACTACCGGAGCAGACGCCATTAGAGGAGTAGATACAGCCAGAATTTACCAGTATGCAACCTGTGCTGGGAACAGACAGTTTACTGTTGCCGCTGCTGGTTTGGGAGCCAGAATTGAGACAAAAATCAATGCTGATACTCCTGAAGAAGGTTTTGCTGTAATTGATCCTGACACGGCGACACAACATGAAGTTCTAGCCTTTGACCTAGCAGTAACCAGAAGTAGTGCTCGAGTGAGAACTGTTACAGTTACTCTCTCTACTACTACCAACATTAATGCTGTGAAGCTTTATGACGGGACTACCGCCATTGGTAGTGAAGCAGCAGCTGCCACTACGTCCTTCACTGACCTTGAAGTAGATATCGCTGAAGATACTACCAAGACATTGACGGTTGAAGTAGAGTATGCTGCCACTAGCACCGCTGGCACTGTTACTGCGTCAATTGCAGCTGATGATGTTCTTGCAGCTAGCGCTAACGAAGAAGCGTGTACTTACGCCGGTTCAGCCGCAGGAAACGCCATTTACTTCTGGGAAGTGGTTCCTGATATTGACCTTGTCAGCCAATCACTTTCATTGGTTGAAGACCAAACTGACAAAGCCAATGCTGAGCTTAAATTTAGGGTGACTGCCTTAGGAGGCGACATCTTTGTTTCGGCCACAGCAACTGATATAGTTGGTTCAAGTACCGCTTCAACCTCTGAATATAACCTTGACACGACAGGTTTGACCGCCACAGCTGCCAATTCCTACAGAGTAGCTGAGGATCAATCACAAACATTTACTGTTGCCGGTTATCTTGACAATAACGCCGGAACTGCTGGGTTCTTCTCCTTCTATCTGTCCCTCTTTACTTGGGACACGACTGACGGTGGGACCACTAACGCCTGGGATAATACCAACTGGATGGTAGAGGATATTAAGACATCAACGCTATATCTTACCGACTAATCGCCTTTCCTTGTGAGGCTCATTAGCTCCCGGATTTCTCCGGGAGCTTTTGTTTCTCTGAGAATTTTTGTTATAATAAGAAAACGCAATATTGACCTTAAATGTTTAGAAATTTTAAATCAAAACTTGTTATAACTTTAGCCATTTCTTTGCTGGTGCCTTTAGTTATCGATGCGCAAACTATTGACGGAGAAGTTGATTTTAACGTTGACCCTTCTTATGATTCGCAGGGCAGAAAGGAACTAACCGCTGTTTTAGTAAAAAGCACTGACCAGTTATATTTTTATGCTGATAAGATTTGGTGGGAGGAACTTAGTCGCGCAGAAAGGCAAAGCTTGGACGTGGTTTTCTATAATCTGGGTATTGAATTTGAAAGAAAAATCTATCCTACTTTAACTAAAGCTTTTGGTTCAGAGCCGAAACCGGGCATTGATGGCTCAGAAATAATAACCGTTTTACTCCATCCGATGATTTCCGATGCCGGCGGTTACTATAATACTGGTGATATTTATTCAAGGTTTGAATACCCGAAATCAAACGAAAGAGAGTTGCTTTATTTAAATAGCCGGTATATTGATAAGCCCGAGGCTAAAGCCTTTTTGGCCCACGAGTTTACTCACTTAATAACGATTAATCAGAAGAACCTGCTTCGCGGCGTCAACGAAGAGATCTGGCTCAATGAAGCCAGGGCAGAGTATTCAGCCACCTTTTTGGGTTATAACGACGTTTATAGAGGAAGTATTTTGGAAAGAAGAGTTAATGAATTCTTAAGAAATTCGCAGATTTCTCTGACGGAATGGCTTAATAAGAAAGAAGATTATGGTGCGATAAATTTATTCACCCAATATCTGGTTGACCATTACGGGGTGAAAATTTTGGTTGATTCTTTACAATCAGATTATACAGGTATCGAGAGTGTCAACTACGCTCTGACGAAAAATAATTATGGCAAAAATTTTTCCCAAATTTTCAGCGATTGGGCGGTCACTCTTTTGGTCAACGACTGCAATCTAGGAGATGAATATTGTTACCTGAATAAGCATCTTCAAGATTTTCATATCACCCCCACTTTTTATTATCTACCAAGAGCAGAAACCGTTATGTCTAATTATCACGATACTACTTATTGGGGCTTGAATTGGCACAGGTTTCTTGGTGGTGGCAGTGATCTTGTTTTAGAGTTTGACGGACTAGACGAAGTCGTCTTTAAGGTTCCTTATTTGGTTTGCGATTTTAATAATAGCTGCTCGGTTAAATTTGTTTCCTTAAATGAAGAACAAAAAGGAGAAATTACTCTTTCCGGGTTCGGTGCAGAATACAGTTCTTTAACTATTATTCCTTTTGTCGAGAGCAAGACCTCCGGATTTAATGGTCACGAAGAATCAATTTCTTTTTCTTGGAAGATTACCGTCGATGAAAAAACTGAAAAAGAAAAGGGACCCGAGGCAGTTAATCAGCTCTTGGCGCAAATTGAAGAACTGAAAAGAAAAATCGCCGAATATGAAGCAAAGATCGCGGCCCTCAAGGGGTTAACTCCGGTTTCCTGTAATAGATTTGACAACGATCTTTATTATGGAATATGGGATTCTGTAGAAGTTAGCTGCCTTCAGCAATTTTTAAAAGAACAAGGGCCCGATATCTATCCTGAGGGTCTGGTTACGGGCAATTTTCTTTCTTTAACTCAGGCGGCGGTCATCCGCTTTCAGGAGAAATACGCTGAAGAAATTTTATACCCTCTGGACCTGGAAAAGGGTACGGGCTATTTCGGCCCAGCCACCCGAAATAAAATTAACAGTTTGAAAAACTCTTAATTTGACACCTCTTGACACCTCTTGACACCTCTTTTGGGGTGTCTTATTATAGAATTAGTATAAAACCGTTTCTATGATTGAAGAAATCAAGCCTAAAAAAATTTATACTACCGAAGAAGCTAGGGATTTTCTGAAAATCAGCTCCAGTACAATGAAAAGAATGCTCAAGAAAGGCATTATTAAGGCATACAAAGTTGGCGGAACTTACCGAATTTGGGGCGACGAGATTCTGCAGTTGGTTTCTCCGAAATTGGAAAAAAAGGTCTACAGGACTTACAATAAAATTCGTGAAAAAACCAGAAGAACCATTGAAAGATGGTGATTCTGGTTTTTAAGTTTTTTCATGACCAGTTTAACAGATCTAATCAAGACAAAAAAAGCCAAAGTGGCCGTAATCGGTTTGGGCTACGTCGGCTTACCTACGGCCGTGGAATTGACCAAAGCTGGCTATCAGGTTTTTGGTATAGACATTAAGAAACAAAGAGTTGATTCGGTAAACAAAGGGAAATCTTATATTTTAGACATTTCCTCAAAAGAACTCAAAGAAGTCATTAAAAACAAGAAATTAGCGGCTTTTAACAATTATCTGCCCCTTAAAAAGGCGAACATTATTTTAATTTGTGTCCCTACTCCTTTGGATAAAAATAAAAATCCAGACATTTCTTATATTCTCTCCACGACCAAAGAAGTAGCGAAGTATTTAAGAAAGGAGCAATTGATTATTTTGGAAAGCAGTACATATCCTGAGACAACACAAAAAGTAATTTTGCCCGCATTGGCAAAAAACAAATTAAAGGTAGGCAAGCATTTCTTTTTGGCTCATTGCCCAGAAAGGCTAGACCCGGGTAATGAAAAATATAGATTAAAAGACGTATCAAGAGCGGTGGGCGGTATAACTAAAGAATGCACCCGGCTGGCTGCTGAATTTTACCGCAGTTTTATTGAAGCCCAAGTTTTTCCTTTAAGCTCGGCTACTGCCGCCGAAATGACCAAAATTCTGGAAAACACCTTCCGCTTGGTCAATATTTCAATGATAAACGAACTGGCGCTTCTGGTAGGTAGAATGGGAATTGATATTTGGGAAGTGATTGAAGCGGCCAAAACAAAACCTTACGGCTTTATGCCTTTTTATCCTTCCCCTAAATGTGCTGGTCATTGTATACCCATTACGCCTTTTTTTCTGAATTATACGGCCAAAAGATACAATTTCTGGACAAAATTCATTGACTTGGCTGGCGAAATCAACGAACAAATGCCTCATTACGTTATGACCAAGATTATCTGGGTTTTAAATCTTAAGGGAAAAGCTGTAAGAAAAGCCAAAGTGTTGGTCTGGGGGGCAAGCTATAAAGGAGATATCGGCGACACCAGGGAGTCGGCCGCCTTTGACATTATTGCCGATTTAATCAGAAAAGGAGCGAGAGTGGATTATTTTGACCCTTTTGTTAAAAAGCTTTACGTAGAGCACCGTATCTTAAAGAGAAAATATCTTTTAAGATCAATCAAATATTCTCTTAAAAAAATTAAAGAATATGATTTAGTTTTGATTTTAACCGATCACTCCGGGTTTGATTACGATAAATTAGCCAAAAAATCAAAACTGGTCGTTGATACCAGAAATGCCATTAAGTCAAGAAGGCATAAAAACGTCTTCCGGTTGTAATTCTAATGAATAAAAAATTCGCTGTTATCGGAAAGGGTTTCATCTATAATCTTCACGCCCAAGCCATTTCTCAGGTTGGCGGAGATATCGCGAGCGTAGTAGATGTCCTTGATGGTCCTGATACTTGGAGAGAAATGGTCAAAAAGACTGAGGCTGACTGCGTTGTTATCTTGGCGCCGAACCACCTTCACTTTGAAATGGCAAAATTTTCAGCCGAATATGGAAAAATAGTTCTGTGCGAAAAGCCTTTAGCTTTAAGATCAGAAGAGATAAAAATTTTAGCTAAATATCCAAACATTTTTACAGTTTTTCAGCTAAGATATCATCCTGCTGTAAAAAAAATAAAAACAAAGTTTAAGGAAGACGAACAATGCCAAATTGAGATAGACATTTCCGTTCACCGAGACGAAAATTATTGGAAAAGCTGGAAGGGGATAGAAGAAAAATCGGGAGGTATCATTTTCAATTTAGGAATTCACTATTTTGATTTGCTGCTTTATTTATTTGGAGAGCCGACTGAAATACTGACAAAATCGTTAAGTTATAAGACCGGCCGGGGAGAAATTACTGGGGAAAATTATTCCTGTAACTGGCAGATAAGCGCCGAAGCGCCAAGAGATAACCAGAGGAGGTTATTCAAAGTCAATGGCGTCAATTACGATTTTGCCGCGAAAGAAAACCTACACTTCTATGTCTACAAAGATTTATTGGAGGGGAGGGGGATTGCTCCTCCAGAAGCTCTTAAATCAATTAAATTAATTGAGAAAATTTATGAAAAATAAAAATACCATCATTTATCACCCCGAGCTTTCTAATATATCCAAGGCCGCCGTTATCGGAGATAACTGCAGGATTCATTCTCACGTTTGGATTGGCGCCAAAGTCAAAATCGGCAACAATTGCAAAATTCAGGCCTTTGCCTTTATTCCGGATGGCGTGACTATAGAAGACAATGTTTTTGTCGGCCCTCATGCTTGTTTTACTAATGACAAAAGACCACCATCTGATGGAAAAGCGTGGCAGCCGGTTCTTGTCAAGCGCGGTGCAAAAATCGGAGCTGGCGCAATAATACTTCCCGGAATCACTATTGGTGAGAATGTTATGGTTGGGGCCGGCGCGGTGGTAACCAAAAACGTTCCGGCTAATATAACGGTTGTCGGTAATCCCGCGCGGCCTTTATGATAAAATTTTTAGATTTAACGGCGCAATATAAATCGATAAAAAAAGAAATTGATACCGCCATCAAAAGAGTTTTAGATGACGCTAATTTTATCGGAGGAAAGGGGGTGCAAGAGCTTGAGAAAGAAGTGGCTAAATTTTGCGGAGTAAAATATGCCATTGGTGTAAATTCCGGCACAGATGCTCTTTTCCTGTCTTTAAAATCCTTAGGTATTGGACCGGGCGACGAAATAATTACTACTCCTTTTACTTTTATTGCTACAGCTGGAGTAATCGCCAATTGTGGCGCCAAACCTATTTTTGTAGATATTGATCCCAATACTTTTAACATAAATTCTTCAAAAATAGAAAAAGCAATCACTAAAAAAACAAGAGTGATTCTTCCGGTTCATCTTTTTGGTCAAATGGCAGATATGACAGTAATAATGAGAATTGCCAGAAAGCATAATTTATGTGTCGTTGAAGACGCAGCTCAGGCAATTGGCGCAGAATATAAGGGAAAGAAAGCTGGGGCGATAGGCGATTTGGGATGTTTTTCTTTTTTCCCCTCAAAAAATCTCGGCGCCTATGGTGATGGCGGTATGATTATAACTAATAAGAAAAAATTAGCCGAAAAAATTAGATTATTAAAAAACCACGGTTCTTCTCCAAAAGAAAAATACTTGAATTTAAGTATCGGAACAAATTCCAGATTAGACGCACTACAGGCAGCAATCTTAAGGGTAAAGTTGAGATATTTATCCAGGTGGAGCGAGGAAAGAGCGGAAAGAGCATCTTATTACAGTAAAAAGTTAAAGAGGGTGGAAGATATTATAACTCCGCTTACCGAGTCCAAAAGAAATCATATTTTTCATCAATATACGATAAGAACTAAATCAAGAGATAAACTTCGGAAATACTTGGAAGAAAAAGGAATTCCGACGATGATTTATTATCCTTTATCCTTACATTTACAGCCGGCGTTTAAATACCTTAATTATAAAGAAGGTAATTTTCCCGAAGCCGAAAGAGTCGCTAAGGAAGTTTTGTCTCTGCCAATTTACCCTGAACTTAGAAAAAAAAGGCAGAATTTTATTATAAAAAAGATAATTGATTTTTATAAAAAAGAAAAGAAAAATTTTAATAGTAAAAGGGGCAAGACCTAATTTTATTAAAGCCGCTCCTTTAAGAGAAGGACTGCAAAATAAAGACGCTGGATTAAATTCTAGTAAGTAGTGTTTATATAAAATAATATGGCATTTGTAATATCTAATAAACCAATATCAAATAGTAAAAAAATTGATCAGCTTTACGTTAAGTCAGAGGATTTTTATAAGAGTGGAAATAATTTTCTATTTTTAAAGGGGAGCACCTTTTCTCCATATGAAAGCGAAGGAGAGATTTTCGACGCAATTCATAGGAAGGGGATAGAAATGATTAAAGAAATAGAAGGAGAGTTTTTTATTATTTTCTACGATTCTATTTCAGGTCAAATATATTTTGCTAATGACAGACTTGGAAGAGAAAGTGTTTTCTACTATTACAATAAAACAAGCTTCATTATTTCTGATGATTTTTGGCAAATTGTAAATATAATTGAACCTAAAGAGTCAGATTTTGATATTGAAGCAATAAAAGAATTTGTTGTTTTTGATAGACCGTTATTTTTTAGAACGATTATTAAATTTCTGAATTTTTTCCCTCCAGCCATTATTGGTAGCTTCTCAGTAAAAGAGCAGAGATTGGATATAAATATATATTTTGAGTTTAAACTTGATGTAAAGAGTTGTGACAATATTGATACAGCCGTTGAAAGGATAGATCGTTTGATAAACAATACTTTAAAAAAAATAAAAGAAAAACATCCTACGGCAACTTTTGGGATTGGTTTAAGCGGTGGGCTTGATTCTAGATTAGTTCCTCATTATGCAGCGAACAATAAGATAGAAGTGAAAAGTTTTATAATTGGAGAGAAAAGACTAAATAAGTTATTTGTCACCAAGGATCATGTTAGCGCTCGGAAACTGGCAAAAATTTTTAATCTGAAACTGTATGAAATTTCGCCCGAATGTACAACTCTTGAACGTAAAAGTTATTTGATAACAAGATTTTCCCCAATGACTAAGGCAAGATATTTGGATACCGTGGAAGAATGGGAACTTCCTGGCTTTGATATTTTTCTTACCGGAATGGAAGGAGGAGAATTATTTGGAGCATATCTTCCACCGAATATTCAAGAGATGAGCGATAAAGAATTGGTAGACAGTATTCTTCAGAAGTGGGGACTGTCTAAGGGGCCCAAAAAACTGAGCTCATTTATTCTAGATATACAAGCTTCACAGATTTTTCCAGCACTTCTTAGAAAGATAAAGGGTCGGAAGAGGAGGAAATTAATAAATGAAGTAGACTTCCTTAAAATAAAAGAAAAAATTGCAAGTTTCGTTAAAAGTGAACGGAGAAAAGAAAAAAATAACATTGAAATTTATAAAAAGTTTATATTACAACATTCCTCGAGCAATCATAAATACTGTACTTTTAGTATGTACTGTAAAAAAATTAATTACTCTATTTTTTCACCACTTTATTGCAAGAGGGAAAATACAAAATGGAAACCAGAATATTTTTTGAATGAAAAACTTCGTATGTATTTTTATTTAAAGAAATTTCCAGAGTTATCTAAGATAGTTATCCAAGATAATCGTCTCCCACCTTTTTATAGATATAAAAAATCTATTTTTATTACTTTTTTAAATGCGTTAAGTTATTTCTTGCGTGGATCAGGCATCAATTATTTTGTATGGGAAAGTAGAAAAGAATTTTTAATTTTTGCCCGTAAAGTTTTATTAAAACATAATAAGTTTTTTGAAGAAATATTTGATGTCCCCATGGCTTTGAGCCAGGATTTTATACCGCCCAATCTATTAAAAGTAAAACAAATTTTGGATTTAATAAGCTCAGGAGAATACAAAAATTTTTGTGAGAAATAAAAAAATATTAGACAAATCAATAAATGTTAAAAGTGATCATAGTTGTGTTGGCTGTGGGGTTTGTCAAGCAGTTTGTCCAGCCGGAGCCATTAGCTTAGGACTAGATAAAGATGGGTTTTATAAAGCACATGTGGATGAAAGTAAATGTATGAATTGTGGACGATGTCAGGAAGTTTGTTCTAAATTTCCAGAAAAATTTCCTCCTCCTAGAGAAATTCCTAAAAAGAGTTATGTAGGGTATTACAGGACAGAAGAGATTAGGTGGCCCAGCTCCTCGGGAGGGTTTGCTACAGCTTTAGCTGAGACAGCTATTGAAAATGGTTATAGGGTTATTGGCGCTGAGCTTGATTATAAAACCTTTAAACTGGAACACGTTGTCATAGATAAGAAAGAGAATCTAAGTAGAATAAGGGGGTCTAAGTATTTTCAGAGCCGCTTTCAGGATATTCTTTCTCGAATTAATAAAAATGGCAAATACGTGGTTATTGGTACGCCTTGTCAGATTGGCGCTTTAAGGAAAGTAATCACCGGGAAAAAAGAGTATGAAGATGTAATATTAGTTGACCTTTATTGCGCGGGAGTTTTGGGCCGTAACGCCGTTGATAAATTTGTCGACTATATGAAGGAAATTAATAAAAGTGGGATAAAGATAATGAATATGCGTGACAAAACATCAAGTTGGCTTCTCTGGGGCATGAAAGTTATTTTTAAAGACGGGAAGCAGTATTATAGAAATAAGTATGTGGACCCTCTTCTTTATGTTTTCAGAACGAGGCAAGCCCTACAAGATGCATGCCTAGAGTGTGATACTTATAAAAACGGTTCTTATGCGGACTTGCGTTTACGAGATGCCTGGGGTTTCGACCCTAAAAAAATTAATGAAGATTTTAAAAAAGGATTATCTCAAGTATTGGTATACACCGATAAAGGGGAAGAGCTTTTTAGTAAAGCAAAAAACAAAATTTTTTGTAGAGAAGTTGAATTTCTAGCAGTTAAAGACTTTGGGTATCCTCGAAAAAGGAATTATCAGCTATTAGAATTATTAAGAACCAATTCAGGCTTAGTTAGCATAGTAAACATTTATAAGAGATCATTGTCCATAAGAGATAAATTTAGACATAAGTTAAGCTATTTTTGTGCCACCGATTTTTATATTTCGTTTTTCAAAAGATTCGAGAAAGTTCTCCTTGCCCTACCTAAACCCGTTAAGAAATTTCTTAAAAAACTTCTTAGGGAATGGTAGTAGAAATGAGCAAAAAAAATAAAATAATAGGAAGTATAAATTCTAAAAAGGGGAAATTATTTAAGGAGAAATGAGCATCGATTGATTATTAGTAAAAGTATTTTTGGCCAGGGATGATAAGCCTAATTTATGAAAAAACCAATTAGGGTTTTAATTATAAACATTTCCTACCTTAACCATAATTATGGGGCCCAAGGTATTGTCTTGTCTCTGATAGAAGAATTAAATAAGTATATTAATGCAGAATATACGCTGTTTATACGTGAAAAATATTACAAAGAAGATTTGCCGTTCGCTCAAAAATATGGATTAAATATTGTTCCTCTTCCTAAGTTAACAAGGCTATTTAGAAAAGAGTGTATTAATTTGTTAGATGGATTGGAAAGAAGCGACATAATAATTAATTTAGTCGGTATAGAATTTGTTGGCAATAGCCCTTTTAAAACTAAATGGAAAGATTACCTTGATACAACGTCCGTACAAATTTTAAATTGGTTTTATAGAAAGCCTTATTTTAGGTTTACAAAATCATATGGTCCCTTTCCGGATAAAATATATAAGTTTTTTGTAAAAAGAGCTCTAAATAATTTACCATTCGTCTTTGTTAGAGGGAGTGAAAATCTAAAAGACGTAGAAGAACTAAGGCTAAAAGCTCCCATCTTTTCGTTTCCAGATATTTCAATTAGTTTAACGCCGGAAAGTAAAAATTGGGCAATTAGTTATATTGCCAGTTTAGGATTAAATTGCAAAAAACCAATTATTGGTTTTTCACCAAGCGCAGTGATAGACAATAAATTTTCAAATCATAAAATATTATGTAAAGAAATTATTAGTTTTTTTCAGCAGAACAATAAACAACTTTTGTTAATACCGCACTCTTTTGGAATAGACGAAGACCCAACATCTCGCGATTCAATCCTGTGTGAAGAAATTTACAGTAATTTAAAAAATAAAGAAAATATTTTTATGATTTCTGATAATTCGTTAACTTATAAAAAGGTTAGAGCAATAATAGGTCTACTGGATTTCTATATCGCAGAGAGATATCATGGCTTAGCATCGGCGCTATCTATGGGTGTGCCAGTAGTATCTTTGTCTTGGCACACGAAATATAAAGACATAATGTCCTTGTTTTTAGATGATTTTTTAGTGATTGACTCCAGCACCACCAATATCGAAGAATCATTGTCATTAATCAAAAAATACTATAACGATAGGCAATGGTTTAACCGAGAGGAGGTTTTTAAGAGAAAAGAAAAGGTTATTAGAGAGATCGATAAGAGTATAAATATATTGGTTAAAGCAATTAATAAATATATTTAGAAGAATATTGTTAGATTTAATAAGAAATAGTTTAACAATGGGGAAGTTTACAAAAGATTCATTGATTACTTTGACTACGAGAGTATTACAACTGGTTATTGGAGTTGGAATTTATGTTATTATCGCTAGGGTTTTGGGACCGGAGAAGAATGGCATTTACTTTTTGGCAATCTTATTGCCAGCTCTTTTAACAATTTTTACAAATTTTGGACTTACTTCTGCTTTAGTTTTTCATGTCGGCAAAAATAAATATCCCTTGAAAGAAATTTTTGGCACGAGTGTTATGTTTTCAATTTCGATGAGTGCTTCTGCGGTAATAATGGGCTCGATTATTATCTTTTTTTTCAGTAGTAAGCTTTTCCCAGGTATTGAAAAAAATTATTTATTTTTGGGTCTAAGTTTAGTGCCCTTTAAATATTTTCTGAATTTGATAATGAATATTTGGTTGGGGATGCAGAAAATTGAAAAATATAATTTTATTCAATTTTTCAATACATTTATTTTTTTATTATTAATAGCTATTCTTCTCTTAGGATTTCATTTTGGAATAAAAGCGGCGATTTTGGCTGAATTTTTATCGCTTTTCATCGCCTCCACCTTTTTGTTTTCTGGAATTAAGAAGGAAATTGGTGGTATATCTTTTTCCCTTAATAAACCCTTAATTAAAGATTTTTTTTCTTTTGGCTCCAGGTCTTATTTCAGTAGTGTTAGTCAATTCCTGCATCTTAAGATAGATATATGGATGATTAATATTTTTTTAAATCCTTTAGCCGTTGGTTTTTACGCCGTGGCGAGTCTGATATCGGAAAAAATTCAGGTTATTTCTCAGTCTGGCGGCACAGTACTTTTTCCAAAGGTGGCCGCAGAAACAAACGGCCAAAAATTGAGAGATTTTACCCCTTTAGTTTGTCGAAATATTTTATTTGTTACTTTTTTCGTTGTTTTAATCATTTTCCTTTTAAGTTATTGGATAATAGTCTTATTCTATTCTGAGGCATATTTGTATTCTGTTTTACCCTTAAGGATATTATTAATAGGCACAATTGGTTTCAGCGGTTATACGGTGTTAACTTACGATTTGTCTGGAAGGGGCAGACCAATAGTCAACACTTACATTGCTATAGCTAGTTTAATTTTAAATATCCTTTTAAATATTATATTTATTCCGAAATTCGGTATCATTGGAGCAGCGGGAGCCACGGCAATCTCATATAATATTGCATTTTTAATAGAACTTTTTTTCTATAGTAAAATTTCTGGCAATAGAATTAAAGACATAATTATTTTAAAAAAATCAGACCTCCAATTTTATAAAAAATTTTTACTTAAAAATAATTAAGTTACCATAATAAAAACATGACAAAAAATTACCAAACTTGCACTAAATGTATTATGGACACAACGGATCCTGGAATAACCTTTGATGAAAAGGGAATTTGTAATTACTGCAAGATGTATGAAGAGAGAGCAAAAAACGAATTAAAGGGCCCCGAAGAATTAAAGAAATTAATTGGTGAAATAAAAAAATCTAATGGGAGGTGTTTAATCGGAGTTTCTGGCGGCACAGATAGTACCATGACTGTTTATTTAGCTAAAAAATACGGTTTAAATCCAGTGGCAGTCAGTTTTGATAATGGTTGGGATACTGAAATTGCTAAAAGAAATGTTAATAATCTAATTGCTAAATTAGACTTGGAAATAATTAAATATAAAGTTGACCCCGAAGAATTCAAGGACCTACAGATTGCCTTTTTAAAAGCTTCTATCCCTAATGCTGAAATTCCAACTGATCATGGTATTGTATCCTTTCTTTATCGGTTAGCCGATAAATGGAACATAAAATATATTATCCACGGGGGAAACATTGTTACTGAGGCTATTATGCCAGAAAGTTGGGGTTATGACTCTAAAGATTTAAAATATCTCCGGGCCATCCATAAAAAATTTGGTAGAGTTGAATTAAAAACTTTCCCTCAAGTGGGTCTGTTACACTGGATTTATTATGCTTTCTTCAAAAAAATAAGGTTTGTTCCAATATTAAACTATATTCCTTATAATAAACAGGAAGCAAAAAAAATTCTAAAAGGAGAATTAGGTTGGCAAGATTATAATATTAAACACGGAGAATCTATTTATACTCGTTTCTTCCAGTGTTATATCTTACCTACTAAATTCGGCATTGATAAAAGAAGAGCTCACTTTTCCACCTTAATCAATTCCGGGCAAATGAGCAGAGAAGAAGCTTTAGAAGAAATGAAGAAAGAGCCTTATCCCAATAAAGAACTATTAGAGCAAGACAGGAAATATGTTCTTCAAAAATTAGGTCTTAGTGAAAAAGAATTTGAAGAGATAATGCAGGCTCCCGTTAAGAATTATAAAAATTACCCTAATAACAGTTTCTTTTTCAAAAGAGATAATTTTCTGGTTAAATTAGCCAAAAGAAAAATCACTCACAATTATTAGAAAGTGAGAAAAATAAATTTACATATTTATCCTTCCAATATTAGACACGAAAGTCGGATTTTAAAAGAAACAGAGACCATCGTTAATTCTGGCTTGATGGATAAGGTTTTTATTTTAGGAATCTGGGAAGAGGGGGCTAGAGAACGGGAAAAGCTGGATATTAAGCGAGAAATATGGAGAGTCCCTTTAAAATTGAAATTTTTACCATCAACCTCTTTTTTTAAATTACTGAAATATACCGAATGGATGTTAAAGATACTACTCAATTTCAAGAGAGAAAATGTTATTCTAGTCAATTGCCACTCTCTACCTGTGTTGCCTTTGGGATTATTGTTTAAATTGTCCAAAAAGTCGAAGCTGGTTTATGACACTCACGAATTGGAAACTGAAGGAGCTAGGGTATCAAAAATAAGAAAAATCCCATTTAAAATAGCTGAAAGGATTTTAATAAATTATGTAGATATTCTTATTGTAGTGAGTGATTCAATAGCTGAATGGTATAAGAATAGACACAACTTAAACAATATCTATATTGTTAGAAATTTCCCTTATCGACAAAAAATAAAACAGAATGATATTTTAAAGAGAAAGTTTGATATTAAAGAAGATGAAATACTGTACATAAACCAAGGGGCTCTGGGCGAAGGAAGAGGGAATAACATCCTTTTAAATGTTTTCTCTAGGATTGATTCAAAAAAACACATCGTTTTTATGGGTTATGGAGGGTTAGAGGGAAAAATTAAAGAGTATGAAAAGAAATATCGCAATATTCATTTCCAGCCGGCCGTAAAGCCAGAGGAAGTCATATATTATACGACTGGTGCCGATGTGGGAATATCTTTAATTGAAAATATTTGCTTGAGTTATTTTTATTCTCTACCTAATAAACTTTTCGAATATCTTTTGAGCGGACTGCCAGTGATTGTTAGCGATTTCCCGGAAATGGGAAAGGTCATCGATGAGAACAACTGCGGCTGGAAGGTTACAGTTGATGAAAAATCGGTAAGGCGATTAGTGGAGAAAATTTCCAAAGAAGATATTGAAGAAAAGAAAAAAAATACTTTTAAATGCCAGGATAAATTTGTTTGGGAAAATGAAAGCAAAAAACTTCTAAAGGTTTATGAAGGCTTATTTTAAAAATAATTTCTCCCTTGTTTCAATTATTATTCCCTGTCGGAATGAAGAAAAATTTATTGGAAAATGTTTAGATTCTATTATTTCTCAGGATTATCCAAAAGAAAGAATAGAGGTTTTTGTTGTTGACGGGATGTCAGGAGATAGAACAAGGAAAATTGTGCAGAACTACGGTCAAAAATATCCATTTATTAAAATTTTAGAGAATCAGAAGAAATTTACTAATTTCGCCTTTAATATTGGAATCAAAGAAGCAAAGGGAGAAGCTATAGTATTAATGGGCGCTCACGCTAGTTATGAAAAAGATTATGTTTCAAAGTGTGTAAAATATTTAAATAAATATAACGTTGATAATATTGGGGGAGTAGTGAGAGCGATACCAGTCAAAGATACCTTAATTGCCAAATCTATTGCAGTTTCATTATCCTCCTTTTTCGGGGTAGGGGGTTCTTATTTCAGATTGGGCTCAAAAGTTGCCAGAGAAGTAGATACTGTTTTTGGCGGCTGTTATAAAAGAGAGGTTTTTGATAAAGTAGGTCTCTTCAATGAAAATTTAAGGAGAAGTCAGGATATGGAGTTCAATTTAAGGTTAAAAAAATCCGGAGGAAAAATTCTCTTAGCCCCCGATATTATAAGTTATTATTACCCCCAAGCTAGTCTTAAAGATTTTTTACAACATAATTTTAATGATGGCGTGTGGGTTACTTATCCTTTGAAATTTAAGATTAAGATTTTTTCTTGGCGGCACTTAATACCCCTCTTTCTTGTCTCGGGAGTATTAGGGCTTTTTGTTTTAAGCTTTTTCTTTTTGGCAGCTAAAATATTATTTGATCTACTTTTGGGCAGTTATTTGTTACTAAATTTATTTTTTTCTTTGAGAATTTCTATTAAAAAAGGAATTGAATACCTTCTCGTCTTACCCATCGCCTTTGTGATCCGTCATTTTAGCTACGGCCTAGGTTCTATTTTTGGGTTAATAAAATTAGCAAAATAAATTATTATGGAAGAAAGAAAGAACAAAGAAATTGAATATTATGATAAGAGAGCAGAAGAATCGCTAAGAGAAAAGAAAGGTCAACAAGTAGACTTTGAAGGTTTTAGTCCAAATCTACTTTCAAGCTATAATTTTCTTTACCAGTTTGTAAAAAAAAATTGCCGAGGCAAGAAAGTTTTAGATTATGGCTGTGGCAATGGGATTCATTCTGTTTTTCCTGCGAGATGCGGAGCAGAGGTGGTCGGGATTGATCTTTCTAAAAAGTCGCTTGAGATCGCTAAGGAGAAAATAAAAAGAGAGAAAATAGAAGATAAAGTAAAGTTTTTATTGATGGATTGTGAAAAAATAGAATTCCCCGAAAATTATTTTGATATTATTTTTGACGGCGGTACTTTTTCTTCTATAGATTTAAAGAAGGCCTACCCTGAATTATCTCGCGTTTTGAAGCCACAAGGTTTCTTAATTGGAATTGAAACTTTCGGCCACAATCCATTTACGAATTTTAAAAGGAAAATTAATAAATTATTGAGAAAACGAACCGACTGGGCGACAGAGCACATATTCAAAATTAAAGATTTGAAAGAAGCGGAAAAGTATTTCAATAAGGTTGAAGTTCATTGTTTTCATCTTATTTCCTGGTTAGCGTTTCCTTTTTTAAATGCGTCGGCTGGAAAGATTTTATTGAAAATTTTAGAAGTAATTGAAAGGCCATTGCTTAACGTATTTTTTTTAAAAAAATACTCATTTAAAATCGTTTTTATTTTTAGCGAACCGAGGTTAAAATAAATTTATATGAAAAGATTATTTGATATTATTTTTTCTGTTTTGGGGATGATTTTAGCTTCGCCCCTGTTTTTAGCCATTGCGATTTTAATAAAGCGAGAGTCGCCGGGACCGGTTTTTTATCGCGGAGAAAGGGCCGGAAAGGACGGAAAACCCTTCAGGATTTTTAAGTTTAGGACAATGATTGTTGATGCTGAGAAAGTAGGAGGGGCCTCAACCGCCGGAGACGACCCGAGGTTGTTGAAAGTTGGTCGTTTTTTAAAGAACTATCAGCTTGACGAATTGCCTCAATTGATAAACGTTTTAAAAGGCGAAATGAGTTTTGTGGGACCGAGACCCGAAGTGAAGGTATATGTTAATATGATGACTTTTGAGGAAAGAAAAACTATCCTTTCTGTAAAACCCGGAGTGACGGATTTAGCGTCTTTATGGAATTTTCACGAGGGAGAAGTATTAAAGGGCAGTTTGGATCCGGAAAAAACTTATATGGAAAAGATTAGACCGGAGAAAATACGGCTTCAAATAGAGTATGTAAAAAATCATTCTTTTTTGTTAGACTTAAAGATAGTCATCAAGACGATATTTAAAGTTTTCAATGCCTGAAAATTATAAAAAAATCGCTTTAGAAGCAAGAAAAAAAGTACTGGAAATGATTTATCGGGCGCAGACGAGTCATATTGGTAGTAATTTTTCGTCTATAGATATACTTACGGTTCTGTATAGTATTGCCGATATAGACAAGGATTTGAAAGAAGATAGGGACAGGGTAGTTGTTTCAAAAGGCTGGGTGGCAGCTTCCGTATATTTTTTCTTGGCGAAAAAGGAGATTATTCCGAAAGAAGATTTAGGCACTTATTGCAAAGAGGGCAGTAAGTATATCGGCCTCATAGAACCTAGCGTGAGAGGAGTGGAAGCAGCTGGAGGCTCAATGGGGTTTGGGTTACCTTTTGGCGTTGGATTTGCTTTGGCAAAAAAAATAAAACAAGAGAAGGGGAGAGTGTTTGTCTTAATGTCAGACGGAGAAATGGATTGCGGTACAACTTGGGAGTCAGCTCTTATCGGAGCGCATCATAAATTAAACAATTTGGTTGTTATTGTGGATTTCAACGGATTACAGGCAATGGGCAGGGTCAAAGATATTTTGAACATTGAGCCCTTGAAAGATAAGTGGGAAGCTTTTGGCTGGGAAGTCAGAGAGATTGACGGGCACAATTCTGAAGAAATAGAAAAAGCCCTTCTTGACTCCGTATCTCAAAAGCCGATGGTTATCATTGCCAGAACAATTAAAGGGAAGGGGGTAAGCTTTATGGAGGGGGCGAATTTATACCACTATAAAGCTCCTTCTGACGAAGAATATCAGAAAGCTTTAAAAGAATTAAAGTCAAATGGCTGAAATAATTAAACAACAAGACACAAGGAGAACTTTTGTAGAAACGTTAAATATTTTGGCAGAGAAAGACCCGAATATTATCGTTATTATTCCTGACGTCGGCTTTAATTATCTGGATGATCCTGGAAATAAGTTTAAAGTTTTGAACTTTGGGGTTACCGAGCAAAGCGTGATGACAATTGCCGCGGGCATGGCTTTATCCGGCCTAAAGCCCTATGTTTACAGTATGATAAATTTTGTAACCTTCAGGCCTTATGAGGCGGTCAGGAATGCCGTCTGTCTACATAAAGCCAATGTAAAAATCATCGGAGTAAAAGGTAGCGAGCGATACAAATTTTTGGGCTTTTCGCACAACCTTATTGAAGAAAAAGAAGAAATAAAAATTTTGGAACACTTACCTGACTTTAAAACATTTATCGCGAAGACACCCCAAGAAGTTAAAAAGATCATTTTAGAAACATACAGGGTGAATTCGCCTTGCTATATAAGAATATAAAAATTAATAACCCTGGAAATAATTTCTGCTTCGAAAGAAATATAAATCACATGAAGTACAAAGTAGATTTTATAAATTCAAGTTACCGTCGATATTATAAGACCCACAGAAGAGAGATTTTATGGGCAATTGATAAATGTTTTTCTTTGGGTAATTTTGTTTTGAGGAAGGACCTCCTAGAATTTGAGGGAAAGTTGGCGAAGTTTGTGAGAGTAAAATATGCTGTTGGCGTTAATTCGGGAACTGATGCCTTGAAGCTTTCTTATAGAGTTTTGGGTTGCGGACCCGGAGACGAAGTTGTAACTGTCGGTCACACTTTTATTTCTTCTATAGAAGAAATAGTTCATTTGGGGGCAAGGCCCATTTTAATTGACGTCGGAGAAGATGGGTTAATCGACGTTTCTCTTATTGAAAAAGCGATTACTAAAAGAACAGTGGGGATTGTCCCAGTTCATTTGTCAGGGAAGGTGTGTGATATGGATGAAATTATGAGAATAGCTAAAAAATACAAATTATGGATTGTCGAGGATGCTTGTCAAGCTTTGGGCGCATATTGGGATAAGAAATTAGCGGGAGGTATAGGAGATACGGGTTGTTTTAGCTTTATATCGCCCAAGACCCTGGGGGGAGCCGGAGATGGTGGAGGAATAGTGACAAATAACCGAAAACTATACCAGAGGCTTTTACTGATGCGAAATCACTGGAATATTACTCAAGGAGCATTGCACGGAGCCCAGCCAAAGACGCCCAAGATTATGGAGTGGGGGTATAATAGCAGATTAGACAATGTTCAGGCAGCTGTTTTAAATATAAAACTTAAATATTACCCAGCAATGCTTAAAAGAAGGAGAAAAATAGGAATGATGTATAATAAGGGCTTAAAAAATTTGCCTTGTATCCTTCCGACTCAACAACCCAAACAGATTTACCAGGAATATATTATTAAAGTAAAAAATATGTGGAAATTTAAAAAGTATATGGACGGCAAAGGGGTAGAGCTCTTGATTAGAGATACAATTCCAAACCATAAATTAAAAGGATTGGGAATGGAACACTTTAATTTACCCATCACCGAAAGGATAGCGAGGGAATCTGTAAGGCTTCCGATTTATCCCGAGTTAACAGACAAAGAGGTTAATTATGTAATAAAATGCATAAAAGAATTTTATAATCGTGTTTAGATTAATTCCAGAAGGGAAAATTTCATTTCTATTAGCTGATATAATTTTAATTCTGTTTTCGGTTTTTTCAGCTTTTATGGTTAGGTTCGAAGGTCAAATTCCGGACCATTATTTTATCAATATTTGGGGAGTAATTCTTTTGGCCCTGTTAATTACTCTACCCATTTTTTATTTTTTAAGACTTTATTCTTTTACTTGGGCCTATGTTAGCACCGAAGAGTTAACTTCTTTGATAAAGGGGACAGCTTTAAGTTTCTTACTACTTACCAGTGCCTTTTTTGTTTTACGGGACTATCCGATTTTTACCGGTTTCCCTCGCTCTACCCTTTTTATTAGTTATTTTTTTATTTTTTTTCTTTGTGGCGGAGCTCGTTTTGCCAAAAGAATTTATTTACAAACTTTCCCGACCGGAAAGAAAGGAGAAAAAGAGAAAACTTTAATCGTCGGTGCTGGCGACGCCGGAGAGCAAATTTTAAGGAATATCTTAAGTTCGGCCACTAGCCCCTATTTGCCAGCCGGTTTTGTTGATGACCACTCGGCAAAACAAGGGAATTTAATTCACGGAGTAAGGGTTTTAGGTAGAATTAGAGATATTCCCCAAGTAGCCAAGAAGGAAGGAATAGATGGTTTGATTGTGGCTTTACCTTCAGCAGATTCCCAAACAATCAGAGGGGCGGTGGAACGTGGAAGGAATGCCGGTTTGCGAAAAATCAAAATAGTTCCTCCTCTAGATGAACTGATTGACGGCAAGATAAGCCTCGGCGATCTAAAAGATGTTGAAATGGAAGATTTGCTGGGCAGAGAGCCTGTAGTTTTGGAAACGGAATTAATTGAAAGTTTTATTGAAAATAAAAAGATTTTGGTTACCGGTGCGGCAGGTTCTATTGGTTCAGAACTTTGCCGGCAAATAATTAAATTTCGTCCGGGCCACCTGTTTTTACTGGACCAGGACGAAACCGGAATTTTTAATATAGAAAACGAGTTGAAAAATAAATTCTCCGACGTTATGTCTTTTGTGGCGGACATTAGAGATAAAGAAAAAATAGATCGCATTTTCGGCTTTATTGCGCCGGAAATCGTTTTTCATGCCGCAGCCTACAAACACGTTCCTTTGATGGAAGAAAATCCTGACGAAGCAGTCAAAAATAATATTTTTGGAACAAAAGTCATTGCCGAGGCGGCCTTAACAAATGGAATTGAAAAGTTTATTTTTATTTCCACCGATAAGGCAGTCAATCCGACTTCGATAATGGGAGCGACAAAAAGAGCGAGCGAGATGATTTGCCAGATGTTAAATAAGGGGAAAACCAAGTTCATTTCGGTTAGGTTTGGCAACGTTTTGGGTAGCCGGGGGAGTGTAATACCTCTTTTTAAAGAGAAAATCAAAAAAAGAGAGCCGATCGAAATTACTCATTCTGAAATGAAAAGGTATTTTATGACTACTCCCGAGGCTTGTTTGTTGGTCCTACAGGCCGGAGCCATGGGAGAAGGAGGAGAAGTGTTCGTTTTGGACATGGGAGACCCGATAAAAATAATGGATTTAGCGAGAGAATTGATTTTACTTTCCGGTCTGGAACCCGATAAAGACGTTCCCATTGTATTTTCTGAACCGCGGGCCGGAGAAAAACTTTTTGAGGACTTGCTGACTGCCGAGGAAGGCACTGCCGCCACCCAAAATAAAAAGATATTTATGGCAAAACTGGCTCAAGTCAACAAAAACAAGCTGAACTCGGCACTTAAAAAATTAGAAAAAGTAGCTTATAATGGAGACAAAGAGAGAATAATAAAAATTCTAGGAGAACTTATACCTAATTTCCGCTATGGGAAAGAGATCTAGAGAAAAAAGAGAAAGGTTTGCCAGTAAAAATCTTGGGGAGAACTGGAAAGAAAGACAGCTCAGACCTAAAACTCACGTGGAAGAGCTGTGTCTTTTTATTATTACCGCGATAACTTATTTAACTCTATTCACCCCCTTGATTATGAACGGAAATTTTTTCTTTCCTTTTGTCAGTCCGAAAAGTTTATATTTTATGGGCTTGGTACAGATTATGTTCTTTATCTGGTTATTTTTGATTTTTTATTTTCCTCAGTATCGTCCTCAGAAGAATCCCCTCTTGGTCGCCTTGATTTTATTTTTGGTCGTTCTGACCCTAAGCTCTGCTTTTGGTGAGAATCCCTCTTATAGCTTTTGGTCAAAACCGGAAAGAATGACCGGGCTTTTAATGTGGTTTCATCTGTTCGCCTTCTTTTTGGTAGTTTCTTCCGTCTTTCGTAAAAAAGAAGATTGGTTTAAAATTTTTGCTGTGGCTGTTTCCGTCGGCGTGATCCTGGGATTTATTGCTCTTTCCTCAACAAATCCGGCCATGCGAGGTGGAGCAACCGTGGGCAACACTTCTTTCTTGGGTACTTGTTTCGTATTCGTTATTTTTTTCGCTCTTTATTTGATTTTTGGCCCCGGAAAAGAAATAAAATTGCAGAATATATATAGATGGTGGGGTGTTATTTGTTTTTTAATAATTCTTCTGACGTTCATGTTGGTGAACGGGGCGAGGGCAGCTAAGCTGTCTTTCTTATTTAGCTTAGTTATATTGTTTTTTCTCTGGCTAATTTTTTATAAAAAGGGAGTTTTAAAATTGGTCGGAGCTTTTCTCTTGGTTGTTTTTCTTATTTCCACTCTTTATTTTGTCTTTCTTGCTTTTCAACCGGATAGCTTCGTTAGGAAAGAGATAGCCGAGAGATTTGTCGGCCAGGCGTACATGGAAACTATCGGCGGAAGATTACCAGTCTGGCAGGAATCTTGGAAAGGTTTTTTAGAAAAGCCACTTTTGGGTTGGGGGCTGGAAAATTTCGAACTTTCCTTTATGAAAAATTACAATCCTTGCATGGGTACTCCGAAGTGTGGCGTCGATATTTGGTACGACCGGGCGCACAACATTATTTTTGACACTTTAGTTACTACGGGTATTTTGGGAATGGTAAGTTACCTCGGGATTTTTCTAGCTATTTTCTATCTTCTATGGAAAAGATATCTTATTTTTTATGCCCCACCTGTTTCAGATGATTCCGAGAAATATCGTGAAAATACTTTTGGAGATAATAACCAAAAAATAAAAAGCCCAGGTGGTGGAGTAGAGTTTTGGACGGCCGGAATTTTCAGCGTTGTTTTAATAGGTTATTCTATTCAGAACTTAACTGTCTTTGATATGATTTCCAGTTATTTGATGTTCTTTTTGGTTTTAGGTTTTGTAGCTAGCGTGGCTGTGCCAAGAGAAGAACTCATTCCTCAGAAAAATATTTCCGTAAAACCCTGGTTTTCTCTAATTTTCCTAATTTTATTCGCTTTTTCCTTCTTTTATTTTGTAATTCAACCTCTGAAAACTTCTTATTATACTGTTGCTAGCCTAGGAGTGCCAGCGGCCTCCTCAGCCGGACGCCTGGATTTATACAAAAAAGCCCTGGCAAGTTCTCCCTTGGGAAAATATCAAATAAGAGAGTTCTTTGGTCAAACCACTCTGGAGCTTGCCCAGAGTGAACAGGTAGCAGAACAAGTGCCGGTTGAAAACTTTAAAGAAGAGCTCGATTTTGTGATTGAAGAACTGGAAAAAAGCATCACAGAATCGCCGTTGGACTTCCGCGCTTATCTAAAATTAGGACAACTTTACAATGCTTACCTAAGATTAGGCCAACTTTACAATGCTTACGCCGTTTTACTTGACCCGACGAAAATGTCTGGAGCAGAAAGAGTTTTGGGAAGAGCAATAGAGGTTAGCCCGACCAATCAGCAGGGCTATTGGTCGTTGGCCCAAACCCGGATCTATCAAGGAAGACCAGATGAAGCCCTTTCTTTAGCTGAGAAAGCTGTAGCGCTGGAACCGAATCTTTTCCAGTCTCACCTCATAGTTGTTCGAATAGCCCAAATTATGGGAGATAATGAGCTGACTCAAAGAAAAATTAAGGAAGCAATTGAGATTAATCCCGCATGGGCGACATCTCTAGTTCCCACACCTAATTAGATTTTAGAAAAGGCCGACTTCCCCGGTCAAGATTTTAAAGGGGTTGACAGAAATTGTTTAATTTGCTAATATTTAATCAGTGAGTGAGCGCAAAAGCGCGACTCCGCTAAGTCGACAGCGGGCCTTTCTATAGTAAGGCTCGTTGTTTTTTTATTTTTTGATTTTTGCTATAATAGAATTGGGCCGGGAGGATAGCACTCACTAAAGACTTAGAATTGGAGTTAACTCTCCCGGCTCTTTAATAATGAAATTTAAGAAAAACATTTCACTGAAAAATTATACCACTTTTAGAATTGGCGGAAGAGCAAAATATTTTTTTGAAGCTAGAACGAAAAAGGAGCTAATAGAATCTGTCAACTCTGCAAAAAAAATGAAACTGCCATTTTTTATTTTGGGCGGAGGTAGCAATCTCTTGATTTCCAATAAAGGTTATAGAGGAGTGGTTATTAAGTTCGGAAGATCGTTGTCGTTGTACGTTTCCAAGGGACTGGATTGGGCAGCTGGTATTCCGGGAACTATTGAAGGAGCGGTTTACGGTAATGCCGGCGCTTTTGGGAAATCAATGAAAGACGCGGTCAAAAGCGTTGAAGTTTTTGACGCCAGAACCGAGAAGTTCAGAACTTTTAAAAATAAGGATTGCCGGTTCGCTTATCGCAACAGTATTTTCAAAAAAAGAAAAAACTTAGTTATTCTTTCGGTAGAAATTAAATCAGAAAAGAGCAACCCTAAGAAAATAAAAGAATATTTGGATTACCGAAGGCAGCATCACCCACGGTTGCCTTCAGCGGGGAGTGTCTTTAAAAATCCAACTCGCTCTCATGGGACTAGACGGGGCATTGGCGATACTCCGGCCGCAATCTTGATAGATCGAGCTGGTTTAACCGGTAAAAAAATTGGCCAGGCTCAAATCTCTGAAAAACATTCCAATTTTATTGTCAATTTAGGAAATGCAAAGGCAAAAGATGTTAAAAAATTAATAAGTTTTGTAAAAAAATCAATAAAAGAGAAGTTTAAAATAAAATTAGAAGAAGAAATTCAATACTTAGGGTTTAAAAATTAAAAAATTTTACATTTCAATTTATTATTTTGAGTTTTGAGTTTTGAATTTTGCATTTTTTGAGTTATGCACACTTGACAAAATTTCTTGAAATGAAAAAATAAAGTAATAAAGACAAATAGTGGTCGAATATTTGTTTGATCTTCTTTAAAAAGAATAATCTCATGCCAAAAAAAAGAAAGAAGAAGAAGAAGAGATAAAATCTTCTTGGCCCCCCCACCACTTTTGAAATTATTGCGAAACCTAAAAAAGTTTCGATTTAGAAGTGATGGGGGGGTTGTTTTTTTATCCAAATTCATTATCATAAACTAAAGCATTTAATTACAAAATTAAAATGTCCGACGGCATAGAAAAGAAAATATAGGGGAAGGAATTAATTTTGGATTTATTAGATTGTGACCCGAAAGTTATTCGCTCAAAGAAAAAGATTTTACAATACTTAAAAGAGCTTTACCGCTTGCTAAAAATTAAAAGATATGGTAAACCAATTTGTAAGAGATTTGCTTTAGATAATCCTTATGCTACAGGATTTTCTTTGGTCCAGCTGATAGAAAGGGGCTCTCTTACTGGTCATTTTCCCGAACTCTGGAATCGAGGTTTCATTAATATTTTTTCTTGCAGGCTGTTTAATGAAAGAAAACCTACCGATTTTACCAAAAAAATTTTCGGAGCAAAGAAAATTAAAAATAGGGTTTTAATCCGTTAACCGCTTTTTTTCACTCTTTGTTTTTCCGGGCACATAATTGTCATATGCTCGGTCAGCTAAGAAAAGCTTGTAAACTTTTCTGTGTAAGCGGTTAACCAAAGTAATATGGTTCAAAAAACAAAGAGATCCACTTTATGGATCCCTCAGAAGAAAATCCCCCGGAGGAACAGTTATGTGACCCTCTGGCGCAAGCAAAAATACGCCGGCATTCACCTGATCGCCGAATTTTGGCATGGAGAAAACATTGAGAGCCCGAAAGAGCTAAAAAGAATTTTGATTGAGGCAGCAAAGAGAGCTAAGAACATTCCTTTAAAAATTTCTATCTATAAATTCTCTCCCCACGGAATAACTGGGGTTATTTTGTTGGCCGAAAGTCATATTGCCCTGCATTCCTGGCCGGAAATAAATTACTTGGCAATTGATATTTTTACTTGCGGATGTCAAGCTATACCTCACAGAGCTTTAGAATATTTTAAAAAAGAATTTAAACCTAAAAAAGTTGAAATAAAAGAAATAAAAAGAGGCGTGGGATTCGGACGAAGAGCATAAATCCCATTCTTTCACTTCGTCCTGCCAGTAGAACTAAGTAAATGATTAAAAAATTTCTTTTTGGCAAAAATTGGTTTTTCGAAGACTTTAAGTTACCAACCGAATCCCCAACTTCTACGTGGGGAGTTCTTATTGAAAAAGAAATTTATTCCGGGAGGAGCAATTTTCAAAAAATTAAGATTTTCGAGACAAAAGAATTCGGCCGGATTTTAACTCTCGACGGCTTAATTCAGCTTTCAACAAAATATGAAGCCATTTATCACGAAATGCTGGTTCAGCCGGCCTTTTTCTATCATAGAAGACCGGAAAGAGTTTTAATTGTCGGTGGCGGAGACGGCGGAGCACTTAGAGAAGTTGTTAAGTACAAATCAGTTAAAGAAATTCTCTTAGTTGATATTGATAAAAAAGTAATTGAGGTTTCAAAAAAATATTTGTCATCGGTTTCCCGCGGAGCTTTTAATGATAAACGCTTGAAAATATTTAATGAAGATGCATTAAAATTTGTCAGAGATTATAAGAATTATTTCGATATCATTATTAGCGATTCAACTGATCCTTACAGCTTGTCATTGGCTCTTTGGAGAGCCCAATTTTACAAAGACATTTTAAAGGCCCTTCAAAAGAAAGGCGTGGCCGCTTTTCAGACTGCTTATTTTGGAGAAAAATTTGCTAAAAAAGCCAGAAAGATAATTAAAAAAGTTTTCCCCTTTTTTAAAATCCACAAAGCTTTTGTCGGCTGTTTTCCTTTTGACGAACATACTTTCTCCTTTGGCTCAAAAGAGATTAATTTCGATAAGATTAATTTTGAAGAAATAAAAAGAAAATATAAAAAACTGAATATTAAAACAAAATATTATTCTCCTGAGATTCACTTTTCTTCGGCGGTGTTTAGAGCAGAACCTTAGATACTAAACAAAAAGGGGTTAAACTCCTTTTGACTTTGGAAACTCTCTAATTTTGTTGTATAATTTATTACTGTTATGGGGCTTATTGATAAAATTTTTGGCGATGCCAACGAGAAATATTTAAAACAGCTCCAGCTAGCGGTTGATAAAATCAATCAGCTCGAATCACGATTCGAAGCTTTTTCTAATGAGCAACTAAAAGTCAAAACCCAAGAACTAAAAGAAAAATTGAGAAGAGGAGAATCTTTGGATAATATTTTGCCCGACGCCTTTGCGCAGGTTCGTGAAGCGGCTAAGAGAACTCTTAATCAACGACACTTTGATTGCCAGTTAATTGGCGGGATTGTTTTACATCAGGGTAAAATTGCTGAAATGAAAACCGGAGAAGGAAAAACTCTAGCTGCCACCCTTCCTCTCTATTTAAATGCTCTGGAAGGAAGGGGCTGTCATCTGGTAACGGTTAATGATTATTTAGCCAGGCGTGACACGGTCTGGATGGGGCAGATATATTATGCGCTTGGTATGTCAACAGGATGTATAGTGCACGATACAGCGTATCTTTATGATCCAACATATATTAATAAACAAAGAACAGCGGACAGTGAACAATTAGACGAAAAAAGGGACACGACAGGAGCATTTAAAGTTGTTGAAGATTACTTGAGGCCTTGTTCTAGAAAAGAGGCCTATGAGGCGGATATTACTTATGGTACCAATAACGAATTCGGGTTTGATTATCTACGGGATAATATGGTTTATGATTTGAACCAGATGGTTCAGCGAGAGTTTAATTTTGCCATCGTTGATGAAGTAGACTCAATTTTAATTGACGAGGCCAGGACGCCATTGATTATTTCGGCTCCTGATATGGAGAGCTCTAAGTGGTACCAAGACTTTGCCAGGATTATTCCTAGGTTGAATGCTAAAACCGACTATCAGGTAGATGAAAAATTAAGAACAGTTAGTCTATCAGAAGAAGGAATCAATAAAGTAGAGAAAATTTTGGGCATGGGCAATATTTATGAAGAAAAAGGAATTAAATACGTTCATCATTTAGAGCAGGCCTTGAGGGCTGAAGTTCTATTTAAGAAAGACAGAGATTATGTGATTAGAGACGGCGAGATTATTATTGTTGATGAATTTACTGGCAGATTAATGCCAGGCAGGAGGTGGTCAGGGGGATTACATCAAGCGGTTGAAGCGAAGGAGGGCGTACGGGTTCAGCCGGAATCTTTAACTTTAGCTTCAATCACTTTTCAAAACTATTTCCGTATGTATAAAAAATTAGCTGGTATGACCGGAACAGCCGTCACTTCAGCTGAGGAATTTGATAAAGTTTATAAATTAGAGGTGATTATTGTGCCAACAAACGAACCAATGATTAGAGAAGATTTACCTGACAGAATTTATAAAACAAAAGAGGGGAAGTTTAAAGCCTTAGTGAAAGAAGTAAAAGAGCGCCACCAAAAAGGTCAACCGATCTTGATTGGTACGGGCGGTTTTACAGTGGGTCAATACACCATGGGGGCAATAGAAAAAAACAGAATAATAAAAGCTCTTTTAGAAAGAGAAGGAATTACCTGTCAGGTTTTAGATGCAACCAACCATGAAAGAGAGGGAGAAATTATTGCTCAGGCTGGAAAGGCAGGGGCAGTAACTGTGGCTACCAATATGGCGGGTAGGGGAGTAGATATTATTTTGGGTGGAAATCCACAAAATCCTGAAGGAGCTGGAAGAGTTAAAGAATCAGGCGGCCTCCACGTTATAGGTTCGGAACGGCATGAGGCCAGAAGAATTGACAACCAGTTGCAAGGCCGGAGCGGTAGACAGGGAGATGCTGGCTCTTCACAGTTTTTTATTTCTTTGGAAGACGATTTAATGAGGATTTTTGCCCCTGAAAGAATAAAATCCCTCATGACCTTTTTAAAAATTCCCGAGGATCAGCCAATTGAAGCAAAAATGATTTCCGGCGCTATTGAATCGGCTCAGTCAAAAATTGAGGGGTTTAATTTTGATACAAGGAAACATTTATTGGATTATGATGACGTCTTGAACAAGCACCGGGAAGTGATTTACAAAAAGAGAAAAGGATTACTACAAACTGAAGATTGGCGATTGCAAATTGAAGCTTGGATTGAAAGTGACGAAGCAAAGAAAGCCTTGGCACAGAAAGAGCAAGAACTCGGAGAGAATTTTAATCAGGTTGCTAAATTTGTCGCCTTGAGGACTCTTGATATGTTTTGGATGAATCATTTGGAAGAAATGGAGGCGCTAAGGGATTCGGTTAGATTACGAGCTTACGGTCAGCGAGATCCCTTGGTGGAATATAAAAGCGAGGGCCACAAGATGTTTCAGAGATTGATTGCTAACATAGAAGCAAATATTGCTAATATGATTTTGAGGGTTTCCTTGAAGCCGCAGACTCAACAACCAATTCCGGCTACCCAGCGACAAGTGACCACCGTTGGCAATCATCAGCGATTGAAAAATAAACCTGGACGAAACGACCCCTGTCCTTGTGGTAGTGGTAAAAAATATAAAAAATGTTGTTGGCCTAAGTATGGCTAAATAAAAACATTATCTATGATTTTTATCCCGATCGCTTTACTAATTTTTCTACTCTTTATTTTATTTTTGCCGATTTTATTAGCCTTGGCTTATTTCCACATTATCACCCTTAGCTTTGAAGGATTGGGGATTTCGAGCGGTGTAACGATATTTTTACTTTTTTTAATTTTAATCGGCTCTTGTATTAATATTCCTTTAACCAGAAAGAAATTGGTTTATTCTACCCGAGCAAGGTTTTTCGGTTTATTCCGGGTACCTCAGGTTGAAATTCAAGGAGTGGCCATTAATTTGGGCGGTGGGCTTTTGCCGATTTTACTCTCTTTTTATTTTTTGTTTTTACTTTGGAAGCAGGGGGTTGAACTGGCGCCAGTTTTAGTCGCCGTTTTTTTTATGATTATTCTTACTAAATTTTTAGCTAGAGTCGTCCCTGGCAGAGGTATTACCCTGCCTTTTTTTATTCCGCCGATTTTTTCAGCTATTTTTGCCTTGATCTTGGCTCCTGAGTTTGCCGCGCCGACTGCTTTTGTCGCTGGCGTTCTAGGAACTTTGATCGGCGCTGATATGCTAAATTTGAGAAAAGCTCGGAAATACGGCGGATATTTATCAATTGGCGGAGCGGGCGTTTTTGACGGAATATTTCTGGTTGGAATAGTTTCGACACTTTTAGTTGGATAGTGAACCAGCTTTGACTTTTGAAGGCTTTATATTAAAATAAGGAAAAGTTTTTATGAGAAAGAGAAAAACTTATATTATTGTTGTTATTGTTTTCATTTTAGCTTTTTTAGCTGGTAATTTTGTCTATCCAGAGTTTTTTAAAATTGCCTATCTTCCAAAAAAGGATTTCAAATTAGGCCTAGATCTTCAAGGAGGGGTCCACCTTCTTTACGAAGCCGATCTTTCGGCAATCCCAGAGGGAGAAAGGACGGAGACTATGGCTGGACTGAGAGATGTAATAGAAAGAAGGGTTAATCTTTTTGGAGTTAGAGAACCAGTTGTTCAAATTCAAGAAGAAAGATTAATCGTTGAGTTGGCTGGCGTTATTGATCCGGCTGAAGCTGTTGAAGAAATTGGCAAAACCCCGTTTCTAGAGTTTAAAGAAGAGAGGAGCGAAGAGGAGACCCAAGCGATCCTTTCAAGATATGAAGAACTGAAAGACAAGACATCGGAAGAAATTTTTGAAATTCCCGATTGGCAACTGGCCTTTGAAGATCCTTATTTTAAGTCAACTGCTTTGACTGGAAAATATTTAAGAAAAGCTGAGGTTGCTTTTGACAAGGTAACCTATCAGTCCTTGGTTTTGCTTGAGTTTGATTCAGAAGGCGCGAAAATTTTTGAGGCATTGACTGAAAAAAATATTGGGAAAATTTTAGCCATCTACATTGATAACATACCCATTTCCCAACCAGTCGTACAAGATAAAATTAGCGGCGGAAAAGCCCAAATTACCGGCAATTTCACCGCAGAAGAAGCTAGGGCTTTGGCGAGAAATTTAAATGCTGGCGCTCTGCCCGCACCCATAACCTTAATTTCCCAGCAGTCAGTCGGGCCGACCTTGGGCAAGATTTCTTTGGATCAAAGCCTGAAAGCGGGTTTTATCGGTTTTTTGGCGATAATTATATTTATTATTCTCTTTTATAGATTGCCGGGATTTTTAGCTAGCCTGTCCTTGGCAATTTATGTTGCTCTGGTTTTAAGTGTATTTAAATTAATACCGGTGACTTTGACGTTAGCTGGTATAGGTGGTTTTATTTTATCGATTGGCATGGCTATTGACGCTAATATCTTAATTTTTTCAAGAATAAGAGAAGAACTACGCAGCGGGAAAAATTTTCCTCAAAGCTTAGAAGAGGGGTTCAATCGGGCTTGGCCGGCAATCAGAGACGGCAACCTGACTACTCTGATTGTGGCAGCCATTTTATTTGGTTTTGGCACTAGCTTTATTAAAGGATTCGCCACCACCTTGAGCTTGGGAATTTTGATTTCCATGTTTTCAGCGATTATTATCACTAAAAATTTTCTCAGATTTTTTGTTGCCACAAGACTTGAGAAAATCAAACTATTATGGGGGTAAAAAAATTTTTAACGGCTGAATCAGTTGCTCCCGGACATCCTGATAAACTGGCCGACGCTATTGCTGACGCCATCTTAGACGCTATTTTGAGAGACGACAAATATGCTCGGGTGGCTGCTGAGGTTTTTGTCAGCAAAGGATATGTCATTGTTGGTGGAGAAATTACTACTAAAACCTGGGTTGATATTAATAATTTAGTCAGAGAAGTCATCAGAGATGCCGGCTATATCAAGCCGGAATATGGTTTTGATTGGCGAACAGTGGCGGTTTTAAACACCATTTCTGGACAATCTTCGGATATTGCTCGAGGAGTGAGAAAGACCGGAGGGAAGAAACAGGGCGCCGGCGACCAGGGAAGCTCCCTTGGTTATGCCTGCAAAGAAACTCCAGAATTGATGCCTTTGCCAATAATGTTGGCCCATAAACTGGTAATGAAATTGGCCGAGGTCAGAAAAAAAGAAACCCTCTCTTATTTAAGGCCAGACGGGAAATCGCAAGTGACATTAGAGTATGAAAAAGGAGTTGCTAAAAGATTGACCAATGTAGTTATTGCGGCAAGTCATGACCCTAATATCTCTCTTTCTCGACTAAGAAAGGATATTATTGAAAAAGTCATTAAACCGGTTTGCCGGAGATTTTTGGATAGAAAAACTAAATATTATATCAACAATACCGGCCGTTTTGTTGTCTGTGGCCCGGTTTCCGATACCGGTATGTCAGGTCGTAAAATTATAGTTGACAATTACGGCGTCGGCTTTCCAGCTGGCGGGGGCTCATTTTCCGGCAAAGATCCGACCAAAGTAGACAGATCAGCCGCTTATATGGCAAGATACATTGCTAAAAATATCGTGGCTTCAGGTTTAGCTGAGAAATGTCAAGTTAGAATGTCTTATGTAATCGGCGGTTTTAAACCAATTGAATTTGATATCGATACCCTTGGTACCATTCGACAAAGCCCAGGGCAGGCAGCTAAAGTTTCGGAAGAAAGATTATTAAAAATTATTTCTCAGGTTTTTGATTTATCGCCGGGCGGGATTATTAGAGAGCTGAATTTGCTTCGGCCAATCTATCGAAAGACTTCAATTTTTGGCCATTTTGGTAGGAAAGACCCGGAATTCACCTGGGAGAAAACTGATAAAACTAAAAAATTGTTGAGATTGTTATGAATGTCCCTTTTCTCAAGTATCGCAAAATTTATTTCATCCTATCCGGAATTTTGATTTTAGGAAGTTTTGTTTGCCTTGGTGTTTTTGGTTTGAAGCCGGGTATTGATTTTACCGGAGGAAGTATTTTAGAGATTAAATATGAGGGCGAGCGGCCTGCTGTCGAGGCGGTCAGAGAAACTCTAGACGGTCTCGTTGGACCGCTTTCTATTCAACCAACCGACTCTAACGGATTACTTATCAGGATGCAAGAGATTGATGGAGAAACTCACCAGCGAGTCCTGGAAATTCTAAAAGAGAGTCACCAGGCAGAGGAGCTACGTTTTGAATTGATTGGCCCGATAATTGGCCGAGAACTGAGAGAAAAAACAACAATTGTAGTAATCTTGTCTCTTTTGGCCATAGTCCTATATATTGCTTTTAGTTTCCGGAAGATCCAAAGACCGATTAGTTCCTGGCAATATGGTTTAGCCTCTCTTTTGGCTCTTTTTCATGATGTTCTAATCCCGATAGGTATTTTAGCAATTTTAGGAGAATACTACGGTATTCAGATTACTATTCCGGTTGTTGTTGCTTTCCTTATGATTTTAGGATATTCAATTAACAACACGGTAGTAGTTTTCGACAGAATTAGAGAAAATTTATTAAAAAGAATTGGCGACACCTTCGTCGAGACCGTAGACAGATCTTTGAATCAGACCTTGGCACGCTGTCTTAATACCTCTTTAACTACCCTTTTTGTTTTAATAGCCATTTTCTTTTTAGGCGGAGAAAGTTTGAAATATTTCGCTTTGGTTTTAATCTTAGGAATAATTGCAGGCACTTATTCTTCTTTATTTTTGGTTAGCCCGGTTTTAGTGACTTGGCTGGAGAGGCGTCGGAAATAAAAAAGCTTGACTATATTTCTTAAAAATGGTTAAATAAATAATATGACTTTGAACTATCAAAAAATTTGTCAGGAGTTGCTTAATGATTTACCTCAGAAACAAAAAGAAATTCTTTTGCGCCGCTTCGGTTTGAAGGGGAGCGAAAAAGAAACCCTGGAAGGCATCGGCAAAGACTTCGGCATTACCAGGGAAAGAGTCCGTCAGATTGAAGAAGACGGTTTTTTGAAAATAAAGCCAAAGATTATCGTCTACCAAAATGTTTTTCAGTATTTCAAGCAATATTTTAAAAATTGCGGTGGATTAAAAAAAGAAGAAATTTTATTAAAAGAACTAGGTGGTAAAAGATATCAGCCTCAGGTTTATTTTCTTCTGACAGTCAGCGATGATTTTGAGAGGTTTAGCGAGAGTGTAGATCTCTATTCTTTCTGGTCGATTGACAGAAAACCCTTAGATTCCCTTAAAAATATTATTGGCAATATTTACCGTAAATTTAAGAAAGCCGGTAAACCGCTTGGTCTAAAAGGATTGGCTTCCTTTTCTAATTTTAAATTCCTACCTAGTTATTTAGAGATTTCCAAAAAATTTCTGAAAAATTCAGAAGGTCTTTACGGTCTAAAAGGTTGGCCGGAAATTAATCCAAGAGGAATAAAAGACAAGGCTTATTTGGTTTTTAAGAAAATCGGTAAGCCTCTTCATTTTAATGAGGTAGCCAAATCGATTGAAGGAGCCCTGGTTCAGACTGTTCATAATGAATTAATTAAAGATCCGAGATTTGTTTTAGTTGGCCGGGGAATTTATGCTTTAAAAGAGTGGGGCTATGAGCCAGGTCAGGTGAGGGATGTTATTGCCAAAACTTTAAGAGAAAACGGCCCCTTAACCCAAGGTGAGATTATAAAGAGAGTTTCAAGGCAAAGAATGGTAAAAGAAAATACCATCTTACTTAATTTGAACAATAAGAAAAATTTTTTAAGGGACTCTCAAGGAAAGTATAAAGCATTAGAAATATAAGGTTAAAAATGCTGGAGGAGCCAACAGTATCTTTAATTTTTTCTTACGTCTGGCAATTCATTCAGGCCTGGTGGTGGCTTTTTTTGTTTTTAGTTCTTTTTCGACCGGCGAAATATCTTTATCGTTACTTTATTCAGGAGAGATGGGATGCGACCGTAAAGAGGATTCTTCTTGAGATAAAATTACCCAAGGATGTACTGAAACCGATTAGCGCCATGGATCAGGTCTTTGCTGATTTGCATGGGATTCATGATATTGCCACTTGGAGGGAAACTTGGATAGAAGGAGTATTTCAATTAAGCTTATCTCTTGAGATTGTCAGTAATGGCGGCGAAATTCATTTTTATATTAGAGGTCCGGCGATGTGGCGTACTTTTATCGAGTCAAACATTTATTCTCAATATCCGGAGGCAGAAGTTTCTTTAGTTGATGATTATACCAAATCCGTTCCTCACGATATTCCCAATAAAGAATGGGATCTTTACGGGGTTGACTATATCAACCCTAAAGACGAAATTTATCCGATCAGAACTTATCCTAAATTTGAAACAGAGAAAGAACCCCTGGAAGAAAAAAGAATTGACCCTTTGGCTAATCTTTTAGAAGGGTTGACTACCTTAAGACCGGGTGAACAGTTTTGGGTTCAGATTATAGCTAAACCGGTTCTGGGTAGAGACAAACCCTGGCAGCAAAAAGGGAAAGAATTAGTTGATAAATTGGCCAAGAGACCAGCCGAGGAAAAACCAAAACCAATGATTCAAGAAGCCACTGAGATCCTAGTTTTTGGCAAAGCGGAAGAAAAAGAAGAAAAAAAAGAGGAAATTATTCCTCCGGAATTTAAGCTTACTCCCGGAGAAAGAGAGGTGCTGGCGGCAGTTGAGGCAAAATTAGCCAAATTCGGCTATGACTGCAATTGCCGATTTATTTACTTAGGGAAGAGAGATGTCTTTTTTAAACCGACTACCAAAATTGGTTTTGGTTTCTTTAAAGAAGTTTCTACGGAAAACTTAGGCGGCTTGAAACCTTGGACAAAAACGATGACCAAAGTGAAATCAGTTCCCTGGTGGTTCCTTGATAAAAGAAGATATTATCTTAGGCAGCGGAGATTATTAAGATATTATACGGAGAGGTTGGCGACTCTCTTTCCGAGAGTCGGAGGAACTTATGTCTTGAACACGGAAGAGCTGGCTACTTTGTATCACTTCCCCGGCGAAATCGTCGCTCCGGCCCGGGGAGTTCCTCGTGTTGAGGCCAAAAAGGGCGGGCCGCCCACGGAGCTGCCAGTTGAATAAAGTGTATAAAATATGTCAAATAGCGAAATTAATTTTTTCGGACTAACCACCTTTCGGAATCAAAGAAAGAAATTTGGAATTAAGGCCGATGACAGAAGGAGGCATGTTTATGTTGTTGGGAAGACCGGTATGGGCAAAACCGAAATGGTTTTAAATATGGCTATTCAGGATATTGAACAGGGCAGAGGCATTGGCTTTGTTGATCCTCATGGCGAGGCAGCCGAAAGATTACTGGACTTCGTTCCCTCAAGCAGGGTTAACGATGTTGTCTATTTTAATCCGGCTGATTTGGAGTATCCGCTGACCTTTAATGTTATGGAAAAAGTTGATCCTGAATATCACCATTTGGTTGCCTCAGGGCTGATGGGCGTCTTTAAAAAAATTTGGCCTGATGTTTGGTCAGCCCGGATGGAATATATTTTGAATAATGCCATTTTGGCCCTTTTGGAATATCCCGGTTCAACGCTTCTAGGAATTAATCGAATGCTGGCCGATCCCGACTATCGTAGAAAGGTAGTGGAGAGAATAAGCGATCCGATGGTCAAATCCTTTTGGGTTAATGAGTTTGCCCGATACACCCAGCGGTTGGAAACGGAAGCTACGGCCGCCATCCAAAACAAAGTCGGTCAATTTATTTCCAATCCTTTAGTCCGAAATATTATCGGCCAAGTCAAATCATCTATTGACATGAGAAAGGTGATGGATGAGGGCAAAATCTTAATCGCTAATATTTCCAAAGGCAGAATAGGCGAAGATAACTCCAGATTATTGGGGGCTTTGGTTATTACCAAGCTTCAATTAGCAGCTATGTCTCGGGTTGATACTCCCGAGGAGAAAAGAAAAGATTTTTATTTATATGTTGATGAGTTTCAAAATTTCGCTACCGACGCTTTTATTAATATTTTGTCTGAAGCTAGAAAATATCGGCTCTGCCTGACTTTAGCTAATCAATATCTGGGCCAATTAGAAGAAATGACAGCGGCGGGCAGGTCCACCAAGGTCAGAGACGCAGTTTTTGGCAACGTCGGGACTATAATTTGTTTTCGGGTAGGGGCTGAGGACGCTGAATTTTTAGAGAAAGAATTTATCCCTGAATTTACAATTGACGATTTGGTAAATTTGGGGAAATATAATACCTATTTGAAGTTAATGATTAACGGATTGGCCGGCCGGCCCTTTTCAGCTGAAACCCTACCGCCCACTCCGATACCAGAAAAATCCAGTCGGGAAAAAATTATCAAGGTTTCTCGGGAAAGATACGGCATCCAAAGAAAAATTATTGAGGAAAAAATCAATAAATGGACAGGAACCTTGAAGCTGCCAACCGAAACCAAGCCGGATTCCACCGTTTTATATGATGCCCAGTGCGCCTTATGCGGGAAGTGGACCAAGGTGGTCTTTCCACCCGATGGTAAGCGGCCGGTTTATTGCAAACCTTGTCTAAAAAAAATAGAAAAAGACAAAACAATAGCCAGACCATTAAAAATAGCAGAAGAATCTCCGACCATCTCTTTAGAAAAAGCTGTAAGAGAAAAACCGGTCTCTTTTTCTCCGACCAAGAAAGAGAAGGAGAGGCCGGAAAGACCGAAACGAAAAGAAGTTAAGATTGAAGAATTGAAAAAAGTTTTAGAAGAAGCACTAAAGAAACCTGAGGACTAAAAAAGAATGAAAACATTAAAAGATTTTCATTTTAAAGGGAAAAAAGTTTTGGTTCGTTGCGACTTTAATGTTCCCCTCGATGAGAGGGGGAATATTTTGGATGATTTTAGGATCAGACAAACAGTTCCCACCATTGAATACCTAATAAAAAAAGGAGCAAGAATTATTATCTTGAGTCGTTTAGGAAGACCATTAGAAAAACCGCCGGCTGAGAGAAAAAAATATTCATCTAAAATAATTATTCCGAGGTTGGAGAAGTTATTAAAAAAGAAGGTTAAATTTTTGCCAAATAATATTTTGAGTAAAAAGGTTGAAAGAGAGACGGGAAAGCTGAGGCCAGGGGAAATAATTGTTTTGGAGAATATAAGATTATATAAAGGAGAAGTAAAAAATAATCTTCAATTTGCCAAGAAAGTAGCCAATTTAGGAGAGATTTATATCAATGAAGCTTTTGGCGAGTTTCATAGAAAGTTAGCCTCAATTGTTAGTATCCCAAAATATTTACGTTCAGGAATTGGGTTTTTGGCAGAAAAAGAAATTAAAGTTTTAACAAATTTAATAAAGAAGCCCCAAAAACCGTTAATTGCGATAGTTGGCGGAGCAAAGGTTGAAACGAAAACGAAATTAATTGATAAAATTTCTGAGATGGCTAAGTTTGTTCTAATTGGAGACCTAATAAAAAAAGAAATAGAAGAGAAAAAAATAAAATTAAAAAATCCTCAAAAGATTATAGCTCCAATTGGTAATATCAACGCTTTTGATATAGATCGCCGGACCGCTAATCTTTTTAAAGAAAAAATAAAACTAGCAAAAACAATTTTCTGGAATGGTCCTTTAGGGAAAATTGAAGAAAAACCTTTTCAAAAAGGTTCCAAAGCTATTGCTAAAGCCATAATTGAAAGCGACAATCTCTCAGTAATTGGAGGAGGGGAGACTGTCGAATTTATAAATAAATTAGGTTTGACTGAAGAATTTGATCATGTTTCCACTGGTGGCGGCGCTATGCTAGACTTTATTGTTGATGGTGAATTAGTAGGAATTGAGGCTCTAAAATAATGGCGGAAATTAAGAATCTAAAAAAAACAGCCGACCGGATTTCAAAAGCTATAAAAAACCAGGAGAGAATTATTCTTTATGGAGATGCCGACTTAGATGGAGTATCTTCAGTAATTATTTTAAAAGAGGTAATTAAAAATTTAGGCGGTGAAATTACCGCTGTTTATTTTCCTGATAGAGAGGCTGAAGGCTATGGAATAACGAAAAAAGGGCTCGAGGAAATGAGAAAATTCACCCCTGCTTTATTGATAGCCCTTGATCTGGGGATCGGCAATTTCCAAGAAGTAAAAATGGCCAAAAAATTGGGTTTTGAAGTAATAATTATTGACCATCATGAAATCTTAGACAAGTTACCTGAGGCAAAAATTATTGTTGACCCAAAACAAAAAGGAGATAAATACTCCTTTAAGGGCTTAGCTAACGCAGGGATCGTTTTTAAGCTTTCCGAGGTTCTTTTGGGTAGGCAGATGACCAATAATCTTAGAGAAAATTTTTTGCAACTGACAGCTTTAGCCACTATTGCTGATATGATGCCCAAAGAAAATGAGAATTTAGAATTTATAAACCTAGGGTTAAAATCTTTGGAAAAATCATGGCGGCCAGGAATCAAAGCTTTTTTTACCTTTGCATCTGATTTTGGAGGGGGCCTGAGTCAAAAAATTTCCAAGATTATCTCTCTTTTGAACGTCAGAGACGTGGAAGATAATTTGCCAGCCTCTTTCAGGTTATTAAATTCTCCTTCGATAGAAGAATCACAAAAACTTATTAAGAAATTAATATTAAAAAACAGATTTAGGAAAGAAAAGATAGACGAAATGGTCGTTGCTATTGAAAGAAAGATCGAAGAGAAGAGTCTCCCTATTATTTTTGAAGGAGATACTGACTGGGACTTTACTTTGATTTCTTCTGTCGCTTCAATTGTTTGCCACCGATATCAAAAACCAGCTTTCATTTTTAAGATTTTAGACAAAGAAACCCAGGGCACGGTTAGAACTCCGAAAGGAATAGACAGTGTAGCTCTGATGAAAAAATGCCAAAAGTATTTAGTAACCTACGGAGGTCACCCTCAGGCTTCAGGTTTTAGAATAGGAAACGAAAATCTGGAAGAATTTAAGCAGTGCCTCCTTGTAAATTATAAGTAAGTTAAAAGCAGATAATAAGCAAATAAATTTGCTTCATATTCATTTAAAACTGAGTTATTAGCGAGAAATTATAATATGAAAAAGATAATCATTTACACTGACGGCGGTTCGAGAGGTAATCCGGGTCCAGCTGCGGTCGGTTTTGTTTTTTGTAACGAAAGAGATCAGGTGATTAAAGAGTACTCAGAGTATTTGGGCGAGACAACTAATAATGAAGCCGAATATCAAGCGGTAATTCTTGCCCTAAAAAAATTTAAAGCCATCTTTGGCAAAAAACTGGCCAAGAATTCCGAGATTGAATTGAAGTCGGATTCTGAATTATTGATTAAGCAATTAAATGGAGAATATAAAATCTTAGAGCCAAGAATCCAGTCTCTATTTATTGCCGTCTGGAATCTTAGATTAGATTTTAAGAAAATTAAATTTAAATTGATTTCTCGCCAAAGGAATCAGGCAGCTGATAGACTGGTTAACGAAGCCCTGAATGGTCAATCTCAAAATCAAAAATTGCTCTAACATATTTACGGTAAAAATAAAAAGCCCTAGTAAGTCTATAAGCCGAATTCTGTCTCAAGTGATTATCTGTCTAGGCTCAAGATTACTCTTGGGCTCAAGCGAACTACTTTCCTCCGCCTTTTCATTGCGAAAAAATCAAGATTCCATAAACGAAAAAGCTATATCTTTCTTGGAACCTTTCAGATCTTTCTCTGAGCAAGGAAGAACGGAGCTTGTTCTTGCTTCCAGTAAGGATTTAGCCGTATCAGCCTGATGTTTCCATCAGGATTATCCCGAAGGATACTTCTTTACCTTTCGGCAGAAGCGTTTCTTTTCGCACCTCTAGCCTTACGGCCGACGGCTGTTAGCCGCTACCTTTTTATCAAGTACTTGGTTAAGTACCTGAGGAAGTTCGGACTTTCCTCTCCGTGAGATCTTTTGATTATCTTACAGAGCAATCACCCAACTTACTAGGGCAAATATATTTTAGTTTATTTCAATAAGAATGTCAAGATTGCTTTCTGAACGTGCAACCTGTTTTCAGCCTGGTCAAAGACAATAGAATTTGGTCCATCAATTACTTCGTCTGTGATCTCTTGGCCCCTGTGGGCCGGTAGGCAGTGCATCACTGTTGCATCTTTTTTTGCAAAAGATAAAAGTTTCTGGTTTGCCTGAAAGGGAGCTAGTTCCTTGACTCTTTCTTTTTCATCGGTTCTACCCATACTCACCCAGACATCGGTATAAATTACATCAGCTTCTTTTACTGCCTCCCGTGGGTCAGAAAAAATTTCAACCTTTGTCTTATTTTTTAAAATATCATCCTTGGCCAAGTCCAAAATAGTTCCCTGGATTTTATATTTTTCAGGGCAGCCAATCTTTAAATTAACCCCTAATCTTGCCGAGGTAAGCAAAAGCGAATTAGTGACATTATTGTTTCCGTCTCCGACAAAAGAAATAGTTAAACCTTTTAAACTTCTTCGTTTTTCCCAGATAGTAAAAAGATCAGTTAAAGCTTGACAGGGATGAAAGGAGTCTGACAGGCCATTAATTACCGGAACAGAAGAGCTTTTGGCTAATTCTGTTATATCTTGATGATTAGAAACTCGAGCCATAATTCCGTCAACATAACGAGATAAAGTTCTGGCAGTATCTCCAATACTTTCTCCTCGACTGAGCTGAAGATCAGAACTAGAGAGGTAGAGAGCTCGACCTCCTAATTGAGTCATCGCTAACTCAAAAGAAACCCTGGTTCGAGTAGATGGTTTTTGAAAAATCATGGCCAAACTTTTACTTCTCAATGGCTCCTCTTGTTCAATTATTTTTTGTTTACCTTCTAGTGAATCAAAATCTTTATCTTGGAACCTCTTTTTTAAGTGTTTTGTTAGTTCAAAAATTTTCCAAATTTCTTCTTGGCTTAAGTCTTGGTCGGTAAGTAAATGTTTTAGCATGATTTAACTAATTTAAAATTATTTTTAGTAGAGCCATTCGGGTATAAAGTCCGTTCTCGGCCTGCCGAAAATATGCTGCCCGAGGATCTAAATCTACTTCCGAAGCAATTTCTTCAACATGAGGTAAAGGGTGCATTATAATAGCACCCTTTTTCATTAAATTAAGAACGTTCCGATTGATAATACAAAAACTTTTTATCTTCTCCCGCTCTTTTGAAAGAGCACCACGTTCTTTTTGGGTCCTGGTTTGGTAAATTACATCTACCTTAGAAACAATTTCTCTTAAGTCGTGTCTCTCTTTAAACCAGACCTTCCTTCTTCTTAGGTAATCTTTGATATCCTTTTTCATTTTAGCCATTTCGGGTGAAATGAAATAAATCTTAACATCAGAAAATTTAGATAAAAGATAAGAAAGAGAACGAACTGTTCTTCCGCGGGCCAAATCTCCAACCATGGCTATTGTGATACCGGCAATCTTGCCGAGTTCCTTTTGGATTGTGTAGAGGTCTAATAAAGCTTGGGTAGGGTGTTGACCGGTACCATCTCCGGCATTGATAATTGGCGCCCTGGAGACTTCGGTTGCTCTTTTCGCGCCGCCCTCTTCATCATATCTCAGGACAATAACATCGGGCCGATAACCATTTAGAATTCTGATTGTATCTTCTAAACTTTCACCTTTGGCAGCAGAGGAAAATTGCCTAGCATTCTCGGTCGAGAAAACTACTTTTCCACCGAGTAGATTCATTGCTATTTCAAAAGAAGCTCGGGTTCGAGTACTGGGCTCATAAAAAAGAGTAATCATTCTCTTCCCAGAAAGAATATCTGAACCTCCCTTATTAGCGATTTTTTCCATTTCTCTAGTTAAGGGGAAAAATTCCCTTTCTAGCCATTTTCGTTCAAATTGTTGAGATTTGACTACATGATGTAGCTTCATTTTTTAGTTTATGTTAACAAGGGCTCTACTAATTGTAAAGTAAGAAGAAAAATATTAAAATGAAACTATGTTTAATCATTCAGCAAAGAAGAGAGAATCGAGCGAGGCTAAGTTCACTGAGATTTCATCTCATTCTACACCACCCTTGCGCCCTATAGATGGAGATAAACTCAAAAGAGGAAAACTTTATCGTCTTTTTAGTTCTCAAGCTAAAACGATTACTTTCGCCGCTACCTTAGTGGGGATTTCGGCTTTAGTCAGCGGACTTTTAGGATTATTTAGAGACCGTCTTTTAGCTAGTTATTTTGGGGCGGGGTCTGACCTTGATATCTATTTTGCTGCTTTCCGTATTCCGGATTTTATCTATGGCATTCTAATCATGGGGGGAATTTCAGCCGTATTTTTACCTGTCTTTGCCGAATATTTTCAGAGAAACAAAGAGGAGGCCTGGCAGTTTACTAGCAATCTTCTTAATGTTTTTTTAATTTTACTTATTTTTTTCTGTGGACTTCTGGCCATTTTTACACCTTGGTTAATCCGGTTTATCACTCCCGGGTTCGCTCCTGAAGAAAAATCACTCGCCATTTCTTTAACCAGAATAATGTTTCTTAGTCCGATTTTTTTTGCCTTGTCTTCTGTTTTTTCCGGAGTTCTACATTATTTCAATCGTTTCCTTGCTTATTCTTTGGCTCCAATTCTGTATAATTTAGGGATTATTCTTGGAATTGTTTTTTTTGTTCCTATCTTTGGTCTACCGGGGTTAGCCTACGGCGTGGTGCTGGGGGCTTTTTTCCATTGGGCGATTCAGATCCCGGCTGCCAAATCATCAGGCTTTAAATATCGGCCAGTTTTTGACCTTAAATTTCCGGGCTTGATAAAGGTATTCAAGTTAATGGTTCCCCGGACTATTGGAGCGGCCGCTTATCATCTGAATTTAATTGTTATTACGGCCATTGCTTCTACCTTGAGCGTAGGCAGTATCGCAATTTTTAATTTAGCAGACCATCTGCAGCATTTTCCCGTCGCCTTGATTGGTGCTTCCTTTGCCATAGCCGCTTTCCCCACCTTGTCTCGGACTTGGCTCAGCGATTTTAAGGAAGAATTTTTAGGAAGTTTCTCCTCAACATTTCGTCAGATTCTTTTTTTAATTATTCCCATTTCTGTTTTAATCTTCTTGCTAAGAATACCAATAGTACGCTTTGTTCTAGGAGCCGGCGAGTTCGATGAATTAGCCGTTCAATTGACAGCGGCTTCTTTGGGGCTTTTTTGTCTGGGAATCTTCGCCTTTAGCGTTATTCCGTTTTTAGCCCGAGTCTTTTATTCTTTTCAAGACACCAAAACGCCGACACTTATTGGTATTAGCTCTATGGTTTTAAATATTATTTTGGCCTTTTTTCTGGTTTGGTTTCTGTCTTTTCCTAATTTTTTTTCAGAATTTATGATAAACATTCTAAGACTAAAGAGTATTGGGGATATCACCGTTATCGGTCTTCCGCTGGCTTTATCTCTTGCCGGCATCTTTCAATTCTCTTTACTCTTATCTTTTTTGAAAAAAGAGAGGGGCGAGATCGGCTCGAAGGAAATCTGGCAGTCTCTCTGGAAAATACTTCTCGCCAGTTTTTTTATGACACTTTCCGTTTGTTTGACTCTTCAGGTGGTTTCTGGACTTTTGATGCAAATTATTTTTGGCGCTACGGTAGGACTGCTTAGCTACCTCCTTTTGACCATCCTTCTTAAGTCTCCCGAGCTCAAGATTATCAAAGAATCAATTTTTAGACGCTAATTATGGCCCCCCTTTCCTTAGTACCTAACACTAGGAATTTTTGTATTTTAGCTCACATAGACCATGGAAAATCGACCCTAGCCGATAGGTTTTTGGAATTAACAGAAACCATACCACAAGAGAAGATGCGGCCCCAATATTTAGATGCCATGGACCTGGAACAGGAACGGGGCATTACTATTAAAATGCACCCGGTTCGGATACAGTATAAGAATTATATCTTGAATTTGATTGATACTCCGGGGCATGTGGATTTTAACTATGAGGTTTCCAGAAGCTTGGCAGCCGTGGAGGGCGCTATTTTATTGGTTGATGCTACCAAAGGAATCCAGGCCCAGACAATCGGCAACTTAGAAATGGCCAGAGAGCAAAACTTAGCCATTATTCCAGTGATTAATAAAATTGACTTACCCCAAGCCAAGATTGAGGGAACGGAAAGAGAAATTGCTGATTTGTTGAAAACTACCCCTACGAGTATTATCAAAATTTCTGCCAAGAGCGGAACTAATGTAGAAAAAATTCTGGAGGCCATAGTCGCTAAAATTCCTCCAGCCAAATCTTACCCCTCCGGAGAAGAGGCAGGGTTGCGGGCACTGGTTTTCGATTCAAAATACGATCCTTACCAGGGCGTTTTGGCTTTTGTTAGGATTTTTGACGGAGAAATAAAAACCGGTGATAAAATTTATTTACTGCAGGCAGGCATTAAAATAGAAGTAAAATCGGTTGGTATTTTTAAACCCGAGCTTTCTCCAGTGACAGAATTAAGTTCTGGAGAAATAGGTTTTATTGCTACCGGGATTAAAATATCTAATAAAGTCAGGGCCGGAGAAACGTTAACTGATAATCCTGCGGTAAAACCATTACCTGGCTATCGTGAGCCTCAGCCAAAAGTATTTTTGAGTATTTATCCCGAAGACTCTAATGACTTCGGGTTGTTAAAATCAAGCCTGGAAAAATTAAAATTGACTGATGCTTCTTTATTTTTTAAGCCAGAAATGAAAGGAAGTCTGGGCAGGGGATTCCAGACCGGCTTTCTGGGATTACTGCATGCCGAGATTATCTCAGAGAGGCTAAAGAGAGAGTTTGGCTTGAATGTAGTTTTATCTACGCCTTCAGTAGTTTATAAAATAATAACACGGGACAATAAAGAAATCCTTATTCATACCCCAATTGATTGGCCAACTGCTGGCCAGCAGGCTGGCCAGGGGCAAGAGCTTTGGGTAAGGCTTCAGGTTTTGGCGCCAGGAAATTACTTGGGACAGATTTCTGAGTTGTTAGGGAATATGGAAACCAGATACTTAAAAACAGATTATTTAGGTTTAGAGAAAGTGGAACTAATTTATGAGATGCCCCTGCGAGAGATTATTACTAAGAATTTCTATGACAAACTAAAGTCAGCTACCCAAGGATTTGCCTCAATGAGTTATGAGTTATTGGATTGGCGACCAGCTGACTTGGTGAAATTGGATATTTTAATTTTGGGTCGCAAAGAAGAGGCCCTCTCGCGGATTGTGCCGAATAAAGAAGCCTATCGGGAGGGTAAGAAGATTGTTGAAAAATTAAAAGAGGCCTTGCCGCCTCAATTGTTTCCCGTGCCCCTCCAGGCAGCGATTGGCGGAAAGATTATTGTCAGAGAAACTATTAAAGCCCGAAGAAGAGATGTTTTGGCCCCTCTTTACGGCGGAGATTATACCCGGAAAAGAAAGCTTTTGGAAAAACAAAAAAAAGGCAAGAAAGAATTAAAAGAAAAAGGAAGAATACGGATTCCGCCCAGAGTATTTTTAGAGATCTTCAAAACCTGAGCCCCCGCCTTAAGGAAGAAAAAGGAGATGAGATTGTTTTCTTAAACAAAGAGTAATTTTCTGGTATACTTAAAAAAAAGGAGAGAAGAGCCAAGAAACCATTCCCAGGATTACTAGAGAGACCAAGATAATCCAGACTATTTTAAAAATAATTTTCGGTTTTAGTCGCATTAATTTATGGTAACAAATCTTAAAAGATCTAAAAAGAGAGCTTGGTCGGCAATAGTTTTCTCAATTTTTCTAGCATCATTAGCAATCGGTGCAATCGGATTTTTGGCCGTTACTAATTGGAAAATAAGTCAGAAAAGAGCCGACCTCCAAGAAAGGAGAGAGGTCCTAGAAAAAGAAATCCAAGTCTTAGAAGAACAGATTGCCGACTTGCAAGCCGGCATTACACAGACCGAAACAGATGATTATCAGACAGAGAAACTTTATGAGGAAGGATATTTCCCAACAGGGTCGGTTCCGATTGTAGTTTTACCGCCCGAAGAAGGGGTGGCCGAAAAAGAGGAAACGACCGAAGAAAAAAACCCTTGGCAAAAGTTTTTAGAGGTATTAGGATTTTAATATGATCAAAGACGCGGGATTAGTATAGCGGTAGTACGTTTCCTTCCCAAGGAAAAAGCGCCAGTTCGATTCTGGTATCCCGCTTCGCCAGTACAACTTTGGAATAGTATAGCCCCACCCTTTATGCCGATTTAGCTCAGTGGTAGAGCAGCTGTTTCGTAAACAGCAGGTCGTCGGTTCAATCCCGACAATCGGCTTATCTAAACAGCGAACTAGGTCGTCGGTTCAACTCTGGTCGCCGGCTTTTCTTTTTGGCAAAAATATGATAAGATGAGCAAAGATATGATAGATGAAAGCGCCAGATCGGAAGATTTGCAAGCTAAACTCCTCCTTTTGGAGGACCGTCTTTGACATAAAGAAAAAAAGAGAGAAAATAAAAGAATTGGAACAGGAAATGCAGCAATCGGATTTCTGGAAAGACCAAAAAAAAGCTGTGGAAGTGACTAAAGAATTATCAGAACTCCAGCAGGAAATTTCTGAATTCGAAAGTATTGAGACCGAGGAAGATTTAAAAAGGACGGCATTACGGGCTTTTCTTTCAGGGAAATATGATCAGAGAAACGCTATTTTATCTGTTTATGCGGGAGCCGGCGGTCAGGATGCTCAAGATTGGGCGACAATGTTATTAAGAATGTACGAAAGATATTCTGCTTTTAAGGGCTTAAAGACAAAAGTTTTGCATCAGTCTTTTGGCGAAGCTGGAGGCCCGGAAGGCAGAATCGGTACAAAGCAGGCGACATTGGAAATCAGAGGAAAATACGCTTACGGTTTTTTAAAAAAAGAAAGCGGAGTCCACAGATTAGTAAGAATTTCTCCCTTTTCTACCCAAAAGTTACGGCACACTTCTTTTACCCTGGTGGAAGTTTTACCAGAAATTAAGATTGAGGAATCGGAAATAAAAATCAGACCGGATGACCTAAAAGTTGATTTTTACCGGGCATCCGGGCCCGGCGGTCAGTATGTTAATAAAAGAGAAACATCTGTTAGAATTACTCATTTACCAACTGGGCTGACGGTTTCCTGTCAATCAGAAAGATTACAGGGTGAAAACAGAAAAAGAGCGCAGAGCTTGCTTTTGTCAAAACTCTATCAAATGAGAGAAGAGGAACAAGAGAAAGAAATTTCCAAAATAAAAAACAAGAAAGTTTCAATTGAATGGGGTAATCAGATTAGAAGTTATGTTTTACATCCCTATAAGCTGGTGAAAGACTTGAGGACCAATATTGAGACATCAAAAGTAGAAGAAGTCTTAGACGGGAAACTAGAGGAATTTATAGAAGAAGAGATTAAAGAAAAAGAACTTTAATTTTTATTATGATTTCCTTTCAACACGTTACTAAAATTTATCCTCGGAACACTATTGCCGTTGATGATGTTTGCTTTGACGTTGAAGAAAAAGAATTCGTTTCAGTAGTGGGAAAATCGGGGGCAGGGAAAACAACCTTACTTAAGCTTTTATTGGCCGAGGAAAAGCCAACCCAGGGTGAAATTTTTTTTCAGGGGAAAAGCATTAACGAGATAAAGCCGGGGAACTTGCCCGAGTTCAGGCGAGAAATTGGCGCGGTCTTCCAGGATTATAAATTGCTGCCTTCTAAAACAACCCATGAAAATGTTGCCTATGCTCTAGAGGTTATTGGGGCTTCCGACCAAGAGATTGCGAGAGACGTTCCCAAGGTCTTGGAGATTGTCGGCTTAACCGAGAAAGCCAATAATTTTCCAGAAGAGCTCTCTGGCGGCGAGAAACAGAGAGCCGCTATTGCCCGAGCTTTGATTCATCGGCCGGAAGTGATTTTGGCTGACGAGCCGACCGGTAACCTTGACCCTTATCATAGTTTGGGTATCATTCGGCTCTTGTTGAAAATCCAAGAAATGGGCACAACTCTTATTTTAGCCACCCATAATAGAGAAATAATTAATTCTCTAGGGAAAAGAGTGGTTACTTTGGAAGACGGGAGAGTAATCAGGGACGAGAGGAGAGGCCGATTCATATTGTAAATTTTAAATTAAAAATCCTGAAAAATGTTTACTAGTTTAAAAAGAGTAATCAGATCTGGGTGGCAGGGTTTTTTTCGGGATGGAGGATTATCGATTGCCACGGTTTTTATTTTACTTCTAACCATTACTTTAGCTACCTCGCTTTTCCTTTTTCACGGATTAAGTCATCTTCTAATTTCTTCAGTAGAGGAGAAAGCGGATATCTCGCTTTATTTTAAAGAAGAGGCGCTAGAAAACGATATTTTTGAATTCAGAGAAGAGCTAGCTAGGATTTCGGAAGTCAAAGAAGTAAAATATATTTCTCAAGAAAAGGCGCTGGCTGATTTTACCGAAAAACATAAAGACAACCCAGTTTTGATGGCTAGTTTAGCAGAGGTTGGCCGTAATCCCTTTTTGGCTTCTTTGAATATTATAGCTTCTGAGCCCGGTCAGTACCAAGCTATCACTGATTTTTTGGAAACCTCCGATTTCACAGCCCTGATTGAAAAAGTTGATTATTATCAAAGGAGGTCAGTTATTGAGAGAATTTTCTCTTTAACCTCCACAATTAACAGAAGCTTTATTTTTCTTTCAATAATTCTATCGCTGGTAGCAATTTTAGTTACTTTTAATACTATTAGATTAGCCATTTATAATTCGAGGGAGGAAATAAAGATTCAAAGGCTGGTCGGCGCCGGTAGTTGGTTTATTCGTGGTCCATTTTTAGTGCAAGGAGTATTGGCTGGGATTTTAGCTGCTTTGATTTGTCTTTTAACTTTCAGTTTAATTATCTGGAGCTTAAGTCCTAGGGTTGAGACCTTCTTTACCGATCTGGATATTTCCCAATTTTTTGTCACTAATCTTTGGCAAATAATTTTAATTCAATTTGTCACCGGGATTTTACTTGGAGTTATTTCTAGCTTCCTCGCTACCCGAAGGTATTTGAAAATATAACTTTTTTCTCCATGGCCCTCTTAATGTAATCCTATTTAAGAAAATGGGGACGTATTGCGGGGTCATCTAATGGTAGGATACATGACTCTGGATCATGGTATCTAGGTTCGAGTCCTAGCCCCGCAGTTATTTTCAAAGAATCGCCTTATGGGCGGTTTTTTGTGGGATTATTGACAAATTTAACAAACGAGTGTATAATCTAAGCAGAAATAGAATAGGAGGTGAAAGGATGACTTCATTATTGGAAAGACTTCTTAAGAGGCCCCTACAACAGATTACTCTTTATTGGGAAGGAGGAGATACGACCACATATATAGTGGCGGGGAACGATGTTCAGAGATTCGTAAAAGCTAGTCTGGAACTCTACTATAAGCCAGGTAAGAATCCACACAGTGGATTGGAGGCAGGGAAAGTCGTTAAGATAACGGCGCAGTCACTCAGTCCCACTGGACCATATTGGTGGTCTACTCCTGGACTCAAAGATAACAATGACCCAAACGGTGCAGTTATCTGGGAGTGGGGCTTTACCGAAGAGATTCTCTGGGAACACCCAGAGAAAAAGGTGGCAGATTCCGAGGCAGTCGGAACGTCATAACCTCCTTCTACTAACGTAGGGGCGCAAGCTCAAAGCTCTCTGGATTCCCATAAGGAGTCTTGTGCTCGGTATCGAGGGACGAGACGCGTTGGAAATCGCCAAAATGGCGCTTTTTTGGTAAAATAAAATAATATGCAAGAAGAAAAATTACCTTTATGGTCTAATGAAAAATTTGAAATATTTACTCCGATTAACCCCCATATTCCACCTGAGGAAGGTTTGCATGTCGTAGTTTATCCTAAAACAAATGTTCCATCTGCTTGGGCTAATCCAGATTTATGTGCAGAAACATTTAAGGTCGCTGCAAGAGTGGCTCAGATTATGGAAGAGCTGAAGCTGGCCCCTTGGTTTAATTTACAGGCCAATGGGAATTGGGGACTTTTACCTGACAACACTCCGAGATTTCATGTTCATATTTACGCCAGACGAAAAGGAAAAACTTGGGGTGCGCCAGTACAACTTCCACTTGCTCCAGGAACTTATCATAATGAACCAATGAGCGAAGAAGAAATGAAGAATCTCACTAAGTTTTTAGAAGCTCGTTTATACTTTCCAAAAATTAAAGTATAGTCCCGACCGAGCCGCGTTATGAGACACGGTCAAGAATCCTCGATTTTTCTCTTAAAACGCGGGTCCGAGACCGAGGATGCCAGCATATTATTGACAAATACCATATTTTATGGTATTATTTTATTACTAGTACTTATACAACGTGGCTTCATGGAAAGCCATTTCATATAGAAGATAGACTAGAATACAAACGAAAAGGAGGAAAGAAAGAAAAATGGATAGTTACATGCATCTAGGTATAGCTGGTATCTTTGTTGCTGTAGGACTGCTTGCTCTCTGTATTTTCGCGATAAGTGAAGCAATGATATTATTGCGGAAACAGAAACCTTGCAGGGTGGCTGGAAATTGGTATGGAGCAGTCATAGTCTCTACGGGTTACAAAGAAGTAGAGGAAATCACTGCGAATGCTCGGAGCAGAGGGTGCATCGTGGGAATACCTTTAAATCCTTCGGAAACCCGTGAGTTCCTGGGGCTTGAAAAAAATTGTCCCATAAATACCGAGTGTGCTCTCGTCCCCGTCTGGCTTCCAAAAGGTCTTACAATAAGTGAGGCCACGGGAAGCAAACTGCTACTTCTGGACAAACCAAAAGCGGTTGCAGTAAGTAGCCTCAAGATAGATCAGTTTCGCAAAGGCGATCAATTGACGATCGGGTGCAACGGCGAGCCAACTTTCATCGCTCTTATTATTGATCCCCAAAAGGGTCAAGCGATAGTGAGACCAGCCGTAACAGGTCAGCAGGGTGCTGGGTACCGAGATGCAAAATCAACTCTCGGTTCTCGTTCGTTTCATGAGGGAAACAAGACTCATGTCTCGGAAGAGACTGATCCTGAGATTAAATGGGGCGAGCTTGTATTCGGCGATGAGTTTGTGCTTCGGAACGAAGATAGTCTCTTCGGAGCCGAGGGGAGAATTTTCTATACTGCTCGACAGATTACCGACGTCAGCGTCCCTCCAGAGAGCTTCGTGAGTTCTTCTATGTAGATCTTCCTACTAAGGTAGCGGGTAAAGAAGTTGAACACTTCTAATTCCCGCTACCACCCCCCAAGTAAGTGTCTAGAAAGAAGATTTATTTGGGACAGGAAATCAGCTTATTAACTGGTTTTTTTGTTTATTTAAGCTAAAAAACAGGTTCGAACATAGTCCAATCCCCCCGTTGGTTATTAGCCTTTAAAAGAAGGTGGTTTTTTGTATCTATTGACAAATTCTATGAATATGCTATAATAGAGATATAAAGGAGAGAGTAAGTAAAGCTGAATATATCTTGATATTTGAGTCAACAGGCAACTCTCTCCTAGGATGCCTGTTATTTATTTCAGAGGGGCGGAATGGATATAAAAAATTATTTCTATTCCAGTCCTTTGAAAACCCGTGTGCTCTATAAGCCCTGACCGTGAAATTCGGCAGGTACGAGAAGGAGGTGACAGAAGTGGAGCACGCTATTCTCTTTATAAGAGCCTTCGCCATAACTTTCCTTATTAGAAGAATCATAGAAGAGGCGATGGCAGGGAACCTTGGCTGGGTATTAATCTTCTCTATTATTTTGGTGGGATATCTCATATGGATATATCGCACTAGGAAATCGATGTTTCTCCCAGCAAAGCACACCGGGACGGGGAAGAATCCTTAACTATTCAACCCCGTCCCAACCCCCATTTTCTTGTATTTACCTGTTAATAAACAGGTGTTTTTTATATAAAACAGGTCCGAACATAGTCCAATACCCCCAGTTAGTGCATCACTGCCCATTTGGGCGGTTTTTTGGTAGAATAAGACAAAGGCCTAAAAATAAATCATTATAAAAATATGGAAGAGCAAAAATTTGAAAGGAAAAAATGGAAAAAAGAAAAGGGGGCGATTTTTATTCCTGCCGGCTTGTTTCTTGGTTTTGGAATCGGCTTCGCGATGAATAATATACCCGCAGGTCTATTTATCGGTTTTGGAGTAGGATTCTTTGCATACGCAATCTCTCTTTTTTTCGAAAAATAGATAAATATTATATGGAAAAGCCGAAGAAGAAGCCTCTCCCGCCGACCTATTTTATAATACTCTTATTATTATCAATAGGATTACATTTTATTTTCCCTATTAAGAAAATAATTTTTCCTCCATATACCTATTTAGGTTTTGCCTTTATTATTTTTGGTGGAGTTATAAATATCTGGGCTGATATGTTATTAAAGAAAAAGAAAACCACAGTCAAGCCATATGAAAATCCTACCCAGCTAATAACCTCAGGTCCTTTCCGTATTAGCAGAAACCCACAATATTTAGGATTTACTGCAATACTATTGGGTATAGCTATTAACCATGGAACCTTGGTTACGTTTGCCGTCCCGATCGCCTTCGTATTTTTGATGGGATTATTATTTATTCCTTTTGAAGAAAGAAATCTTGAAAGGATTTTTGGAAGAGAGTATGGAGAATATAAAAATCATGTAAGGAGATGGCTGTAGGTATAATTAAGTTAAGCTTTCCGTCAACCAGGTTCTAACATCGTCCCAAAGCTGGCATCCTAACCCCCATGATTCTTCATCAAACAGGTCCGAACAGAGTCCAATACTCCCAGTTTACAAAAGCCAAAGAATCGTCTTATGGGCGGTTTTTTGGTAGAATGTCTTATTGACAAATTGATATTTTGTGTTATATAATATAAGTGCCAGGAGGGAGTAAAAAAAGGAAGCGAAATGGACAGAAGAAATTATGTCTATTTCGGTTCCTTAAAATAATATTACCGTGGGGGAAGAAGAAAACAATCCCTGGAGCTGTATGGCTTTAGGTGCGTCAGGTGACGAACGGTGAGGTAGTGCCTGAACTACCAAATATTAGCAGGAGGTCGTATGACATCGAAGTTAAAGAGTACTGTTAGGGTCGTGAAGGGACCATCAAAATTGGACCTAATGTGGGGTCTCTTTAAGGGAAGAGAAGTAGACTTCATAGTTGAGCCACCCCCATTTACCCATGTCATGAAGAATATCTTCCGTATTAGAGTGAAAGGGGTGACGGCTACAGATGATTCTATTGAATCTGAATCTTGGTTTATTACAGGCGGAATCGTCGGTATGGGCCAGCTTTCCCGAGAACCAAATCCTATGTTCCTAGAGCAGGTTGATTGGAAAAGTTGCAAGATCTATTTTAACACCCAACGTCGAGTTGGGGACCTACACTATTAAGGAACTAAAAATCTTCTTCCCCCCTGTCCCCAAGTAAGCGTCGAAAGAGGTTTATTTAGGACAAGAAATCAGCTTATTAGCTGGTTTTTTGTTTAGAACGACGAACTTATATTATTCTATAACTGGCACCCTAAAGCCATAATTCTCCATAAAACAGGTCCGAACAGGGTCCAATACTCCTAGCTAGCTTCAGCCGTTTTCCCAAGAAGGCGGTTTTTTGGTAGGATGAGGATATGTCCTGGTATCTATACTCAATTTTAACAGCGTTTTCATTTACGGGAATGGTTTTGTGTACGAGATATCTGGGAAACAAAGGTTTTTCTTCAAAACAAATATTGCTTTTTCTTTTTCTTTTTGCTTTTTTAGGTTTTTTAGTTATAAATATTGGGACGATTAATACCATTTGGGATTCAGAATTTTTCCTGGATTTTATAATCATAATGACAATTGTTAGTATTTTTGCTGTTATTGGTAATTGGGCAGATTTTACAGCAGTGATAAAGGCGCCAAATCCTGGTTTTGCTGGAACGATTAAAAGCAGTAATGTTTTTTTAATAAGCGTGATTGCTTTTTTAATTTTTGGAAGTTCATTTAGTTTAATAAAATTAATGGGAATGTTTTTTATAATTGGTGGTATAGCCGCACTTATTATAGAAAAAAAAGATATTTTTTCTATTCAACGAACCGAAAGACGATTTTTAAGATGGGATGTGCTAGCTATTATAGGGGCTTTAAGTTTTACTGTCGCGGTGTTGGGAATAAAGAAAGTCAGTCAAATAGGCTTTTCTCCTCAAGAGATAGCGCTTTTTGTTTTCGGTTTTAATTTTTTAGCCTTTGCTATATTAAGCCGTAAAGATATGAAAAATTACTTAAAGGATAGACCTAAATTAAAGAGTTTTCTGCCAATAGTCTTTTTAGCGGCAACGTTTTCTTTTATAGCTAATATTCTTGGTATAAAGGGAATAGCAATCTCTCCCAATCCTGGATACCACGAATCGATTAAAAATACTCAAATTTTATTTGTTACTTTATTAAGCGTTCCTTTGCTTGGCGCTGATTTGAACAAACAGAAGTTGTTAGGTGTTGTCGCTGTTTTGATTGGCATAATAATTCTTGTAATTTAAGATAAGAATATTTTTAAACAGGTTCGAACGTAGTCCAATACCCTCCAGCTAGTGCATTACTGCCCATTTGGGTAATTCTGTGGTAGAATAAAAAAATATGGAGCAAGAACTAAAGAGATCAGAAAATTATAGTAAAACCTTTTGGCAATTCGTCATTGCTTTAATGGTTATTCTGCTGGTAGTTTTAGCAGGTGGTATAATTATTATATTGTTACAAGGGGGCCACTCGATTAGTGGTCAAGAGGTAGCTAGCGGCGCTGTTTTTCCTTTGATACTTTTTATCCCGATATGGGTTGTGCTGGCAAGAAAAACAGAAAGACCTACACCAAGGCAAAGTAAAATCATAAAAGTAATGCTAATTACAGCATTTATCCTACTTGTAGCTAATATATTAGTATTCTGGTTTTTATAAAGTAAAAAATTAAATGGATATAGAAAAAACAATCATCGGTATACTGTTTCTTGGTCTGGGGTTGATATTCTTTTTCAATAATAAGAATATTGCGCCAGGGGCAGCGACATTTTACCAGAAACTTTATACAGAATACAGAAAATAACTTAAAAATCATGTTTAAGGGGCTTGGAATCTTCCTTATTTTAGGAGGCCTGGCTTTAATATTTTTAAAATAATTTCTTTATTCCTTTTTAGCTTATACATAAAACAGGTCCGAATATAATCTAATACCCCTCAGCAGCATTGACTTTAATCTTCTAAAGTTTTATATTCTATTAATGGCTAAAAAACCTAAAAAGAAGCTCAAAAAACCTTTACCCAAGGCCCGGACCAAAGAAGGCGAAGCGGAAAAGGTTAGTACGCTGAAAAGAACTAAAATCAGGGTGATTGGTATTGGCGGGGGAGGAGGAAATATTGTTTCGGAATTGGCTCAAGGAGTAAAAAGAGCCAGTTTTTTTGCTGCCAATACTGATCTGCAGGCCTTGAGGGAAATTTCCAGAAAGGTAGAGCGTTTTCCTTTCGGGCAAGGTTTCACCCGGGGTCTGGGAACCGGCATGAATCTTGAGTTAGGCGAGACAGCCGGCCAGAATGAGAAAGAAAGGATTAAAAAAATATTACAGGGTCAAGATTTGGTCATTTTAATTGCCTGTCTAGGGGGGGGGACTGGTTCTGGAGCTGCCTCTATTTTTGCAAAGATTTCAAAGAGTTTAGGTAACCTTACTTACGGTATTTTTACTTTGCCCTTTAAATTTGAAGGAGAAAGGAAAATGGAAATTGCTAAGGTGGCTTTAAAAAATTTAAGGTCAAAGTTAAACAGTATCACTATCTTGCCAAACGAAAGAATTTTCCAGATTGTTGACAAAACCACCCCTTTAAAAGCCGCTCTTTCTTCTATTAATAAAAATTTAGCTACAGCCTTAGCTGGACTAATTGGAACAATTTACCAGCCAGGCTTAATTAATATTGATTTCGCCGATTTGAGGACAGTCTTACAGGGCCAGGGAAGGTTGGCATATTTAAATACCATTTCTCTTCCCAAAAAGGAAGGAACAGCCAAAGATGCGGTGGAAAAAGCCCTTGTTTCTCCTTTATATCCTTATGGAATAAATGGAGCCAAAGGGATTTTATTTAATATTATCGGCGAGAAAGGAATATCCTTAGAAGAGGTAAATCAGATCTCTAAGACCATTTCAGAGAAAGTCAATCCGGAAGCAAGAATTGTTTTTGGGATTCAGCCTTTGTCTTCCGGAAAAGGAACTGGAGTTATTAAGACAACAGTTTTTGCGACCGGTTGCGTTACGAAAGCTTTCTCTGATAAAGCTCCGAAGAAAAAATCTAAAAGAAGACGGGTAAAAAAACCTTCCCGGCCAAAAAGGAAAAAACTCAGCACAGAAGAGGATGTAAAAATTAGACCTAGGAAAAAAACTCCGCAGAACAAGACGGGTATAAAACTTGAACCTATAAAAAGGCCCAAAAAAAAGACAAAAAAAGCCAAAAAAGCTAGGCTAAGAAAAGTAAAAGTGAAAGTTTCAAAGAAACTTCCTCAAGAAGAGACTCAACCTAATGAAACTCTGAAAGAGAATCTTTGGCACGCTGCGGAACAGGAAAAGAAGACAGCCGAAGTAAAAGTTAGAAAAAGCGCTCTCCAAATAAAAAAAGAAGCAGAGGAAGTAGAAAAGGAAATGTTACAAAAAGAGAAATTTTGGGAAACGCCGTCTTTTCTGCGCAGGAAAAAAATTGATTAAGGTTCAATAATAGTTCCTTCGAATTTCTGACCCAAAATAACTTTTTCTAAATTTTTGAGCTCCGTACCTTTAACTATTAGGGCGGGGATTTTTAATTTTTGAGCTAACTTGGCGGCAACCGGGTCAATAGGGGCGGCTAATCCCGGAATCCATTTTGTGCCGACTAATTTTTGGTAATTTTTCCAAGAAATTTCTTTAATTGGAGAGGCATTTTTATATTTCAAAAAGTCTTTATTATAAACGAAAGGGATATTCCCGGCATCAATAATTTTCTTTATCCTAAATCTTTTAGCCAGCAAGACGGCGATGTAATCGGTTGACCAGCCGGGTTTCCAGCCGGCCGCTATTAAGAGCCGCCAATTATTCTTGACCGGCTTTTCTGGCTCGTCTAAAACCACCGGATAAGCCAACCCTCGGAAAATCGTTCTTAGTAAATGAGCATTAAGCCGGGTGGCGTGAATTCCTAACCAATCAATATCTTCATAAGGTAATTTTACAATTTTGGCTGCTGCCTTTTGGTAAAGCCGGCAGATTTTTCCACCACCAGCAACAATGATAAATCGATGCCCCCTTTTAATAAGTTTTAAAATTAATTCTTTGAAGTCCTTTAAAAAAACTGTATTGATTTTCCCTGTCTGGGGACAAATTATTGAGCCTCCTAGGGCAATAAGGGTTGTTCTTGATCTTGTCATATAGTACTCTTTATTTTACTACAAAAGCTTTTATGTTAAAATATCTTAAGGGTTGAAGAGTTAAAAATTTTACTCTTTTAATAATGCTTGAAATAACTAAGAATATTTTAAGAGATATTTATAAAGAGCGGCCAAAGGACTCTAAGAAATATGACTTCGGGCTTTTGGTTATCATTGGCGGCTCGGATTTCTATTCTGGCTCTCCGGCACTTTCAGCTTTGGCGGCCTTCCGGGCTGGCGTAGATATGGTAAAGATTTTGGCTCCCAAGAGAGCCGCAGATATTATAGCTTCTTTTTCTCCTAATCTGGCGGCGTACCCTTTAGAAGGTAAATGGTTGGATGAGCCGGACTTGAGTAATTTAATTTCTATGACGGAATCCGCTAAAACAATGGGCAGAGGAAATGTGGCGGTTGTTATCGGCGGCGGATTAGGCCGAAGCAAAGAGACTCAAGAAACGATTATAAAATATTTATCAGAGGTTTCTTCGCCGGCGGTAGTAGACGCCGATGCTATTTATGCGTTGGCGCAGAAACCGGGGGTTTTTAAAAACAAGAATTTTCTTTTTACTCCACATAGCCATGAATTTTTTATATTAACGGGCAAAGAAGTGTTCGGTAAAATTGAACAAGAAAAAATTAAGATAGTCCAAGAAGAGAGCCGAAGATTAGGCGCAACGATCTTGCTTAAGGGTGAAATTGATATTATTTCCGACGGCAAAGAAGTTGCTGTGAATAGAACAGGAAATTCCTTTATGACCTCGGGAGGGACTGGGGATACTCTGGCCGGGATTTGTGGTGCTTTGGTGGCCAGAAGAATTAACATTTTTACTGCTGCCCAGGCAGCTGCCTATATTAACGGAAAAGCCGGCGAAATCGCCAGCCAAAGGTTAAAGGAAGGAATGCTGGCGACAGATTTAATTGAAGCTATTCCAGAAGTCTTACATTAATAATCTATAACTTATGACTCGTTATGACCTTATAATTATTGGCGGAGGTCCGGCCGGGATTACCGCCGGTATTTATGCTGTCAGACAAAAATTAAACAGTCTTTTGATCGCCAAAGAGTTTGGTGGCCAGATGGCCAGAAAAGCCGTGGCTATTGAAAACTATCCAGGATTTGAAGAAGTATCAGGATTAGAGTTAAGTCGGAAGTTTGAAAAACACCTGAGAAAACAAAAAATAGCCATTGAAAGGGATTCGGCAACTAAGATTAGAAAGGTTGGTAGCACCTTCTATATAACCACAGGCAGTAAGCACAAATTCTCGGCTAGGACAGTTATCGTGGCTTCGGGAGCTGACCCCCGGCCTCTGGAGGTTCCTGGTGAAAAAGAATTTATCGGACGCGGTGTAAGTTATTGTACAACCTGTGATGCTCCGATGTTTGCCGGAAAGACGGTAGCGGTAGTAGGCGGCGGCAATGCCGGCTTTGAAGCAGCCATCGCTTTAAGCAATTGGGCCAAGAGAATATACGTCTTGGAATATTCTTCAAAGGTGGGTGCGGATGAGATTAACCAAGAATTGGTTAAGAAGACAAAAAAAGTTCAGATATTCACTAATACTAGCCTGAGAAAGATTGAAGGCGAAAAATTTGTCAACTCAATTGTTTACCAAGACAGAAAAACTGGCAAAGAAAAAACTTTGCCCCTAGAAGGAGTTTTTGTGGAAATTGGAAATGTTCCGGCTACTGGCTTTGTTAAAGATTTAGTGGAATTTAACGAAAAAGATGAGATTAGAATTGATCCCAAAACCAATATGACCAAAACTTCTGGCCTTTTTGTGGCCGGCGACGTGACCGATCTCAGGTGGAAACAAATTATAGTGGCCGCCGGCGAAGGATGTAAGGCCGCCCTTTCTGTTTACAGCTATTTAAGAAACAGCCGACGACCAGTAAAACAATACGAATAAGTAAATTTAGTCAAATAAACTATGAATTACTCCATTACCGGATTCGCTTATTTAACTTTTTTTCTCGCCTTCGGTTTTTTAGTTTACCGCTTCTTTCAATACTGGAAAAGAGAAAAAGACCTTGTTTCTAAACTCTGGCTTTATGCTGTTATTTTGGTTGAAATATTTACCCTGATTAAAGCGATTGGGGGATTATTTTTTTCCACCAATCCTACTTTTTTAGAAATGACTATAGATGCTGCTGCTGCCGTTGAGGCCTTTATTTTTGCCATTTTAGCTTATTTGATTGTTTATCTTAAATTTCCCAGAGTTTCTCCTTGGCTTGGTCTTATCCCAGTTCTTATCTTAGGGTTGATTGCCTTCGTCCTAACAGTGATGACTTCATTTAACCCACATCTTGAGGAAAGCGGAGCGATAAACTGGGGTTTTTCCTCTGGCCCATTTGTTTTTGCTATGGCAATACTGAGAATCTTTTTAGCCCTGCTTGTTCTTACTCCAATCATTATTATTCTTTTCCAACAGTTTAAAATCTCAAAAGACCTTTATGCTAAAAGGAAAGCGTTTGGATTTTCCCTCTCCATTATAATTGCATCATCGAGTATGTTACTTGATTTTTTACTCGTTAGCTTTTTAAAGGTAGACCCAATATGGCGAGATATAGAGTATATTGCTATTAGTATCATTCTTTTCATTACACTTATTTTAACTATGCCCCGTCCCTTGCCTGGGTCATCTTCTTATTATATTAAAAGCTCAAGTAAACTATGAGTTATTCTATTACTGGTGTTGCTTATTTAGTTTTACTTTTTCCTGTGGGATTTTTAATTTATCGCCTTTTTCAGTACTGGAAGAAAGAAAAATCTGCTGTTTCTAAACAGGCGCTTTATATTGCCAGCCTTTTTGGATTGTTTGTTTTAATTGACGCAATTAGTGGATTATTTTTTGCCGATAGCCCTCTTCCTCCTGTTTTATCAAAAAAAATAGAGGTCGGCGTTTTTATCCAAGCGCTTATTTTCGCCGTTATAGCTTATCATATTATTTATCTTAAATTTCCTAAGATTTCTCCTTGGCTTGGTTTTATTCCGGTTCTTGTTTTAGGACTAATTGCCGCAATTTTGAGTGTCGTTTTACTTCAATTTAATCCCTTTCTTGAAGCGAGTGGAGCTATTAATTGGGGCTTTCCATCTAGTTCTATGGCCGTTTTTGTATCGTCTCTGAGACTTTTTCTTTCACTCATTACTATTATCCCGTTATCTATTATTTTTCTTTCACAATTTAAAAATTCAGAAGACCCTTATATCAGGGCAAAATCTCTTGGATTAGGTCTCGCCTTTTTATTTATACTGATAGTCGCCTCTTTTGATTTTTTATTTATTAATACTTTTAACTTAGGTGCCATAGGGAGAGATATAGCTCTTATTGTTTGTAGTATCATTCTTTTCATTACACTTATTTTAACCATGCCCCGCCCCTTGTCTGGACCATCTTCTTATTATATTAAAACCTCAAATAAATTATGAGTTATTCCATCACCGGATTCGCTTATTTAATCCTTTCTTTTGCTATAGGCTCTCTTGTCTATCGGGTTTTCCAGTATTGGAAAAAAGAGAAAGATATTGTTTCCAAACTTTTATTCTATATCTTTTCAATTTTTTGGCTATTCGTTCTTATTAAAGCGATAGGCGGATTGTTTTTTGTTAAAAATTTATTTTTTTTGAGATTCACAGTAAATTTTGGAGGATTTTTGCAGGCTCTTGCTTTCTCAATAATGGCTTATTTCTCGGTTTATGTTAAATTTTCACCTAAAGTTTCTCCCTGGTTAGGATTTATTCCAGTTTTTCTTTTAGGAATGATTTCTACTTATTTAACTATTTTTATTCCATTTAACCCTTTTTTAGAACCGAGCGGAGCGATAAATTGGGGTGCTCCAATAGTTTCTAGTTTTGCTATAAATTTACGAGCTTCTTTATTTCTTATTGCTTTTATTCCGGCAATTTTCATTTTTTTTGAGCAATTTCAGAAAGCCCAAGATGTTTATACTAAAAGAAAAACTTTAGGGTTTATTATCCTTTCTTTAATTGTGATTATAGGCGCTTTGTTCGATTTTGTTTTTTTAAATATTGGCTCTATTTGGAGGGATATATTATTTATTTTTGGAGGTATCATTATTTTTATTATTTTTGCTCCAAGTCAGAAAGAAAGATCTATTTAAAATAGTTAATTAAATTTATGAAACAGAATCCAAAAATAAAAAAAATTTTAGCCAGGGAAATTTTAGACTCCCGGGGAAGTTGGACGGTAGAGGTAGATTTGGAAACTCCACAGGGTTTATTTAGGGATTCGGCGCCATCGGGCGCGTCTATTGGAAAATATGAGGCACCGGTTGTTACGCCTCAAGAAGCAATTAAGAATATTAATGAAATTATAGCTCCTGAATTAAAAGGAAAAGATATTATTAACCAACAGGAGATCGATAATTTTTTGGCTCCTGAAAAGTTCGGTGCTAATGCTATTACCCCATTATCTATGGCTGTTTGTCGCGCAGGAGCTGCCGCAGAGAAAATACCTCTTTGGAGATATATTAATAAAATTTCCGATAGTCTATCTATTAATTTACCGAACCCCGCCTTTAATGTGATTAACGGTGGGGCGCACGCTTCCAATAACCTAGATTTTCAGGAATTTATGGTTGTCTGTAGCACGAAAAAAGCTTCGGAAATTTATCAGGATTTGAGAAAAAAACTAGGCAAAAACGTAGGGGATGAAGGCGGTTTCGCCCCGGCCTTCGACTCTCCAGAGGAAGCCTTAGATCTTTTATCCCAATACAGTGTGAAAATTATTATAGACGTGGCTGCTTCTCAGTTCTCCGAAGAGAAAAAGCAAATCTATAATTTTGATTATTTCCAAAACTTGGTTAAAAAATATCCGATTATTGGTTTAGAAGACCCTTTTGCCGAGGATGATTGGTCTAATTTCCGGCAAATTGCCGAAAAATTGGGCAAAAAAATAACCATAATCGGAGATGACCTCTTGGTTACCAATCCCAAAAAGATAAAAAGGGCTCATCAAGAGAAAGCTTGTAACGGCCTTTTGCTGAAAATCAATCAAACCGGAACAGTGACAAAAGCTTTGGAGGCGGCGAAATTAGCTAGGTTATTCGGCTGGAAAATAATGGTTTCCCACCGGTCTGGCGAAACCTGTGATGACTTTATTGCCGATTTTGCCGTAGGTATTGGCGCCGAATTCATTAAAGCCGGTGCTCCCGCCCGAGGCGAAAGAGTAGCAAAATATAATCGGTTATCAAAAATTTCAGAAGAGTTATGAAGATTATTCTTATTGTTCTTGACGGGCTTGGTGATGCACCTATTCTGGCTTTAGGAAATAAAACACCTTTGGAGGTCGCTGAAACTCCAAATTTAGATTGGCTGACCCGAAGGGGAATTTGTGGATTGGTCGAGCCTTGGCAAATAGGAGAGAAGCCGGCATCTGACACTTGTCACCTTGCCCTTTTCGGTTATGACCCAAAAATTTATTATTTGGGTCGAGGCCCCTATGAGGCAGCCGGGATTGGCATTAAATTAAAAAAAGGGGATGTTGCCCTGAGGACAAATTTTGGAACAGTGGATGAAAATTTCAAAATTATTGATAGAAGAGCAGGTAGAATTGAAAAGACCCAATCTCTTGTTAAAGCTATTTCTAAAATTAGAATTAAAGGAGTTAATGTTTTGATTAAAAAATCTTACGGTCATCGGATAGTATTAGTTCTAAGAGGAAAGAATATGTCTTCGGCTATTACCGACGGAGATCCTCATAAGGTGGGGGAGAAGGTTAGAAAAATTTTTCCCATTTGCATTTTTGGGAAATGTGGAGAAAGGGAGAGAGGAAAAGCAGAATTTACAGCTCATGTCTTGAATGAATTTTTAGAAAAAGCCCACCAAATTTTAAAGAATCACCCCTTCAACAAAAAAAGGAAAAAGCAAAAACTTTTACCAGCTAACTATCTTTTGGTCAGAGGAGCCGGAGAGGTAAGAAAAATTCCCTCTTTTAAAGAGAAGCACGGTTTAAAAGCTGGCTGTATTGCGGGAGGCGGGCTCTACAAAGGGATTGGGAAAATTTTAGGCATGGATTTAGTTGAAGTCAAGGGAGCTACCGGTTTCGCTGACACCAATTTAAGAGGAAAATTTTTGGCTACCAAAAAAGCCATCAGAAATCACGATTTCGTATTTTTACACATAAAAGCAACTGATAGCTTAGCCGAAGACGGGAATTATTTTGGGAAGAAGAAGTTCATTGAAAGAATTGATAAAAATTTAAAACCCTTACTCGAATTAAAAAAAACTTTAATTGTGGTTACAGGTGACCATGCTACCTGTTCTGAGTTAAAACGACATTGTTCAAGACTCTTCCCAATTTTGATTTATAGTGATAAAATGAGAGCTGATAACATTAAGGAGTTTTCCGAAAAAGCCTGCCAGAAAGGAAAATTAGGCAAGATAAAACAGCTACATTTAATGCAGAAGGTTCTTCTTTACAATAAGTAAAATTTATTGTATAATTAGCCCTGTAATAGCAAAATAAACAAATAATATAATATGACAAAAGAAATAAACAAAAAATTAATACCGATAGCCATTATCGTTGCTGGAGTTTTGATTGCCGGCGCAGTAGTTTTTGTTAATCAAGGAAAAAGTGCTCCGACGGAAGCGCAACCAGGAACTCTTTCTGCTGAGGAGGCTGGAGAGAAAGCAATTAACTTTATTAATAAGAATTTGCTGCCGGAAGGTATGATAGCTTCTCTAGTAAACATAATAGAGGAGAGCGGAATGTATAAAATCCAGCTTAAAATTGAAGATGAGGAATTCCCTTCTTACATAACAAAAGATGGCAAGCTCCTATTTCCCGAGGAAGGAGTTAATTTAGATTCTTCCTTAACGCAAGAAGTGATGAAAAGTGATAGGCCCGATGTTAAACTTTTTGTCATGTCGTATTGCCCGTACGGCTTACAGGCGCAGAAGATGTTTTTGCCAGTTTACGATTTGTTAAAAGACAAAGCTGACATGGGAATATATTTTGTTAATTATATAATGCACGAAAAAGAAGAGATAGATGAAAACTTAAGGCAATATTGTATTCAAAAAGAAGAAAAAGAAAAGTACTATAGTTATTTGAATTGTTTTGTTAAGAATGGAAATTTTGAAGAATGCCTTAACGGAGCTGATATTGATAAAAATAAAATGGATTCTTGTATTTCCCAGACCGACGAGACATACAAGGTTACCGAATTATACAACGATAAAAGCACCTGGTTAAACGGCTATTATCCCAAATTTGATGTTCAGAAAGATTTGAATGATAAATATGGAGTCGGAGGTTCACCAACTATAGTGATAAACGATTCAGTTATTGTTCAAAATCAGCAATATTGCCCCGAGGGAGATATAAAATGCACGGTTATCCCAGATTTTGAAAGAACGCCGGAAAAGTTCAAAGAAGTAATTTGTCAGACTTTTAATGCGCCGCCTTCTGAATGTTCTCAAAATCTTTCAGAAGAGTCCTTTTCTCCTGGTTTCGGTCTTGACATAGGCTCTTCGAGCGAGGGGAGCTGCGAATAGTTAAACCCGATATAATTAAATGGAAAAAAAATCCCAAGACAGAATAATTGTTTTTACCACTTCTTTGTGTCCTTATTGCGTTACTTTAAAACAATTTCTGAAGGAAAACAATATTCAATTTGAAGAAATCGATGTTTCTCAAGACGAGAAACTTAAGGAAGAAATAATTAAAAAATCAGGCCAGATGGGAGTACCGGTAGTGGAGATAAACGGAGAAATGGTAGCGGGGTTTGACAAGAAAAGAATTTGTCAATTATTAAACATTAAAGAATGATTTCATGCCGGTTAAAATAGCTATTAATGGTTTTGGCCGTATCGGCCGACCCACTTTTCGGAGGATAATTAATAATCATCCCGATTTAGAAGTGGTGGCTGTTAATGATTTGACCGATTCCAAAACCCTGGCCCATCTTTTAAGATACGATTCGGTTTACGGGATCTGGAAAAAGACGATCAAGGCCACAGACGGCGAATTATTCGTGGACGGGACTTCAAAAGGAACAAGGATTAAGGTTTTTGCAGAGACCGATCCGAGTAGATTACCTTGGCAAGAAATGGGTATTGATATTGTTCTGGAATGTACCGGAGTTTTTAGAAATTATGAAAAAGCAGAAAAGCATTTGGCAGCTGGTGCTAAAAAAGTAATTATTTCAGCTCCCTCAAAGGATCCGGAAAAAATTCCCTGTTATATTCTGGGAGTGAATGAGGAAAAATTTGATTCTAAAAAAGATAAAGTTATAGATATGGGCTCTTGCACCACTAATTGTTTGACCCCTATAGCTAAGGTTTTGAACGATAATTTTAAAATTATTAAAGGATTTATGACCACGATCCACTCTTATACCAACGACCAGAGAATTTTGGATTTGCCCCATAAGGATTTAAGAAGAGCGAGGGCAGCTGCTTTAAATATTATTCCGACGAGCACGGGAGCGGCCAAAGCATTAGGTCGGGTCCTACCCGAGCTTGAAGGGAAATTGGATGGTATTGCCATACGAGTACCTACCCCTACGGTTTCTGTTGTGGATTTAGTTTGCCAGACAGAGAAAAAGACCACGGCAGAAGAGGTTAATTTTATTCTCAAAAAGGCAAGCCAAAATGTGAAATTAAAAGGAATTTTAGGGGTGGAAGATGCTCCTTTGGTCTCTTCCGATTATATTGGTAATTCCTATTCGGCTATAGTTGATGCGGATAACACCAGAGTGATTGATAATAATTTAATTAAAATCTTAGCCTGGTATGACAACGAATGGGCTTATGCTTGTCGCTTAGCGGAGTTTGCCGAATTTGTCGGCAAGCAAATTTAATGTTTAGCCTGCAGATTAAAAAACCCCCTGGGGCGTTGCCCCATTTTTTTATTTGATTTATAATTATAATATATTCATTAAAAAATATAACAACTATGCTTAAGAAAGGAGGTTTATATTATCCAACCACAAGGTTCAAAAATAAGGCTTGGGTAAACGATAGAAAAATTTACAAAGAAGGCGAAAAAAACCCAGTTAAATTTTGGGAGAAATTAGCCAGGGAGCTTTTTTGGTTCAAAAAATGGCAAAAGCCATTTGAACACACTCCTCCTTATTTTAAATGGTTTTTGGGCGGAAAGATAAACATTACCTCAAGTATTTTTGAAGGTAGCCCTCAGGGTTGGGACAAAATAAAAGATAAAACAGCTTTAATTTGGGAGCCTGAGCCGACTGATCAGCCCTCCAGAATTTTCACTTATCAGGACCTTTTCTCTCTGGTCTCTCAGTTTGCCAATGCTCTTAAAAAGTTAGGCATTAAAAAAGGAGATAGGGTAGGAATATATTTACCCATGGTTCCAGAAATAATAATTTCTATGCTTGCCTGTGCTAGAATTGGGGCCGTGCATACGGTAGTTTTTTCAGCTTATTCCTCTTCTGCCTTACAAATACGGTTACAGGGTTCAGAAGCTAAAATTTTAATAACAGCCGACGGCTACTATAGAAGGGGGAAAATTATTAATTTAAAGCAAGGTGCTGACGAGGGAATTAAAGGAACAAAAATTGAGAGGGTAATTGTCGTAAAACGAGCAGTAAATGAAATCCCCTGGCAGAAAGGAAAAGATTTATGGTGGGATGAATTAATTAAAGATGAAAACACTAAATGCGAGGCAGAAATAATGGATTCAGAAGATTTACTATTCTTATTAGCAACTAGCGGAAGTACCGGCCGGCCAAAACAAATTGTTCATAACTGCGGCGGCTATACGGTTCAGGCATACTGGACAGGAAAATGGATTTTTGATTTTCATCCCGAGGACATATTATGGTGTACTTCTGACTTGGGGTGGATTACGGGCCATTCTTATACTTGCTACAGCCCATTGCTCAACGGAATAACAACCTTAATTTTTGAAGGTGCTCCTGATTTTCCAGCGCCAGACAGATGGGCTAAAATTATTGAAGAGCATAAAGTAACAATTTTTTATACTGCCCCCACGGCCATCAGGATGTTTGAGAGATACGGAACAGAAATTCTTAAAGATTATAAATTTGAAACATTAAGATTATTGGGTTCGGTTGGGGAACCGATTGATGAAGGGGCCTGGCTCTGGTATTTTAATGAGGTCGGGAAGGGGAGATGTCCTCTTGTTGATACCTGGTGGCAAACAGAAACAGGCGGAATTTTAATTACCTCTTTGCCGGGAATTGGTCCCTTTAAGCCAACCTTTACTGGTTTACCATTTCCGGGGACAAAATTTGATATTTTTGACGATGAAGGAAAAAGTTGTCTACCAGGAAAAGAAGGGAACTTAGTCTTATTGCCTCCCTTTACGCCAGGGTTATTGAGGGGAGTTTACAAAAATCCGGAAAAGTATTTAGAAACTTATTGGAGCCAGTATAGTAAAGAGACTTATTTTACTTCTGACGGAGCATTTAAAGACGAGAACGGCTTAATTCGCATTATTGGCAGAGTTGATGACGTGATTAAAGTGGCTGGCCACAGGGTTGCCACCGGAGAGCTAGAGAATGCCATAAATAAACACCCAGAAATTTCTGAGTCAGCAGTAGTGGGAATCCCAGACGAAATTAAAGGAGAAGTACCCGTCGCCTTTATTTGTTATACAGGGGCAGAGAATCTAGAACATTTTAAAAAAGAAGTGGTGGAACAGATTAGAAAAGAGATAGGTCCCATTGCTTTGCCAAAAGAAATTTATTTGGTTGAGGACCTGCCAAAGACAAGGAGCGGGAAAATTATGAGGAGAATTCTAAAAAGATTATTTACAGGAGAGGAATTAGGTGATTTATCCACTTTAGCTAATCCCGAAAGCGTAGAGGGAATTAAACAAAAAATAAAAAATGACTAAAAAGTCACAAAAATATATCCTTTGGTTTAAAGAAATCTCAAAAAGAGACATTCTTTTAGTTGGCGGAAAGAATGCTTCTCTAGGGGAGATGTTCTCTAAGTTAATCAAGAAAGGCGTTAACCTTTCAGATGGTTTTGCCTTGACTACCGCGGCTTACTGGCATTATTTAAAGAGTAATAGAATTGATAAAAAGTTAAAAAATATTTTTCAAAAATTTAATCCCAGAAGTATTAAAAGCCTGCAAAGAACTGGGGAACTATCTCGCAGTGCCATCCTAAAAGGAGAATTTCCGGATGATTTAAAGAAAGAGATAGTTAATGCTTATCGAGACCTGGGAAAGAAATACGTTTCAAATCCTGATGTTGCGGTGAGGACTTCAGGGGTTGCCGAGGACACACTTGGCGCTTCTTTTGCCGGTCAATTCGAGACTTATCTAAATATTTCTGGAGAAAATAATTTGTTAGAAGCGATAAAAGAATCTATTGCTTCTACCTTTACCGATAGGGCTATTGCCTATCGTGAAGAAAAAAAACTTTCTCATCTTAAGCTCGGCCTTTCTGTGGGAGTTCAGAAAATGGTAAGAAGTGACCTATCTTCCTCGGGGGTGATGTTTACTCTGGATACCGAAACAGGGTTTCCCAATATTGTTCTGATTAACTCAATTTTTGGCGCTGGCGAGATGATTGTTAAGGGGAAAATTACTCCCGATGAGTTTTATGTTTTCAAACCTACTCTGAAAAAAGGATTTAAGCCGATTATTATTAAGGATTTGGGGAGGAAAACAAAAAAGTATATTTACGGAAAGACTGGAGGGCTGAAAGAAGTCAGTGTTTCTCAAAATGACCAGGCGAGATTTTCTATAACCGATGGAGAGGTTCTGACTCTAGCTAAATGGGCAGTGATAATTGAGAAACATTATCAGTTTCCTCAGGACATTGAATGGGCCAAAGATGGAAAAACAGGTCAATTATTTATTGTCCAGGCGAGACCGGAGACCGTTCATGCTCCGACAGAGACCAGAATTTTAGAAGAATACAAAATAAAAACAATAAAAAAGCCAGTTTTAACCGGTATTAGCATTGGGAATAAAGTTGGTCAAGGAAAAGTGCATGTGATTGCCGACGTTTCTAAAATTGAAGAATTTAAAAAAGGAGAAGTCTTGGTGACAAAAATGACCGACCCAGATTGGGTTCCTGCTATGAGAATTGCTTCGGCTATCGTTACCGACGAAGGCGGAAAGACCTGCCATGCCGCCATTATCGGAAGAGAGTTAGGTATACCGGCAATAGTGGGGACAAAAGAAGCAACAAGGACTTTAAGAAGTGGCCAGGAAGTGACCGTAGATTGCACGGTGGGATTAAACGGAAGAATCTTTGAAGGGAAAGTCCCCTTTGAAGTTAAAAGATATAATTTAAAAAAGATTCCGAACCTAAAAACAAAAATAATGGTTAACATTGGTGCTCCCGATATTGCATTCAAGACTTCATTTTTGCCAAATGACGGAGTGGGTCTCGCCAGAATTGAATTTATCTTGGCGGAGAAAATCAGGATTCATCCCTTGGCTTTATATCATTTTAAAACCTTAAAAGATGGAAAACTTAAAAACCGGATCGAAGAAATTACCGTTGGCTACGAAGATAAAAATCAATATTTTATTGATAAACTGGCCGAAGGGATCGCTCAAATAGCCGCTGCTTTTTACCCAAAGCCGGTCATTGTCAGATTTTCGGATTTCAAAACTAATGAATATAGAGCCCTCATTGGCGGAGAATTATTTGAACCTGAGGAATCAAATCCAATGATGGGTTGGCGGGGTGCTTCAAGATATTACGATCAAAAATTTAAACCCGCTTTTGAAATGGAATGTCAAGCAATCAAAAAAGCCAGAGAGGAGTTTGGATTAAAAAATATAATCCCCGAGGTCCCTTTCTGTCGTACAGTAGAGGAAGGAGAAAAAGTGTTAAAGCTAATGAAAGAGAAAGGGATTGAACGAGGAAAAGACGGTTTAAGGATCTGTATGATGTGTGAAATCCCTTCTAATGTTGTTTTAGCCGAAAGGTTTTTAGAGATTTTTGACGAAATGAGCATCGGTTCAAATGACTTGACCCAATTAACTTTAGGAGTGGATCGGGACAATGCTCAAATCGCCTCTATTTCTGACGAGAGAAATGAAGCGATTAAAAAAATGATTGCCGAGGTGATAAAAATTTGTAGGAAAAAGAAGAAAAGAATAGGTATCTGCGGTCAGGCACCAAGTGATTTTCCCGAATTCGCCAAATTTTTAATGAAAGAGGGGATTGAATCAATTTCCTTGAACCCCGACACGGTCATTAAAACCATTTTAACTTTGGCTAAAATTAAGAAATAAGATATAATTATAATATATGAAAAGGTCAAACAAAAATTAAATTTAAATCCCGTTAGAAACTCTGTATTTAAGAAGAATATTCGAAATATGAAGGTTCTAATGGCGTAAAGATAATAAAAATATGGCGAAAATTACTTTATCTATCATTAAAGCAGACATTGGGAGTATTGGCGGGCATATCAAACCGAGCCAAAAGTTATTGCAGTCAGTCGAAAATTATATCAAAGAAAAAGGCAAAGGACTGTTGATTGACTATTATGTTGGACACACCGGGGATGATATTGCCATCCTGAGTACCCACAAAAGAGGCACCTTAGATAGTAAGGTTCACAAGCTCTGCTGGGATGCTTTTGTGGCCGGTACCAAAGTTGCCAAAGCGCAAGGGCTTTACGGTGCCGGCCAAGATTTGCTCAAAGAGGGGTTTACGGGCAATGTCAAGGGTATGGGTCCAGCGGTAGCTGAGCTTGATATTGAGGAAAGACCGGCCGAATCCTTTCTAATGTTTGCTGCAGATAAAACCGAGCCCGGCGCCTACAATCTCTCTCTGTATTTGACCTTTGCCGATCCCATGCATAATGCCGGACTTTTGCTTTCCCCAGAAATTAAAAAAGGATTCAAATTCGTCATAATGGACGTAGCTTATACTAAAGCTGATAGATTTATTGAACTTTATACACCAGAAAATATTTATGATATTGCTGTTTTATTGCGGGAACCTGGTAGATTCGTCGTAGAATCAATTTGGTCAAGAGCCTCAAAAGAGCAGACAGCATCAGTTAGTACTACTCGGCTCCATAACATAGCCGGCAAGTACGTTGGCAAGGATGATCCGGTAGCTTTAATCAGGACACAGAAAGATTTCCCGGCCACCGGCGAAGTCCTATCTCCCTACACCATAGGTCCTTATGTCGCAGGATTTATGCGTGGCTCTCATATTGGCCCTTTAATGCCGGTTAAAAAAAATTCAGCTATCTCCTTTTTTGACGGGCCACCTGTAGTGAGTTGTTTAGGGTTCTCAGTAAAAGATGGCAAGTTAACTGAGCCAGCCGATGCTTTTGACCATCCTTACTGGGATTATGTTAGACATTCTGTTTCTAGGAAAGCAGAAGAAATACGGCGACAAGGATTTTATGGAGCAGCTATGCTGTCTATGTCTGAATTGGAATACACTGGAGTTGTGGCAAGTCTTAAAGAACTGGAAAAGAAATTCGTTATTAAAAAATCTAAATAACTTGTCTATCTAAAGAATGAATTCATGATAAAATAAAAACAGAGTAATGCTAGGCTTATCGGCAAAAATTAGAAAAGAATTTGGTAAAAAAACGGAAACTCTCCGAAAGAAAGGCATTTTGCCGGCGGTTTTGTATGGGCCCGAAATAAAATCAGCCCTACCTTTAGAATTGGACTATAAAAGTTTTGAGAAGGTTTATAATACAGCTGGAGAAAGCTCTTTGATTTCTTTGGAGGTAAATGGAAAGAAGTTTTTAGTTTTAATCCACGATCTAAAAAGAGATCCTCTAGAGGAAAAGCTAATTCATGTTGATTTTTACCAACCGCGACTTGAAGAAGAAGTAGAGGTGACCGTACCAATAGTTTTTGAAGGAGAACCAATAGCGGTAAAAGAGTTAGGCGGAACCTTGGTTAAAAATATTTCCGAGCTTGAGATAAAAGCTTTGCCTCAAAAGCTTCCTCATGAGATTAAGACAGATATCGGAAGCCTCGAAACCTTTGAAGATCGTGTTTTAGTTAAAGATTTGAGGGCGCCGGAAGGCGTGAAAATTTTGAAAGATCCTGAAGAAATTGTTGCTTTCGTTTCGCCTCTTGAGAAAATTGAGGAAGAATTAGTAAAACCGATAGAAGAAAAAGTTGAGGAAGTAGAGAAGATAGAAGGAGAGGAGAAGCCAGAGGAAGAAGTTGAAGAAAATAAGTAATTATAAATTATAATAATTAGAAATTTTAACTTATGCCCCTTCGCATTCTAAAGATAGCTTTATTACTGACCCTTATATTAGCTGTAGCTCTGCCGTCGTTCTTTGTCCTAGCGGAGATGACTCCTGAGCAGGAAAGAGCACAGCTGGAAAAAGAATTAAAAGAGCTGGAAGAAAAAATCAAACAATACGAAAAAGACATTACCCGGACCGAGACTGAAATACAAAGCCTAAGACAGCAAATAAGTGCCTTAAAAAGTAAAATCAACCAATTAGATCTGGAAATTCGCCGGAGTAATTTAATTATTAAGGATCTTGGCTTGCAGATTCAGGATACCGAGGGTTCAATTGAAACCACTTCTTTAAAAATTGAAGATTTGAGAAAAAAACTAGCCGGAACATTAAGAACTATTTATGAGGAAGACCAAAAATCTTTAGTTGAGGTTTTACTTTCCGAAGAAACGCTTTCTGGTTTCTTCGATAATTTGATGGCCTTAGAAACCCTTAATTTAAAAAGCCAAGAGCTTCTTGGAAATATTAAAGATTTAAAATTTAGCCTAGAAGAGCAAAAGGGCAAATTAGGCGGAGAAAAAGACAGCTTGGAAGAAACAGTTAGATCCCTAGCGTATCAAAAGCAGGAATCGGAAGCCGTCAGAAAAGAACAAGAGAAGTTAATGGGCATGACTGAGGCCCAGCACCAGCAGTACATTGAACAGAAAGAAATCAGCGAGCAGCGAGCATCAGAGATTAGAGCAAGAATATTTCAACTAGCCGGCATTCCAGAAGTTGAGATGCCCACTTTTGGCGAGGCACTTGAAATAGCTAAATGGGCACAACAGCAAACAGGGGTGCGGCCGGCCCTTCTTTTATCAATTATTACTCAAGAATCAGCTCTCGCAAGAAATGTCGGGCAGTGTTATCTTGCGGACCTGAATTCTGGTACAACATATCATATTGCAAATAACAGGCAATTTCCCCGCGGAATTAATCCTACGCGTGATTTACCAGCTTTTTTACAGATTACTAAAGAACTTGGGAGGGACCCCCTTCGCACCCCCGTTTCCTGTTGGATTGATGTTGGTAGGGGTCCTAATTACGGATGGGGAGGAGCTATGGGACCGGCTCAGTTTATCCCCTCTACTTGGATGCTGATAAAAGATCGGGTTTCTTCAATTACTGGGAGCTCATCGGCAAATCCTTGGAGCGTCCGCGACTCATTTTTAGCAGCTGGCCTATATTTGCGCGACTTGGGTGCCGCTTCGAATGAATTGTTGGCTGCCGGAAGATATTTTGGAGCGCCCGGCCTATTGGCTTACGATAGTACCGTCGTACAACGAGCGAACTGTCTTCAAATTTTCATCGACAAGGGAACAATATCTGACCAGTGTCTTCGTTTGGTTTTTATTCCTTAATCACGGCTGACGAGAGGGCTCTTATTATCGGTTCCAGTTTGCCTTCCATGATTTCTTCTATATTATGGAAGGATTTTTTTATTCTGTGATCGGTGACCCTATTTTGAGGGAAATTATAAGTTCTTATTTTTTCTGCTCTCTGGGCCTTGCCAATTTGCAGTCTTCTTTCTTGACCCATTTTAACGGTTGCTTCCATTTCTTTTCTTTCTAAAAGTTTTGCTTCCAGAATACTTAAGGCATTTTCCCGGTTTTGCTGAAGACTTCTTTCTGTTTGTGAAGTAACCACTAAACCCGTGGGCAAATGGATAATCCTTATGGCTGTCATTCTTTTGTTGACATATTGGCCGCCCGGACCCGAAGATTTGTAGGTATCAATCTTTAATTCACCGGGGTTGATGGTGATTTTCCCCTTTTGAGGTTTTGGCAATACCGCTACAGAAACTGTGGAAGTATGAATCCTGCCCGATTTTTCGGTAGCCGGTATCCTTTGAACACGGTGGACCCCAGCTTCTGTTTTCATTTTTGAAAGAACTTCATTGCCGGAAATTTCAAAAACGATCTCCTTAAAACCATTTAAAGAGCTTGGTCGGGAATCTAAAAGCTTTTCTTCCCAGTTTTGAAGGTTAGCATATTTTGAATACATTTTAAAAAGATCAGCAACGAATAAAGACGCTTCTTCTCCCCCGGCTCCCGCCCTGATTTCTATAATTACCGCCTTAACGGTGCAATTTTTTTCTTGAGATTCTGATAAAAATTTTCTTAATTCCTCTTCCAATATTTCTCTCCTTTCCTCTAGTTGAATTATCTCGGTTTCGGCTAGAGAAAAAAGCTCTTTTTCTTCTTGGGATTTCAAAATTGTTTTATTTTCTTCAATTTTACTTTCTAGGTCCTTAATTTCCTTTTCCTTGTTAATAATTTTTTCAAGATAATTTTTTCTTTTCATTAGGTTATCACTTTTGTCCCTATCAGAAATCAGCTCGGGGTCAGCGAGCTGTTGTAGAACCTCATTATATTCCTTTTTTATTTCCGTAATATCGGGCATAAACAAGACGATACCAATATTCGTATAATTAATATTCTATTCGTGAACTAGTATCACTCATTTCTTCTTCTTTGCCAATCTTTTTCTGAATTTTTCAACCCTGCCTAAGGCGTCGATAATCTTTTCTTTACCAGTATAAAAAGGATGACATTTTGAACAAATTTCAATCTCAATAAACTCTTTGGTTGAACCAACGGTAAATATGTTTCCGCAGGCGCATTTAACCTTAGCGTTTGGGTAGTACTTGGGATGGATACCTTTTTTCATATAGTGTAATATTACAATATATTATCAGGGAAAGCAACCCTTGATTTGTTTTTTAGATTTTGATAATATTATTAAATTGAATTTATTTATATGCCAGAAACAAAGGAGAAAAAACTTGGTTTTGATATTAACACTGAGGAGATGGCTCAAGCTGGCCTTCATTTTGGACACAAAATTTCTAAGATTCATCCAAAAATGATACCCTATTTAGCTGGTGTAAGAAATACTATTCATATTATCGATTTGGAAAAGATAAAAGAGAAACTAGAAGAAGCCTTGAAGTTCATTCAGCAATTAGTTCTGGATAACAAAATTTTGTTGATAATTGGTACCAAAGTCCAGGTTAAAAGCCTTGTTGAAGCTTTTGCTCAAGAGCTAGCCTTGCCTTACGTGACAGAAAGATGGCTAGGAGGAACTTTTACCAATTTTGAAATAATGAAAAAGAGGATAGCCTATTTTAAAGAATTGGAAAAAAAGAAAA
>LJNE01000001.1 GCA_001303125.1 Parcubacteria bacterium DG_74_1 | reverse complement strand
TATCAAAATCCGTTTCCTGGAGATCATAGATGATGTTTTGCCCCTCAATGTAGCCCAACTCAGCCATGCCAGCTTTAAAACCGTCGGCTGCATCGGCAGCATAAGTCAGGCCAGATAACATACCCACCCGATAAACCCTTTGAGGCTCTTCTTCAGTTTTTGACATTAAGAAAAAATAAACACCAACAATTAGCAGGAGGATTATTATTAAGCTGACGAGAACTTTTTTATTCATAATTTTCAATTTAATTATTGTCTAATTATATTCGACCTTTGATTATTCTATTTTACCTTACCAAACGCCCCTACTCAAGCTCTTGCCTAATATTCTTGTTTATAATACCCCCGGGGGGATTTTCTTTATCTTTTTTATTTTGACGTTCTTTGATTACTCCAATCTTACCATAGCTTCAAATTTTCTCCGGCAAGCTCTTTTTTTTCTTGTTTTTGCTTTTGAGGCAATCTTTTTATTAAGCTATAAAATTCATAATTTTTTAAAAGTTGAGCGACTTTTTTTTTATTATACTCCCCCCAGGAGCATTTTTTAAGATCGAAATCTATCGGTACCTTTTTGCAAAGCTCGGCCAAATCTTTAGAAACAAAAGCTTGCTCCCTGTATTCTAATAGAGTTTCTTTAAGCTTTGGTTTAATTCTCTTGGTTTTTTCTGAGTTTTCTTTAATTTCCTTGTATAAATTTTCTAAACTGCTAAATTCTAAAAGCAGCCCAACGGCTGTCTTCTCGCCTATACCGGTAACGCCAGGGATATTATCAGAGGGGTCACCCCTTAAAGCCTTGAAGTCGAGGAGCTGCGCCGCTTCTAACCCCTGAAATTTTTCTCTCACTAATTCTTCGTCATATAAAACAATATCTTTTATTCCCCTTCTTAGGGAATAAACTTTCGTTTGAGAATTAACAAGCTGTAGATTATCGGTATCGCCGCTCAAAATAATAATTTCTAATTTTGGCAGAACCTGCTTTCTCAGGGCCAAGCCGGCAATCGTACTAATAATGTCGTCGGCTTCATAGCTTTCTTTTTCAAAAATTCGAACATTAAACCCTCTCAAAACTTTTTTTACCTTGGGGATTTGCTGGTATAATTCCTCTGGAGCTGGTGGCCGTTTAGCTTTATATTCTTTAAATTTTTTATGTCGGAAAGTTGGCCCCGGTAAATCAAAACAGGCAACCATAAAATCCGGTTGAAAATCTTTAATTGCTTTAAAAAAGACTAGTAAAAATCCATAAACCGCGTTTACTATTTCCCCTTTTTTAGTGGTTAAAAGAGGGAGGGCGTGATAGGCTCGGTGAATAACGGAATTACTGTCAATAATAATTAGCCTTTTCTTTTGATCAACCATATTTCCCGGCTGTTTTTGTCGACGAATTGAAATTTCAGAATCAAAGATCCCCCAGGTAAAAAATTCTTTATTTTATCAGCCCACTCAATAACCGCGATGTTTTGATGGTCGGAAATAATCTCTTTGAACCCTAAATCCAAAATCTCTTTCGGCTTTTGGATTCTATAGCAGTCAATATGGTAAAGGTTTTTAAATCTCGGGTTCTTAATCCTGAACTTTCTCAAAATAACGAAGGTCGGGCTTGACACCTTTTCCTTTATTCCTAGCCCCTGGGCGAACCCCTGGAGGAAGGTTGTTTTTCCCCCACCTAAATCTCCTTCTAGACCGATAATCAATCTTTTTCCTGGGTTAGCTTTGAGGATTTCTTTGGCTAAAATTTCCCCTAATTTTTTGGTTTGAGCTGGGCCCTTGGTTAGGTATTTTTTTCTCATTTGACTTTTAAAAAAGAATGGGATAGATTTAAACAACTGAGGGGCTTGTTTTAATTTTAACTCTTTATGCCTGAAGTTTCAAAAAAGATTACCGGCGAGGTCATGATTTCCACGGCAAAATTCTCCCAGCTCAAAAAGGAGGTAAAAAATATCGCCGATTTCAAAGAAAAAATTGTCACCTCTTTTAAAAAAGAGGTGACTGAAATATTAGAAATCATTCTGGGGGGAGCGATAGCCTTAGAGGTTTCCGATATCCATATCGAACCATTAGAAGAAAAGGTAAAAATTCGCTCCCGTGTTGACGGGATTTTACAAGACGTTTTATTTATAGAAAAGGGAACTTACGAAGCCCTCTTGTCTAGAATAAAGCTTACCTCTGGCCTTAAATTAAATATTACTGACCGGCCTCAAGACGGCCGGTTTTCTATAGCCCTAGAGGAAACTGCTATAGAGGTTAGGTCTTCGGTCCTGCCGGCTGAATATGGAGAGTCAATTGTACTACGAATCTTAAACCCTAAAAACTTAATTGACATGGAGTCTTTGGGCATAAGGGAAGGCCTTCTCCAAATTTTCAAAAAGGAAATAAAAAAACCGAACGGAATGATAATTGTCACTGGACCAACTGGCTCGGGGAAGACGACTACTCTTTACGCTTTTCTAAAAAAACTCCAAAAACCGGAGATAAAGATCATCACCATTGAGGACCCAATTGAATATCATTTGGAGGGAATTTCCCAAACTCAAACGACCCCCGAAAGGGGCTACGGTTTTGCTTCGGGTCTAAAATCGATAATGAGACAGGATCCAGATGTGGTTCTAGTGGGAGAAATCAGAGATCTGGAAACAGCTAGCATCGCCCTCCAGGCCGCCCTAACCGGCCATTTAGTATTTACTACTTTACATACCAATGACGCAGCTGGGACAATAGCCAGAATCCAAGCCTTAGGAGAAAAGCCAGTCAACATCGCACCGGCCATTAACCTAGCTATAGCCCAAAGATTAGTCAGAAAAGTTTGTAAAAAATGCGCCAAATTTGAAAAACCATCAGTGGAAGAGTTCAAAGAAATAAAAAAGGAATTAGGTTCTTTAAAAATAAAACCTCATAAGGTTACCACAGCAACAAAGATTCTTAGGGCGGTTGGATGTCGGGATTGTAACTCTACCGGTTATCGTGGGAGAGTGGGGATTTTTGAAGGCTTTTTAGTCGATGACGAGATGGAAAAATTTATTTTGACCTCTCCTTCTATCGCCGCTCTAAAAGAAAAAATAATTAAAAAAGGAATGATAACCATGAAACAAGACGGCTTAATAAAAGTTTTAAATGGAGTTACGACGATGGAAGAAGTAAAGAGGGTAGCAGGGGGATAACTCCTAAGCCAATTTTTGGCGTGAGAATAAAAACAGCCTCCCAGAACTGGGGGCCAAACTTTAGCGTTAGGAACTTAAGTTTAGAATTTTTCCGAGGAGTAGCTTCGCCTAAGCCAAACTATCCAACTGAGAGAAACTCCAGACCCCCAGTTCTGAGGCTGTTTTAATCTTAATATTATAACAAATTATAAAAATTTTGTCAATATCCTTCTACTCGCGCCCTTCTTAGCTGCTTTCTCTGAAGTAATAATTTAAACCTTTAAGAAGGGGTAAGATTAGGGATTTTTTCTTCATAATAATCATTTTCAGCCTGATTCTTCGGAGCGATTCTTTCTTGATTTATCGGGGAAATTAGATTAAAATATAGAAATATGAGCGGCCATTCACACGCCAAGACGATAAAAAGGGGCAAGGAGGCGAGTGACAAAAAAAGGGGGCATACCTTCTCTAAAATGGCCCGTCTGATTTCGGTTGCCGTAAAAGAAAGTGGACCAAACCCAGACATTAATCCTAAGCTAAGAATAGCTATAGAGACAGCTCGCTCGGTGAACATGCCTAAAGATAATATTGATCGGGCAATAAAACGAGGAACTGGAGAAGACCTCTCGGCTGAAAAATTAGAAGAAGTAACCTTTGAGGCTTTTGGGCCCGGCGGTGTAGCTATTGTCATTGAAGGAATTACCGATAACAAAAACCGTGCCTTAGGAGAAATTAAACAGATCCTAGTTCAACATGGAGCTAAAATGGTCGGGGAAGGCGGGGTACGCTGGATGTTTGAGAGAAAGTCGAGAGAACCCGGTTCTTTAGAATGGGAGCCGAGACAGAAAGTTGAAGTTTCTGTCAAAGACCGAGAAGCCTGGGAAAAACTCTTTGAGGCCTTGGACGAAAATGAAGCAGTTCAAGAAATATATAGTAATTTAAGGGAGTAACATGACAAAAGAGAGCGAAATCAGAAAAAGAGCGGTCCGGATACTGGAAAGACAGAAATGGCTTATCTGGTGGCCATCACGAGCAATATTTAAACAAAACGATATTTTTGGAATCTTTGATTTAATTTGTTTTAAAAAGAAGGCCGGCAGTCTTAAGTTCGTCCAATTGACTACCTTGCCTAATTTATCAACGCGCCGAAGGAAAATAAAAAATTTTCTTAAAGAACATCAGCTCTCCAGGCAGAATTCAGCCGATATCGAAATTTGGGGGTGGAACAAGCGCAAAAGGGAATTTAAAATAGAGTCAATCCAGGGGGCTTGACAGTCTTTCTTGACAAATTATAATACCCTTAGAATCTTTCCCTTATACTAAGTGACTATTGTTTTTTATGGGAAAATGAAATTTGTGTCTGCTATTATCTTAAGGCAGGCAACCAAAAGGTCGGGGCTATCAGACGAAGAATAATTAAATCGAACTATGACTTACGAAGACAAAACCTTCGCTCCAATTATCAACCAGGAGGCAGAAGAAGCAGAGGAAGCAGGAGAAACACAAGAAGAAGGGGCAAGCACCGAAGACACTGAAGGAGGAGAAGGAGAATAAACTACTAAACCCTCAGAACTCACTGAGGGTTTTAGTTGGTTAGCCTAATAAATTTTCTTTTCCCAACCCGGAGAACCCGGTTTCTTTTTATTTCTATCGCCTTATGCCAATCGCCCTCAATCCTTCCATCTACTTTGACCCCCCCCTGTAAGACCAATCTTTTAGCTTCCGATTTTGAGGAGGCTAGTTTTGTTTTAACTAGCAAATCGAGAATATTCAATTTTTTCTCCTTAATCTTGACCTTGGCAATAATCTTGGGCAATTTTTTCTCCTTAAAAACACTCTCAAATTCTTTACCGGCAATCCGGGCTATTTTTCTCCCGTAGTAAATACTAACGATTTCTTCGGCTAGTTTAGCCTTTGCGTCTTTTGGGTTAATTCTGCCAGACTTTAAATCTTTTTCTAATCTACCTATTTCTTTTAAAGAAACTTCTGTACAAAGAGTAAAGTATCTAATAATAAGACTGTCAGGAAGCGACATCAGCTTACCAAACATATCATCGGCACTGTCTGTAATGTTAACAACGTTAGCCCAGCTTTTACTCATTTTTCTGCCATCGATCCCTTCAAGAAGAGGAATAGTTAAAACAAACTTCTCTTTATTCTTGTAAATCTTTACTAGGTCTCGGCCGGCTAGCATGTTAAAGGTTTGGTCGTCCCCGCCGATTTCCATGTCTATATCCATAGCTACCGAGTCATATCCTTGGTAAAGCGGGTATAAAAACTCATGAAGACCAATTGCTTTTTTCTCTTTTAGTCTTTTCTGGAACAAGTCCCTTTCTATCAGTTGTTGGACGGTAAAGTGGCTAGAGAGCTCGACCACTTCTTTGTTGCTAAGCTTGTCTAGCCATTTGCTATTAAATTTTATTTCGCAGGGATTCGCTTTTGATTCAAAGTCTAAAATTTTAGCCGCCTGCTTTCTGTAGGTCCTCGCGTTTTGTAAGACTTGTTGATGAGAAAGTTGTGTCCGCATGGCCTTTTTATCTGAAGGGTCGCCAATGCGTCCAGTAAAATCGCCAATTAAAAGAATAGTTTTATGCCCCAGGTCTTGGAAGCGGCGCATTTTCCACAGAGAAATAGCGTTCCCCAGATGGATATCTGGGCTAGAAGGATCAATCCCGTTATAAATTCTTAGCTTTTTGCCAGCCCCCAGGGCTTTTTCCAGCGATTTATGGCTAGGGTAAATCGCTTTCACTCCCCTACTCAAAACTTGTCCAAATTTTTTTGGCCTATGCTTAACTCTCATATCTTGAATTTTAACATAAATTAGGATATATTCAAATTACGCTCGGTAGTAGAAATTCAAATATTACCGCGGCAGTGATAATACTTAATATTAGTTTTGCTACTACTGCGACGTATGCCCGAAAGAAAATATCATCGCCAAACTTATCAAAAAAGAGGACGGAAGATAGTCTTTATTTTGAAGCTCTTTTTTTTCTGTTTTCTCTTCTTTGTTTTTTGTTCTTTGTCTCTCTTTATTTACTATGCCAAAGATCTTCCTCGCCCGGAGAAATTTATCGAGAGAGAGCTTTTTGAGTCAACGAGAATTTATGATCGGACGGGCGAAGTTCTTTTATATGAGATTTACGGAGAAGAAAAGAGAGCCTGGGTTTCTTTGGAAACAATACCGGAGTGTTTAAAACAGGCGGTAATCGCGACTGAAGACGCTAACTTTTATCAACATTCAGGGATAGACCTAAAGGGAATCGTCAACGCGGCTCTGGCTAATTTAAAGATAATGAAGCCAAGTTATGGCGGTTCGACTATCCCACAACAATTAATCCGCTCAACTTTTTTGACCCTAGAAAAGACAGCCGAGAGGAAGACCCGCGAGATTATCCTTTCTTTAGAATTAGATCGACGCTATTCCAAGGAGCAAATTTTAGAGTGGTATTTAAACCAGATACCTTTTGGCCGGAACGCCTACGGAGTAGAGGCGGCCTCTCAGGCCTATTTTGATAAACCGGTTTCGGAAATCTCTCTGGCTGAAGCGGCCACCTTGGCTGCTCTAATCAAGGCTCCTAGTTTTTACATGACCAACCTAGAAGAGCTTCTTACCCGAAAGGATTATGTTTTAAGCCGGATGGCTGACGAAGGGTACTTAGCTCAAGAAGGGGCCGAAGAAGCAAAAAAGGAAGAAGTGGTTGTTGTCGAGATTCTTCGCTCAATCAAGGCTCCTCATTTTACTTTATGGGTCCAGGGGCAGTTGGAAGAAAAATATGGGAGAGGGTTTCTAGAGCAAAAGGGGTTAAAAATTTTTACCAGTTTAGACTGGGAGCTTCAGGAAATAGCCGAAGAAGTGGTCAAAGAAGGGGCGGAAAATAATAAATCCAGTAACGTCCACAATGCCGCTTTAGTGGCGATCGATCCGAAAACTGGCGAGGTCTTAGCCATGGTTGGCTCGGCTGATTACTTTGGCGAGTCTTTTCCTGAAAACTGTCTTTCTGGAATAGATTGTAAGTTCGATCCCAAGTTTAATGTTGCCGTTGGGACAGAAACTTCGCCTGGCCGCCAACCTGGCTCTTCTTTCAAGCCCTTTGTCTACGTGACCGCTTTCCAGAAAGGATATAGCGACAAAGCAATTGTTGATGATTCGCCGACCTGTTGGCCTCAAACAAGCGGGAGTTGGTGCCCCCAAAACTATGATGGACTTTTCCGGGGGCCGGTGACTCTCCGTTCGGCTTTAGCTCAGTCTTTAAATATCCCCGCGGTAAAAGTCTTAGATTCCTTAGCTGGGTTTTTAGACAGTATTGAAACTGCTCGGGCTATAGGAATTACCACCTTGACCGACCCACAAAAGTATGGGTTGTCTATTGTCTTGGGGGGGGCAGAGGTAAAACTACTAGACATGACTTCGGCCTATGGAGTTTTTGCCACCGAAGGGTTAAGAGTACCGCCGTCTGCAATTTTAAAAATTGAGGATTCGAAAGGGAATACAATTTTTGAGAATAATAAAACCCCGGAACGGGTTTTAGAAAGAGATGCGGTCAGGCTAATAAATGATGTCCTTTCCGACAATGAAGCCAGGGCGCCAATGTTTGGATGGAGATCAAATTTATATTTTGAGGATTACCAAGTGGCGGTTAAAACTGGGACAAGTGACAATTATCGCGACGCTTGGACAATAGGCTACACTCCCTCAATTGCTGTTGGGGTTTGGGCAGGCAATAATGATAATTCGCCAACGGTAAAAAGGCCAGGAGTGATGCTAGCCGCTCCTATGTGGCGGGAATTTTTAGGGAAAGCCTTATTAAGGTTTCCTAAAGAAAATTTCTCCAGGCCAGAAATACCAATAACTCCTTAATTTTTTATCTTATTACCACCCCACTATAATCAAAGACTGCCCAGTTCTTTAGAAAATAAGGTATCTCCCAGTAGAGTCTCCCGACCCAGGGATCATTAAGGATAATTCTTGATGGGCTCTCGGGGAGGCCAACAAACCCAATCCCCAGCCTAGCGTGCATCTCTTTAAAAGCTTTAACATATTTCCCCTCCGGGGTATACCAAGAACAATCAGTTAAACTTCCGGTTGGCACTATCCCCCAGAGGATTACGGGATTCCCTAATTTAATCTCAGTTATTATTTTCTCTAAGCTCCAGTCAGAAAAAGCTTGGGCTTCCCGCCAATAATTTGCTGCTTGAGCTACTGGTTGCCAGTAGACTCCGTACCCGGTCTTGCAGACTTTCCCCTCGATATCGCCAACATAGACTTTGTAGGGGTCGCCCCAGAGGCTGTCCCTCCGGGGACTCAAATCACAGCCAATTCTTTCCATTATTTCATCTTCAGAGACAGAGACTCCCTTCCCCTCTAAAGCCATTTTGAGTGAGGCCGCCTCACAAGACAATGGGTAGTCTTGCCAGTCCAAAGAGATCTTTAGCATGGTCACCTCTGGGGCAGGCTCAGCTGGCACAGGTTCAGCTGGGGCAGGTTCAGCTGGGGCAGGTTCAGCTAGGGCAGGTTCAGTTATTTCTGTCCCAGGGGAAATTATCTCTTCTTGGTCTTTGCCCTCTAGCAGAACCGTTTCGGTTGAGGGCTGAGTTTTAAAAGTAAATTCATAAGCGCTAGCCTTGTCTAGTCCAAAGCCTTTTATGTTTTCTATGCTAACTAAATAGAGGGTCTCTGGCTCGAGGTTAACAACAGGAGTAAAGGTCAAGGTTTTAAAAAGGTGATTTTTAATTAAGGGATTTTTAAACTTCCACTCCCCATAAACCTCGGGAGAAATAGATAGCCGGACCTCCTGACGCTTGATAGGTTTATTAAGTTTTATTATAAGGGGAGAATTTAGCAATACATCGTCTGCCCCTTTTTCTGGGGAAAGGTCAACAACTTTAGGGGGCGAAGCCAAGGCAAAAATTTTGTCCAGCGTTACCATCAGAGAAACGAGCATCAACCCAAGAAGCAAGACAAGGAAAGCTTTAATTAAAAAACGATTCGCTTTTCCCATTTCAAGCTTTTTGTTATTCTTATTTTTATTAAAAAACCCATTTCTGGGCATTTTTTCTAGGTTAAGTCCGAAAGACCAAGACATCAACTAGCCTTAATGGGCATCACGACATAAAGGAAGTCCTCGGCCCCAACCGGTTTCAAGACTGCTGGTTCTTCCTCGCTGGTTAACTCAAAAATTACTTCCGGGGTTTTTATTTTCAGGAGCCCTTCGGCTAAAAAACGGTGATTAAAAGAAGCAGAAAGAGCCCTCCCCTTTGTTCTCCCAGAGAGAAAGCTTTGATATTCTCCAAGGTCTTGATTCCGACTAGAAACTTCTAGCTTCCCTGCTTGAGGTAAAATATTTAGCCTAACCTCGTTAATTTTCCCGCTAAAAAGACTAGCTGATTTAATTTGGTTCAAAAACTCGTCCCGCGAAAGAATGACCTGGGTTTCAAATTTTTTAGGAATAATGGCTTGGTAATCCGGGAAGTCTCCCTCAATCAGCCTAGAAATAAGATGGACTTGAGGATGTTTGGCCTCGGGGAGCGTCGATTCAAACAATACCTGGTTAGGAGAAAAATAAATTTTAACTTCTTTTTTGCTTTCACTAAAAATATTAACAACCTCTCTGGCGGTTAAATGGGGCAAGATGAAGGAGTATTCTTTGGCCAGGGGTGATTTTAAGAAGATCTTTTTCTCCCCAAGCCGAAAACTATCAGTGGCTACTATTTTTATTTGCTCTTTTTGAAATTGAAAAAAAACCCCGGAAATCTCTGTGCGAGTTAAAGAGGAAGAGGTGATATCAAAAACTTGAGAAAGCGCCTGGCAAAAGCCTAAACCGTCTAGGCCAATACTCTCTTCTCGGCTTATTTGAGGCAAAATGGGGAAATCATCCGGGTCCAGGCCTTTTATTTGCGATTTATATTTACCGCTTTTAATCTTAAGAAATGGCTTCTCTATTTCTAGTTCTACAGGGCCATTCGGTAAAAAGTTTACGAAATTCAAAAGGAGCCGTGCCGGGACAACAATTTCTGCCTCTTTCTCGCTTTTGGCCAAAGCCCACCACCGTATACCAATTTCTAGGTTAGTGGCCGTTAAGGAAACAAGGTTTTTTTCTCCTCTCACCAAAACGTTGTTTAAAATAGGCAAAGAAAGAGACTTTTGCGCAAGTCTTTCGACGGCGCTAGCCCCTTCTTTTAGTTTTTCTTTAAGAACTAATATTTTCATATTTTTATTATTGTTGTTATTACTGTTCAAAAGGGGAGATTTATCTCAAGGGCCAAAAGGGGAAACTGTGAAAAAGTTATTTAATAAACAGTGAGAACTCTGTTTCTAAAAAAAGAGCTATTTTGGAAAGAAATTATCCACTAAAAATCCTCTGCTTAATCAAGGTTAGCTCCTCTCCCAACTGCTCGCTTTTTTCTAATTCCCTGACCACTTTTCCATAAGCGTGTAGAGCCGTAGTATGGTCTTTTCCACCGCATCTTCGCCCTATAAAGGGGAAAGAGCTTTTTAGCTCTTCTCTCAGCAGATACATAACAACCTGCCTTGGTTTCACTACTTCTTTTTTCCTTGAGGAAGAAAGAATTTCTTTTTCTTTTAGGTCATAAAAATCAGCCACTGCTTGGATTATCTTTTTCACGCTCACCACTTTACTAGGACTTAAAATCAGGCTTTTAAGCAATGTCTTAGTGGCGCCTAAATCAGGAGGCTGGCCGTTGAGCTTTTGGTAAGCGACTAGACGATTCAGCGCCCCCTCTAGTTCTCTGATGTTTTTTTGGATATTAGTAGCAATATAATTTAAGACTTCTTCTGGAAAATCAGTGCTTCTCTCTAGGCATTTAGCTTTCAGAATAGCGATTCTGGTTTCATAGTCTGGATAACCAATGTCAGCGATCATTCCTCCCTCGAAACGAGATCTTAGCCTCTCGGTCAATGCGGGGATTGCCTTTGGGGGCCGGTCAGAGGAGAGGACGATCTGTTTATTTCTTTCATAGAGGGCATTAAATGTATGGAAAAACTCTTCTTGAGTTTTTTCTTTGCCAGCTAAAAATTGAACATCATCCAAAATTAGGACATCAACCTTTTGGCATTTTACTTTGAAATTTTCGATCTCCCGGGTTCTAATTGCCGTCACCACTTCAGAGGTAAATTTCTCGGACGGGAGATATTGCACCTTTTTTGAGGGGAAGTTTTTAATCGCCTCATTCCCGACTGCCTGCAAAAGATGAGTCTTGCCAACCCCGACTCCTCCATAAATAAAGAGAGGATTATAAACCTGCCCAGGGTTTTTAGCGGAGGCAAAGGCTGCTGCTTGGGCTAGCTCATTGAAGGGCCCAATAATAAAATTTTCAAAAGTATAGCGAGGGTTAAGACTTGTTCGACGATCAATCTCCAGTTCCTGAAACTCTAGTTGTCCGTCCTTGGGGATAGAAACGGGGACTCTTTTTAAGATCCTTAACCCCGATTTGCTGATCCCAAAATTTACTTCCTTGATTCTTTCATCTAGGCTGTGTAGAATTTTAAAAATATTTTTGCCGTATTTATTTTCTAACCACTCCTTAACAAAAGAATTGGGGGTAGAAATAATTACTTGCCCTTCTTTTTGAGAGGCAATTTCCGTGTTTTTAAACCAAGTAGCAAAATTGGCTGGAGAGATATTTAGTTGAATTTGGGCCAGAACTGCCTGCCACAACTCCTCGTTAGACATTTTAATATTAATAGATTTTTAACTTATTAAAAACTAAACCAATATGAGTCTTAAAGCCCCTAAAGCGCCTTTTTTATTATACTATAAGTTAAAAGCAAAGCAAGCCGTGATAAAGGCCAGATTTTTGTTAATATCTTGGGGAAAAAGTGTTAACTTTGTGAAACAACAAAAACGACAGAGCTTCGGTAGTCTAGCAGGGAGAATTGACCTCGTTTTTTATTTTTGGTATGTTAAAAGAGTTAGCAATTCAAAAGAATTATTTTTATTTCTGTCCTTATGTTCGTTCAACAGAATCTTAATCTATGAGCATTACTTACCAACCAAAAAAGAAAAAAAGGAAGAAGGCGCACGGCTTTAGAAAAAGAAAGAGGACAAAAGCGGGGCGGAAGATCCTAGCCAGAAGGAGAAAAAAAAGAAGACGGAGGCTTACGGTTTAAAATGTTGCCAAAAATAAATAGACTAAAACGGGGAAAAGACATCGAGAAAGTTTTTAAAAGAGGTAAGGGAGTCAAGGAGGGCTTTTTGGTTTTGAAAGTAGTTAAAAATAATTTTAGAAAACCAAGGGTTGCTTTTGTTGTTTCTCAGAAAATTTCCAAAAAAGCTACCTTACGCAACAAAATTAGAAGAAAGCTAAGCGAATTAGTCAGACTTAAAATAAAAAGGGTTAAAAAGGGCGTGGACTTGGTTTTGATAGCTGCCTCTGGGCTGGAAGAAAAAGACTTTTGGGAGATAAACGAAACAATAGACAAGCTATTCCGAAAAGCAAAATGTTTCGAAAAATAATTTTAAAAACTATCAAATTTTATCAGGTCGTGATATCGCCAAACCTGATAGAACATTGCCGGTTTTACCCGAGTTGTTCGGAGTATACTTATTTAGCCATCGAAAAATATGGCTTACTTGAAGGAATCCGGAAGGGGATAAGAAGAATAATCAAATGTTATCCCTGGCATCCGGGAGGAATAGACTTCCCTTAAGTTAATTTTTTAAAACATGGAAATACTAATCAACGTCTTCAATTCAATATTATATCAGCCCCTTTTCAATGCCCTGATTCTACTATACCAATATTTACCAGGGCGGGACCTCGGGATAGCCGTGATTATTTTAACTGTGTTAATCAGGTTACTTCTTTACCCCTTGATGGCTCGGGCGATAAAGTCTCAGAAAGTTTTGGCTGATCTTCAGCCGAAAATTCAGGAAATCCAAGAAAAGTTCAAAAACGACAAAGAGAAACAAGCTAAAGAGATGATGGGGCTTTACCAAAGAGAAGGGATTAACCCCTTAGGGGGCTGCTTACCTCTCTTGATTCAAATGCCAATTTTACTTGCTCTTTTCCGGGTCTTTATGGCCTTTAAGGACGGCCTGGGGGCTGCCCAGTCGACGATTCTTTATTCCTTTGTCCCCTTCTCTGGTATCCCTGGAGAGCCAATGTTCCTGGGGCTGTTGAATCTGGCCCAGCCTAGTTTAATTTTGGCAGTCCTGGCCGGTGTTTGCCAGTTTTTTCAAACTAAAACCATTAGCCCAAAGGTTAAAAAGATCAAAACTTCCGACCAGATGGCTAAATTTTCTGGGACGATGCAAAAACAGATGCTTTATTTCTTCCCGGTTTTCATTTTTTTTATTCTGTTGCGGCTACCGGCCGCCATCGGCCTCTACTGGATAGTAACAGCCTTATTTTCAATAGGTCAGCAGTATTTAGTATTTGCGAAGCAGCCCTCGGTTGACTCGGGCTAATTTTTATGCTGGCCAATACTAGTATTATTAAAACATGCTCACGCAACAAGGCCTAGAAACAATTAAAAAAAACGTCAGGGAGTTCTTCCAGAAGACTACCTTTCAAGTTGAGATAGAATTTTTACCCCAAAAAGATTCAGCCCTGCCAATTAATCTAAAAGCTGAAGACCCTCAGATTTTAATTGGCGACCAAGGGCAGACGTTGGCCGAAATTCACCATCTTTTAAGGGCGATTTTGAGAAAAAAAATAGAAGAGCCATTTTTTATTGATTTAGATATTAATGGCTATAAAAAGAAAAAGTCGGAATATTTAGAAGACCTGGCTCGCTCAGCGGCCGATGAAGTTGCCCTGACGAAAAAAGAAAAAAGCTTACCGCCGATGCTGGCCTACGAAAGAAGGATTATTCATTTGGCTTTAGCTAGCCGTTCCGATGTTAGTACTGAAAGTGTCGGGCAGGAGCCAGAAAGAAGAATAGTGGTCAAGCCCTGTCTTTAGGCTCCGGCCTTGGCTCTTTTTATTTTTAAAATATCTTCCGGGGAGGTAGTAATAACCTGATCTTCAGTATAAGAACCCATCACTTTTATCGATACATGTTTTTTACCAGCGAAAAATATTCCCTCTCCTACCTCGCATTCCAATAAAAGATATTTCTCTTCGTCGGTCAAATTAAAAGTTTTTTGGACGATGTCGATAGTAGCTGGTGACTGCTTCATCAAAAGCTGGAGAGAAGAATTAGTAATGATCGGCTTTCCATATTCTGACTTCATAAAGTCTTCAACGTCCTGCGTGATAGTGGTCACTCCTAGCCAGTATTTCCGGGCCCGCTTGCAGATTCCGAACAAGAAAGAAGCACCATCCTCAGATTTCATTATCCACCAAGCCTCGTCAATCACTAAAATTCTTTTCTTCATTTCAGAACGTACTCTATTCCAGATATATCGCATAATTATAAACATGGCGATCGGCCTTAGCTCGTCTTCCATGTCTCTGATGCCGAAAACTACCAGAGGTTTTTCCATTGAAATATTAGTTGGTTGATTAAAGAATTGACCGAAAGTTCCTTTGGTAAACTTTCTCATTCGCCTGACCAAGCTCTCAGCTCCTTCCATCCCCTCCAGAACTGTCTCTAAGTCCTGCATTAAAGGGGTTCTTTTTTGCCACTCCGAAGGATCGGTTTGAGGGGCGATATCTTTGGCGGCGTAAGTTTCGGTTAAGGCCCGGTCTATAATAGCATCTTCTTCTGGGGTCAGTCCCCCCAGCATAATCCTCATTAACCCAACTAGGTTGAGGATGTTGGTCCTTAGGACGTCTTCGGGATTTTCGTCCTCTCTCGGGGAGGCTAAATCAAATGGGTTAATATGGTGAGGGCTAGCCAAAGAAACGTTGAAGAAAGAACCGTCAACCGCGTCAGTCAAAAGCTTATATTCGTTCTCCGGATCAATAATGATTGAGTCAACGCCGAACATTAATTGGCGTAATACTTCTATCTTAACCATGTAGGACTTTCCAGCCCCCGACTTAGCAAAAACGACGAAGTTTGAATTCTCTAAACTAAAGCGGTCGAAAAGGACCAAAGAATTGTTGTGACGGTTAATACCGTATAGGATTCCTTCGTTGGAGCTGAGATCGAAGGAAACGAAAGGGAAAACAGAAGAAAGGGCCTCGGTGTTCATTGGGGTATAGACCTGTATTTGGTCCAAGCTATAAGGCAGACAAGAATTGAACCCTTCCCTTTGTTGGTAGAGGGCCGGCTTGATATAAATTAATTTCGCTTCCAGGATTGACCTTAAGGTCCCTTCTATTTCTTTTAAATCCTTCTCTGTATCCGCATAGACAGTTAAATAAAGGCCCAATTTAAACATTTTTTCCTGGGCAGTTATTAGTTTATCTCTGAGGTTCTCCAGGTCGCGGTAGGCGATTTCTAAGGCCGGGTCTCTAATCTTTCTTTCTTTCTCTCTTTCGGCTAACTCGACTTGCACTTCGGTTATTTTTTTTCGCAGTTGCTTTAGCGTATCTCCGGTTTCAATCGGGTGTATATGAAGACCGATGTCGATTGGTGTATCCAAATTAATAATTGGCGAAAACCAAGCCGTACTTAAATATCGAGGGTAAGAAAAAATAAAAAAGGATTTAGTAAGCCGGTTACCTAGCTTTAGGTGGTCAGAACTTAAAACAATTGAAGAAGGGGCGATAATGTCTTTTATCCCAATTTCCGTAGTTTCAAAAACCTTTTCCGGAATTTGCCGCCTCTTTTTTAAAAAAGGTATTTTCATTGTGTTATTTCCGGTGCTATTTCCGGGTAGTAGCCAACCTCGGCTTCTTCGGGATGGTATAGCCCCCAGAAAAGCTCAATTAACTCGGTAGTATTTAGGGGGGTGCACTGTAATCCGCATCTTCTCAACCCCAAAGCCACAAATTCCATTCTTTGCCAGAGCTGGGATTTGGCCTGTTGGAAGCGTTCTTCACTAAGGGTAGCGATTTCCTCTTGTGCTAAGGGTTTTTTCTTAGGCTTCAGGCTTGGGATCTCAATTAAGGTAAAAGGGATAACCGCAAAAAAACTTTTTGACATAATGGCGCCGCCGCCAATCAAGTCCCCAATGAACTTTCGGTAATCGCTAGTCTGAACCTTTAATAGCTCAATTTCTTGGGCCCTTTCTAATTCCTTCAATTTTTCTAAATAACCGGTGATATTTAACCTACGCGACTGGACAACGATTTCAATTGAGAAATCCAGAGAATTTAGAAAGCTTTGAAATTGATAAAGGGTTGCATTTTGTTCGTCTTCTGATTTTAAAGCAAAGTTTAAAGAAGAAACCATAATCACCCCTCTTAGGGATCTATTTTTTAGGACGATCACGTCTCCTTTAATTTGCTCTATTTCCAAAAATTGTTGAGTAGTCGTTTGAGCCATTTTACTTAGTCTTAGTTTCTAGCTTAGTTCTCATCTTTTTTAATCGGCTAGCTTTGGTAGTTTTTAAGAAGGGCTTACCGTTCTTTGGTTCTTTCTTGATCTCCATTTCCTTGGAGAAGGTTACTAGCGCTCCCTTCCTTTGCCAAATGTAAAATTTAGAGCCGAAGCTAAAGCGGATAAAATTAGCTAAAACGGTTGGTAGCCCTCGTCCACCGATTTTTAAGAAAGCCAAGCTTACCCCCACGCCCAATGTTATTATCAATAATACTAAAAAAAGAAAGAAGTTGGTTTTCCCAATTGTGAAAAAAATAACGATACAAACAACACCAGCAGCCCCAATAAAAAGAAATTGCTTAAAACTTAGGGGGCCGATTAATTTCGTCTCATACTCAATAAATTGAGGAACGGTAAATCGCATATTACTCAATAGGTTCGCGATAAAGATCTCTTTCCGTCCCCTCCGGTTTCCTCTCTTGACTTAATTCTTTTGAAAATACTTCTTTCAGTGGCCCGGTTGCTGGAGAGGAAGTTGAGGGCTTGGCTGGCGGCTTGACCTCTGTTTTATATAATTTTTCCAAACTCGTTTTTACCGGATAAAAGATAAACCGAAAAATTTCTAGAGCTACCTTTTTCGCCGTCTTCTCTTCGAGATCTAAATCTTTCTCAAGGGCGCCCTGGAAATCATCCGGCGGTAGAATACCAAGGAGAACTTCGCCGACTAACTCAGCAATGCTTGGGATTTTTTTTTCATTAATTTCATTTTTGGCACAAACACTGCGAATACTACTAGCCGTCTCGGCAGAAAGAATTACCTCCCTTAGCTCCTTGGGCAATAACTTATAAAGCTTCCAGAGATCTTCCTTTGTATATTCTTTTGGCATAAATTCCGTTTTTTAAACTATTTTACCTCTTTTTCGATTTTACCACAAACACAAATAAGGGACAAACAAGAAAGACGGTTTTAGAGGGTCGTAAGTCGGGCGGCCTAGAAGTTGACAAAGTTTTTATGATATGATATAATTTTGTTGCTCAAGGAAAATTAAAGATTCCTAGGGCTTTAAAACTGAATACAGGAGGCAAAGCAGATGGCACAGATATGGATACCATTAATAGTGGTGATAGCGCTGGCGATATTAGCTAAGGCATTCATCAGGAGGGTTCTTTTCCCTGAGTACTGGGTAGTGGATCGGAATGGAGAGTTGATAGAGAAAAAGCCAGGGTACCGCATTTTGATACCTATAATTGACAAGGTTTATGCCCGCGTGAAAACTAACATCGACTACTCTATCCCTCTTTTTGGCGAAGAGAAAGAACATTCGGTCGACCTGGCTATAGGGGGAAGAATAAGACTGAGCAGTCCTCAGATATGGATTATGGTCAAAGAACCAAAAACTACCGTGAAAGAGGCGTCAGACTTTGAGAAGCAAATCAGCGATATCGCAGAGCATAGACTTGCCGGTGCAATCAACGTATTAACCCCCGACGAAGTAATGGTGATGCGTGCGCCGAAAGGAAGCAAGGCAGAAAAGACGGCAGCAAAGGAACTGTTGGTGAAAAAGATAGATGAAATTATTGGTGAGTCGCCACAATTGATAGAGTTCCTGCAAAGAATTAAGGTTGATTACCGGGGAATTACCATAGCGGACTTTGACTTTGAAGACACCCTGGCCCGGAAGAGAGAAGAGATTGTCACAACGGGGATGGACAAAGACATAGGGAAAAACCGAGGAGAGGCAAAGACAAACGAGTTGTTGGCAATTGGAGAGATAGCAGAAATCCTTGAAAAAAAAGGATTTCCCCCTTCCGAGGCGCAAGAAATTAGCTCCGAGCGTTATCAGGACCACCTAGTAGCTGAAAAAGGGAAACTTCAGAAGGTTGTCTGGCAAGGAGGAGGTGGCGATATAGCAGGGCTAGCTGCCCAATGGCAGAAAGGGAATACTATACTGGGAGAAGGGCCGGCAGAAAAAAAAGGAGGGGAGACGGGAGAGGAAGAGCTCTTGCCGGAAAATAGGACAACACCAACAGAAGAGCCGACAGGATCTAGGCCAAGCGAAAAAAAGCTGAAAGAAATGACCCTGGGGCATGCGAGAGAGCAAGACGAAGCGAAGGGAAAGAAAAAATGAAAAAAGGTTATTTAGTATAACCAAAAGCGGGAAAGCACTTGCTGTTTTCCCGCTTCCGTTTTATATTTTTGCTAGCCCTACTATTCGTTGCTAAAGATTAAACCCTAATCTTCGACCAGCTGTGTCTTTAATAAACTGATGTAATTGAGGGTTTACTTTTTTGAGCTGCCCCATTCCTCCTATGCCTTTAATCGCTCTCTCTATAGCCTTGACGCCAGCACTACCGTGTGTCTCGTAGAGTTTTGCTATATGACGGCTATCCCAGCTCATAATAGCAGCTTTCATAATGTCATCATTTGTAAAAACTTTTTCCGAGATGAGGCCTGCTCTATTTGGCTTCATCTGGCCAATAATGCCAGATTCCGGTTCACCCTCGATCCGGTCCTTATAGACTTCCCAATCTTGCTTCCTATATCTTTGCGCTATATTAGTTATTACCCTTGATAATACATCGGGTCTAGCGCTACTGATGTCTTTATGAGCGTCATATTTTTTAGCCGCATAGTAAGTGCTAGCTATTTCTGTGTTAGACAGCCCTAAATCTCTTTCAGCCTCCCTAAGGTTATTATCTTTTATGATTGCCCTGAGCGCAGCAGTCCCTTCGATGTCATTTTTAGCTGAACGGAAAGTAGCCATCTGGGCAGCAACTGTTTGTCCGGCTAGCTTTTTTTCTAATTCCTCAATATCCTTTCTCCTTGCCTCAACTGCACCTGGGCCAAGAGTATATCCGGTTTTTCTTCTTAAAGCATAAAGAGGGCCGACAACTGGTTTTGCTAATCTTCTCCACCCTTTTAACTCCGGAGTTTGAAGGCTAGCCTCTTTTTCTGCAAGCCTTTGTAGTCTGGGGCTCTCAGCCACTACCTCTCTAGTCCCTCTTCCTATGCCTCTGGCGAGGGGTCTTACTCCGGCCGACCATACGGTGGCTCCGATATTTCTTGCCAAGCCCGTTATTTCGTTGGTTATGGCTGGTACGGCTCTTCTGCTAACAAAGAGAAGAATTCCAAAATAAACAATTGTTATAAGGTAAAATAACATCTGTTTACTTACCCCCCTCCAGCTTACAAAAGGAATGGCCGCTAGCCAGGGGTTATCCAATTCTGCCGGTATTATGCCTTGGATGCCGGCACACCAGAGAGCCAAGAAAAACAATAAAAATATTCCGACAAAAACCCACTGAACAAGATGGTTAAACCACTCTTTCCAGTATTTTTCAGTTTGAGGCAGAATCAGAGAGACAAAGGCCAAAGGAGACAAAATGGCGAGAAATTGAATAATATATACCCTAGCTGTAAAAACAAAAATAAAGATAAGGAATACTCCAGACAATAGGAAGAAGAAGATAGCTTCAATCGCCCATCCTATTATCAAGGGCAAATACATGGAGACAAAAAGGATTCCGATAATAAATTCTCTTATTGCCCCGGCTCCTGGGATAAGAAAGGTTATTAACCAGCCCCCCAACATTACCGTAAAGTTCCTAATTATTTTTGATTTGCCTCCAGTCAGGACATCTACCACCGCGCCAAAAAGAGAGTCGCTACTGGGCATTGATTTTACGCTGTTTAAAATTGAATTGTAAAAAACATCGGTAACATCCAGGGCCATTTCAATAAAAAGTATGCTGAAATTAAGCAAAAGAGCAACAATAAAGAGCTTAATCAGCATCTTTTTTGTTGCAACGGTATCGATTTTTAAAATAACCTGAAAGGCAAGAAAAATCAAAATTAATATTAGCAGCATATTGGCTAAGCCAGCGGTAAAATGCCACCCCTCTTGGACCATAGGCGTTTGCAGGTCTACCCAGGTAGATTGCGCAACGATTACTTTATCTAAAATGTGAGCTGTGGCATTTAAAGCAATCAGGCCTGTAACGTAAAAAATAAAAGTAGTCAAGATTTTTCCCATTATAGGGCCAGCAACCTCCTCAGTGTTCTGGGATACCATATCAAAATAATCAAAAGGCCCGGGAATCAAGCCGGCCCAAGCTGACTGGGGCAAAGCTAAAGAAAAAATCAGTACCGCAGTTAATCCGATTAAAAAGAATTTATTTGGTTTTTGCATAAGATTTTGGTTTTCATGGTTGCTTTCCCCGAGGTGTAGCTACTAATGTTACGCACTCTACATCTCGATCAGTATAGTCTTTAACATTAGGATAAGTACCATAGATTTCAGCAATTCTATCGCCGCATCCTCCCCATCCCCATGGTAAGGTACCCACAGCCAACTGAAAAGTACAATTCCCATCGCTAATAAAGTATTTTGGGATAGTAATGCTATAGGGAATGTCAAAAGTTGTAGACGTAACATTATAGGGATCACAAAATCCCGCAGCGCCCTTCACAGAGTCATTTGTTGTTACAAATATGTCCCCTCCATATTTTCTCTTTAACCCTTCTTCTACTAAAGCTATGATTTCGGTAGAGCTACAAGACGGGAGCTTCCCTGCGGCTATTTCAGCTGGCGTCATCGCGGCTAACTTGTCGGTTTCGCAATCTGCAATCGCCTGGTTTATTGGCAGCATTAGCTCATCTTCTGGATTGTATTCTTCATTACAGTTCGTACATCCGTAGCAGTTAATTTGTCGCCAGACTTGTACCGATAATGGTTCGTCGAGATGGGGACCGTTGCTAAATATATATCCTCCAGGATGGCTCTCATTGACTGTTTCACCCGCCTCCATATACCCCCCTGCACCTGCATAAGATGTTGAGGCAAAAACATACCCCCATTCACAAGGGTAGGGGCTCCTTTCAGCGAAGGTTGAGGTGGTGGTTTCGACAACTCTAGATAGATCTAGTACAAGCTCGGGAAAGCGAGTAAATTGAGGATTAATTGTGTTCAAGATTAGCCAGGAGCCTAATAACAAAGCTAGCCCTATAAAGGCGGACTTAACCCTGTCTTTAGCTTCTTGCATCATGGCCGGATTACCGGTCGAAGACATATATTGGAAGCCGGCGATCAAAAGGGCAATAAAGACTAGTAATCCGCCGAGAGAAATTCCCCATTCATAAAAATACCTAATCAGCTCCGGGATTCCCTCGTCAGGGAAAGGATGGCCTCCTGGCGTATCGGGCCAGGAACTCCTGGTGGCGGCCAAAGCCGAAGAAACCATTGCCAGCAGACCGATGAGAATTATTGAAATTATTAGTCTTGTCTTTTTAGCCATTGTTACTTTAATATAACACAGGTTTATTCTGTAGGCAAAACCTGGGCTGAGTTTAAAATTTGTTCCGCTTCTTCTTGAAACGACTCCCAGTCGGAAGCCAAAGAGAAGACCAATATTGAATAAATATTGTCTTTGGTCAAAATAATTTTCTCTTCTCCGGTTGTTAAGTAACCAGACTGTTCCTGGTTTATTCTAAAGTGTGACATATTTTCTTCAACCCTTAAGCCTTGAATTTCTGTTTCAATTCCCCGGTCTGCACCGGCAGTTTTTATTTCCCCAATAATCTTTTCTAAACCTCTCTCTTCTCCAAAATTCAATTCCTGAACTATTAACCAGGCCATTTTCGTTTCTTTTGCTTTGACCTTTATTGCGTAGAATAATGTTTTTGCGTTTTCGGTATCTAGAGTGGCAAAACTAAATTCGGAATCTTCAATTTTTTGCCAAGAGTCAGAATAAGAAATTTTTAAATCACCGGCCGGCAATAAAAACTCCTGGAAGGTTTCTAGCTCTTGAGATTCCTCTTCAAACTCAAGATCAATCTCGAGGAAATTAAGATTAAATGGCTTTGCTTCAGAAAGAACCCTTTCAAAGCTCTTGTAATGCCACCAGCCAATAAGGCTCAGGGCAAGAATTAAAACAAATACCCCTATTAATAAAAGCTTGGCAGATTCTTTCATCTCTTAGAATTTAAAATTGCCACCAGGTGCCAAAAATCCCCACCCGATAGCCGAATATACCCAAGAAAAGAGAAATAGCTGTCCAGGCAAGGAGAACAACGACTAAGCCAATTCCTGCTGCTTTCCAGAGCGACTTTACTGTCGCTAAGGGTTCGGGATTTTGTGCCTGCAAGGAGAAGTAGAATATTGCTCCACTAGCCAGCGCCAGTAAGGCCAAAATAATCGGGATGGCCTTCCACAAAAAGAAATCAATAATAACATAAACCATTATAAAGAGATGTTTGATTTGGCATCTTTCGGTTTCGTCCCATGGAGTATCAGGATGATTTGAGGTCCTGCCGCAGGGGACTAACCCTCTTCTCATTTCAACTTGCGCTGGTATCCCTGGGATTGCCTTCTTCGCCTCCTCTAGAGTCTCATCTATTACATCCCCTTTTATTGTTGATAACTCGCCATCTGTGAGCAGGATTTCTTCTATAGCTTCGGCCAGTTGGGGATCAGTTATACCTATATCCGAGATTGCGTCTATTATGCCGGGCATCAATTCAGCCCACTCATCTTCTATCATTGTCGTTAACATACCCGGTATTTCAGCCGGGTCCGATATCTTTAGAACTTCTTCCGGGAGCCTTGCTAATAATCTTTCTAATAATTCATCCGCCATTGTTTCGAACAACTTCTTTGCTTTTTCTGCTACTCTTTTTGCTACCTCCTTAGCTATTTCATCATGGTCTATATATCCTTCGGCTAGCACTTGCTCTAAAATACTCCTTGGGACTTTCGGAGTTAGGTCTGCTTGGTTTAGCCACTCGGTTGAGGAATTATTCTCCAGGATATCAAACGTTGCTTGATAAACTATAGCTTCCACTTTGTCGCTGACCTTTCCTGGTATCTCTGTAAAAATTTTAGGATAAACGAACTTTTCCAGCAGGTCCCTTAATACCTCTTCTGAAACCTCTTGGATGGTTTCTTTTGCAACCAGGATTAATGTTGACGAGGCGCTCCAGTCTCCTGCGGACAGGGGTTCGCAATTTCCAGCCAAACAAGCTCTGACTTGCCATTCATATTCGCCAAGACATTTCAGTTGGTGATAGAGTGAGTTTTTTTGAATAATTTCTGTTGTAGATGCTCCCTCTTCTGCCAGACACTGATTCCTATTTTCTGCCGGCGAGGCCTTATTATATTGGAGTTTGAATTCGTAATATTTAGCCCCCGGCACTCCATCCCAGCAAAAACCGTGAATGTCGGTGGTGAGAATAGTGGTGCCGTCTTCTGGCCAAAGATTGCCCGGCGTCCCTAATTTAAAAGTGGTAAACCGATACTCACCGCTCCAGTCATCTCCGCAAAGTTCTCCGTTTGCCTTGGCGCAGGTTTTAACCTGCCAGGAAGAGCTTGCCTCTTGAAGTAATTCGGGATAATCAAGGGTAATTTCTGCTCCGCCGTCTACTATCTTTTCTTCTCCGTCAATCTTGAAAATGTAAGATTTAGCTCCTCCGACGCTTTCCCATTTAAAAGTTACCGGAATTACCACATCAGTAGCGTTATTCTCTGGGGAAATAAGCTTCGGCGGCTGGCCGGTGGTTTTAAAATAAAAAAAGTCTGACCAGGTGCCTTCGCATTTGTCAGGCTCGGCGTGATAACCCCAGCAGGGTTTCACCCGCCATTTATAAATAGTTTCTAAATCTAGCTGGTTGTAGTTCAAGACGATAACGGGTTGGGTAGTGGTCCCTGTCATTTTGGGGACTGCCGCACCTTTCTCATATATTTCATACCAAGAAGACATTGTTCCAAGGCTGGTTAGCCACTGGATACTAACTGGAAAACCGACGGGCTTTTTCCCGTCGGGGTCGTTTTCTGGAGAGGTCGCTTGCGCCACTAACAAAACAAAATCAGCCAGGGAAAATTTCCATTCTTGGCCGAATTCCGTGCAATCTCCAGTATGGTCATCTCTACAGGTAGCCGCTTGCCAGGTATAAATGAAGTTTTTTGTGAAGAACTCGTAAATACGGTTCGAGAATTCGGTAGGGTGGTATGCTGAATTTGGAGTAGCGCCCGGAGTAAAAGGTTTTAATAGCTCTGGGTTACATTCCTCTTCCCCTGATTCCGTGGCATATGGGTGGCAGACTTTGTCGCCATTTTCAATTAAATAGAGGAGAAGCTTATGGGAATATTCATAACAGGCCTCGTCTTGATAATCCCAATAATACTGAGCCCCGACTTCTGCCCAGGCGCCAACGCATTCAGTGTTGGTAGGATACTTCCTGCCGCTGCAAAGGCCGCACCACTCGATTGAACTGGTAGCTGGAATATTTTCTGCCTTTCCAGTTCCTACCCAGTCAGGGTCGTAAGGTAGTTTTGGTTCAGGGGCTGGGCTAGTCTTAAATTGCCATTCGTTGCTCCAGGGGCCGCAGACATCGTCTAAATCATCTTCAACAAATATCCCGCTTTCCCTTAACTCCTCTTTTTTGGCTGCTGCCTCGCCAGGACAGCAACCGGGACAGTAATCTTCTGCGAACTCCTCTACGGTTATAACCTCTTTGATATCAGGACAACAGGCTCTTACTTCCCACTTATAAGTCTCATCTGATGCAAACATACAAGAACAGGGCGGAATAAATTCTGATTTTGGTAAGACCTCAATATATTTATCGATCTCCAATTCCTCTTCCCTTATTCTTTTTATTTCTTGCCGGTTTAGCCCTACTTCTTCTCCAGCAGCTATTTTTTCTTCCAGTTCGTCTATTTTCTTTAATGCCTCACAATCTCTTATTGCCTCATCGACTTTATCGATTTTAATAACATATGACTGTGCATAACCCTCTGGCTGAAGATAGCAATAATCTTGCCCTCCTCCTAGATGGGGGCATTTTTTTGTACACCCTCCGGCATCTGTCTCGTATTTCTCCCGACAGCTGCTATCGCACCCTTTAAAGCACTCTTCTCTATAAAATTCCAATATCCTATAAGGAGTCAGCCAATAACCGTCGGGAAGTAATTTGTTAGCTTCTGCTTGGGCGCCATTGTAGCAATTTTCTCTACAAGTTTTTTTGCATGCTGCCAAGCCCTCACTTTTATCATCAAAATCTTTATCGCTCGGCGCTTCATAGCAGGCCCTGTCTCCGGTCTCACAGTCTAGTACTTGCTGGCATTCACTGTCTTCTTTCCAGCCGTCTCGCCAGCCTTTGACATCATCCCAGTCTAATTTTACAGGTAGATAGATATTGTCACTATCCATTCCTGCTTCAGGGTTGCATTCATCTAGGGGATAAAGAGGATTATTGTAATACCTGGGATCTCCCGATGGCGCATCTAGGCATTCGCCATCGCAAAAACATTCTGGTTTTCGGTAACGACTCCATTTCTGACACTGGTCTGTTGCATCACAAGGGGGTTCCCTTACTGGTTTTTGCCAGCTTTGGCACTCTTCACATATTTCTCCTCCTATTGGCTCGCAATATACGCAAATCTTTTCGTCTTCACAATCCCCGTCTTCACAAGGTCCGCCTTCAACTTCAGCCCAGCACTTTCTGACCAAGATATCTCTATCACAATCCGGGGAGTCGCATTTGTATTCGGGCCACCCTTCTTCACCATCTTTACTGAGAGAGCAAGACAGACACTCTGTCTCAACCCAAAAACCCCAAATATCCCAGTACCCACAATCAGTCTTCCCGCATTCCCCGACTTTGAACTCTTCGCCGCACTCAGTCTTATATGTTATGATTCCACACTCGGCTGCGCATTCGCCCGGTGCTGTGATGCAAGCAGCAAATGATTTCCCGGGGAAAATTAATATGAAAGCGATAATAGTTAGACTGATAAAGAAAGGGCCCTGCTTATTTAAAGTTGCCATAATAAGATTTAAAAATTTTTGTTAATTTTAACCAATCTTTAATACTTAACGTTTCGGCCCTTTGGCTTGACTGGATATTGCTTTCCCACAGCCAAGATCCTATCTTCATTTTATCAACCTTTAATTTTTTAAACAAGTTATTTATTAACTGTTTCCTTGGCTGAGAAAAGCCGGCTCTTACGATTTTGAAAAAATAGAAACGGAGAGACGCAGATAACAGCGCAGATTTATACGGAATAATTTTGATAATAGCTGCATCTATTTTCGGCTGAGGCCAAAAAGATTTTTTGGAGACATAAGAGATTATCTTAGGATCAGCGTAAAATTGCACTGAGACTGCCAAAAGATTCATTTTGGGCGGCTTGGCGCAAATTCTTTGAGCCACCTCTCTCTGGACAATCAAAAGCATTGATTTAGGCTGAGTATCGGCTTCTAAAAATTTTCTAATTGCCGGTGCAGTTAGATAAAAAGGTAGATTGGCAACAACTTTATATGAATTAGGAATCGGTAATTTAGAATTAAGAATTTTTAGAATATCGCCCTGAGTAACCTTAACGTTTTTGACCTTCATTATCCTTAACTCGTTATTCAAAATTCTTATAAGACTCGGGTCTTTTTCTACAGCCATAACTTTTTTTACTTTTTCTGCCAACTTTTGGGTTAAAACACCAAGACCTGGGCCGATTTCTAGGACAACATCCTCTAGTCTTAGATCGGCTGCTTTAATAACTTTGTTGACAGCCCCTTTGTCAATCAAAAAATTCTGCCCCAACCCCTTTGAAGGCTGGACTCGGTATTTTTTGAGTAAGTTTTTTATTGCTGCCTTAGGGCCTAAATGCATTTAATTATTATATCATAAGAGTCTTGCTTCCTTGCAATCTCGTTCGTGTGCGCGGCATAGTCACGTTTCAAGAGAAAAGCCGCCTTTTGTCTCTGGGAGGGGCATAACAACTTTCTTCTCCAGGATTATAACGGGACTTGACAGAAATCCGTGTTTTTAAGACAATAGAGGAAGGACCTATGTCCCCTGATGAGGACCCTATTAGAGGATTGATTTCTAATGGGGCAAAAATTAGAAAATACCTTCATCCTGTTAAATTATTGTTAAGGCTATTTAACGGGATAAAAAAAATTAAGGAGTCCCAAAAAGACCCTTTCTCTTTTATGGGGGTAATCTCGGTTACCCTTCTTATTATTTTTGCTATCTTGCCTTTCTTGAATATTTTTCCCGGGATTAACAGAAATTCACTTTGTTTGTCAGGAGAATTCTCTTTTTTAGCTGCTTCCCCCGAAATCTTTTCGGAAAATCCTTCTCAAAATCACTTTCTAAAATCTACAAACGAACCTTTAGCTGGATCGCCCAGTCTTCTTCTGGTCGGGAAGAGCAGTCTCCGGGCAGCCACGCCGCCTGTCACTGCTTCTCCTCAGGTTTTAGGAGCTATAGTTACAGTTCCTGAATTTGAAAACGAGGAAAAAGTGATTATCGAATATATTGTTGAGAGCGGCGATACTTTGTCGTCTGTGGCAGTTCAATTTGATATTTCTCTGGAAACTATTCTTTGGGCGAATAATTTAAGCAGAAAATCAGCACTAAAGATTGGCCAAAAGCTAGTTATTCCGCCGATTTCCGGAGTAATTCACCACGTTAAATCCGGAGATACTGTTTCCGAGATTGCCAGAACGTATAAAGGGGGGGCAGACGAGATAGTGGCCTTCAATGATCTTTCTGACGAAAATGATATTTATATTGGAGATATTCTCATTATTCCCAACGGTGTGATGCCATCGTCTTCGGCTAAATCGGCAGCTACTCACCCTCCCCAAACACCGCTTGGCTCTGCTTACTTCATCGCTCCCACCAAAGGCAAGATCAGCCAGGGGCTTCATTGGTATAATGCGATTGATTTTTCCAACCCTTGTGGCGCGTTGGTCTTTGCCGCAGCTCAAGGAACAGTTCAACGGATAGGCTACGGGTGGAACGACGGCTACGGAAATTATCTAACGATCCTTCATCCTAACGGCGTGGTTACTCTTTACGCCCATTTGTCAGAAATCTCAGTCAGTAGCGGTACCGATGTCTCACAGGGCACGATTATCGGTCGGATAGGAAACACGGGCTATACGGTTGGAGCTACTGGCTGCCATGTTCATTTTGAAGTTAGAGGAGCCCAAAATCCTTTTGCCGGATATCGCCTCGGCGCCCAGTTTTAGAAAGAAATAAAGTAAAATATTGATAAGCCAGAAATAAAACTGCCCAGTAATGGGCTTCTCAAAAATGGAGAGGAAGGGAGGGACAATTTGTCTCTCAGGGCAACTTATCCGATAACTCCACGATTTCAAAATGCTTCAATCCGTATGAGGCATTTACTTCTACCTCTACAACTTAAGGCTCTAACCCGGCAATCACTGCCGAGAAGGCTCTTGATGACATAAGAGCATTTTGAATATTATTGACAACTTAAGCAAAAGCGTGACTCAGGAGAGGCCTTGAGACGTTCGACTGAAATTCCTTTTTGACATTTTTCGCACTTTCCGTACGTTCCCTTTTTGATTTTCTCCAAGGCCAAGTCAATGTTTTTTAAACGGAGTTCCAAGCTGTGCTCAATAGGTAACAGAGTGCTGTATTCTTCAACTTCGTCAGCCGCTTTTTCTAAAGCGGCACCGCCAGATTCTCCGCCATCGTATTTTGGGAAAACAGTATCCCAATCACCGGGCAGCTTTTCGTCCTTTTTGGCAATCTTTCTTAGCTGCCTTTCGATAGTCACTTTCTCTTTTTCCAAGATTCCTTTTAGTTCGCCAATTAATTTTTTATCCATTTTTTAGTAGTGTTCCGCGTAAGCCCGTATTGTCATCCGTGTAAATCCGCTTCCGCCCTTAACGAATTGTTCCGTCTTTTACCGTAGGATCATGGGGTAGAGTAGTGTCTATGGCTTCGCCGTTGGTCGAGAGTAAGAGTTCTGTCCACTGATCCTTTGCCGAAATCCTGGCTTCATTAATGAGGGTAGCAATTTTTCCTTTTTGACTCATTTCCGGAGTAAAACTAATTTGAAAAGCGGCGGTCAAGGGGTCTTCTAGCGCTCCTGTTCCTGGCTTGACTTTGCCAACCTCCCAAGTTACTTCGCCAAAGGCCGCTGGGGCTACCTTGGCTAATAAATCATTAAGTTTTGAACGGGTTAACTCGTCAACCTGGCCGCTAGCGGGAAGTCCGCTGGGGTCCAAGATTTCCTCTTTGTATTTTTCTTGAAAGCCCTTTAGGGCCTCACGGGTTGTCGGTCCGAAATAACCAGTGGCTGGAACGGACGCCGGATAGAGACGAGGGACTTCTGTCTTGAGGATAAGCTGGAGATATGTCACTTCGGTTCCTCTCAATCCTTCGTATAATGATTTCTCAAACCTGAAAGTCGTTGGAATATCAGGATAAGGATTTATTACCGCAGGGGAGGTTGAAACCTTTATTTCGCCCTGAGCGGACTTGATACTTCCGATAGAAACCCCAGGAGGAAGAGAGGCCTTGACTACCGTGTCTTCTAGCCAGTTATAGTAATTTTCAATTTTCCAAACAATTGTATATTGAGTAGCTTCGGCAACTCTTGGAGGCTGGGGACCCGAATTTTCAAAAAATCCGTCTTTGTCCCTAAAATAACCTTCTTGGATAATTTTCACCAAAGAATTAACCCGACTTCTAAACTCTCTTTCAAAACCTCCTAAAATTACCCGATTACTTATCAGGGCATTGGTTTCAGATATATCTTTTGGTTTATAGTCGTCTTTCAAGGTAACCCAAAACTCAACCTTTCCTTCTTGACCTGGGGTTAAATATCTAAGTTCTGGGGTTTTTTCTCCGTCCCAAGAAATAAAATTTGTTCCTTTGGTAAGTACTCCTGAGGGGGCATCAACAGTTTCTAGGTCAAAAAGGGGCCCCTCTAAAACCGTAGTCAAAGACAAGTCTCTCAAGGGCTCCTCTTGGATGTTTCTGAAATAAATTTCGTAATAGAGTTTCTCCCCAGAATAAGCAAAATACCTCTCTTGATTATTGATTTTTTGAGAAAATGAAAAAACTGGCTCATAGGTTATTGTGCTGGCGGACTCTTTTTTCAAGAGGACATCTTCCCCTTCGAGGCTGATAGACAGTTGGGCGCTAAACTCTAACTCTTTTCCAGTTTCGTAACCTGCCGGGAAATTTCCCGTTATCTCCACACTTCCTGCGGCCAATGGCTCCAATGTTCCAATCCCAAATTCTTGGCCTTCGGTCATCGAGGGGATTGATTCTTGAAAATTAAAATCAGAAGGAAAATCTACCGATAATTTAAGGTCAGGAATAGACTGCTCAAGGGGAGAAAAATATCTTATCCTGAAAACAAATTCGGACTCCTCTTTGGGGTGTGCTGGAGCCTTTTTGGGGATGTCTAGAACTAAATCTATTGGTACCTCGGAAATAATAGTAGTAAAATGGGCGGATTCTGACCTTATGATTTTTGTTTGTCCTTCTTTAGAGTAATTCAGCCAGGCCTCAAACTTTCTTTCTTCGCCTTCCATGCCAAAAAGGCGGGCCTTGAAGATAAATGTTTGTTTTTCTCCCGGGTAGAGGGTTTCCATTTCTTTCCTTTCGTATAAAGTTCCCTCTGGCAAAGAAAAAGTTGGATAGTGAAAAACTAGCTCCGGCTTTTCCAAAACAACGGTTCCGGTATTTTCAACAGTTACAGTATAGATTGCTTCTTCGCCGGCTTTTGCGCTTTCCGGATGTAAAACACTGATTCCCACTCCGGTTTTAGGGAGAAGAAAGTTTATTATTACTAAAAAAACTATCAGAATTAAAACAACAGAAAGTATTGTAATCACAAGAGCCATTCGTTCGGAAGCCCCCCATGTTCTAAAGGAGGATACGATTGGTTGAACTTTTTCTTTGATACCCTTAATCATTTTTCCCAATTATATATTTTTTTTATAATTTAAACAATGTTTTTAAATCAGCGAAAGTTTGACAGCTTGTCAAGGGCGACAAAATATTTTTTACCTTATAAAGATCGCCGCTGAGCTTTCGGTATTTTCTTTTCTAAATTCTTTGGACTATCTCCACATAAAATACCAATAAAGAAAGAGGAGTGCTGATAAGAGGAGGATAATAACCAGTCCCCTAATTAAGATCTTTTCGAAGGCTTTCGGTTTCTTAAAAGATGGTTGAGGGATTGAGGTTTCCAGGAAGGGTTCTTCAATTGCTGGAGACCTGGCAAGAGGAGGGCGATATTTTTTTGAGCCTTGACTAGCTACGGGAGGAGGAGAGGTAGGTTTAACCTCTCTCGACTCTTGGGCTTCTTCTGAGGGTTCTGGCGGCGGAGGAGAAGGAGGTGTAGACGGTTTTATTTCTCCTAATAATTCCCTAACCCTTTCTCTTATTTTTTCAGCTTCTTTTTTCTCCTTCTCTTTTTTTCTTCGTAGCGCTTCTTCTATTCTACTTTCAGTTTCCTCTCCTATTGCTATTCTGGCCGCTTTTGTTCCTACTACCCCTTCTTCTTTGCTTAGCGGACGAGCTTCTGGTAGTTCTTCACTTGGTAGCTCTTCTTCGGTTACTTTTTCTGAAGGTGCTTTTTCTTCTCCTGGAGACACCTCTTCAATCTTTTCTTTTTTTTCTCGAGGCTTATAAAGAAGTCCGGCCAAAGCCATTAACTCTTCGACTTTTACCCCTTTTTCTTTTATTTTTTCAAGAGAGGTATCAATTTCTTTAATTTTTTCCTCAAAATCCGCTTCCTCTCTTTTTAATTTTTCTATTTCAGTTATAAGAATTTCAAGCACTCGGTCATTTTCCTCTTTCTCCTTTACTATTTGCCATTTTTCTTTTTCCGTTTTTTTTCTTTGTTCTTCGGTCTCCCTCCTTCTTTTTTCAACTTTCTTTCTTTCGCTTAAATTAGTTATCGTTTCCTCTTTTTTCTCGAGTATTTCTACTTCTTCTTCCAATACCCTTTCGCTTTCCAGAATCTCAGCTAGGTCCCTTTTAACCCTCTTTTTTTTATCGATTAAAACTCCTGATTTGGTCTCAGCGGCTACTTTTTGATTTTTAACCAACTTGAGTTCTTTTTCTAACCCCGCTCTTTTATTTATTAAGCCTATTGCCTCTCTTTCGTTTGCAATGTTTTCAATCTCTTTTGTAAAGTTACTTTCCCTTTCTGAGAGTTGCTCAATTTTAAGATCTGCTTCTTTTATTTTTTCTTTAAGATCGACGATTCGTTCTTCTACCCGCCATCTTTCTTTTTCGATTCTTTCTCTTCTTTCTTCAATTTGCCACCTCTTTTCTTCAATTTGTCTCTTCTCTTTAAATGGGGCCTTTTTTTCGGCCTCTTCAATTAGCCTTTTTTCTTTTTTTATTTCTCTTTCTCTAGTTGAGATTGGCGTAAGACTTTCTTCTTTAATTTTCTCAATCTCCAACAAAAGCCTAGATTTTTCTTCTTCGATTGGCCTTTTTTCCTCCGAGGCTAACGACTCTAATCTTTCCTGTAATTGGGCCTCTTTTTGGCTTAAGGTTTCCCCTCTTTTTTCTAAAGGTGACTTCTTCTTTTCTTCTTCAATTCTCTTTCTTTCCTCTTCCACTCTTTTCTTTTCTTCTTCTTCTTGTCTTTTTCTTTCATCCTCTGAAGGAGATAATGGCGTTAGTGGGGGCGGGGAGGGCGTTGGCGGTAGCGGTGGCTGGGGCGCCATCGCTCTTTCCATCGGCGGTTTTTCCTCTGCCTCCTTTTCTAACTTGAGAACCTCTTCCCTCTTTTTTCTTTCCATTTCTTTCCGGGCCTCAACTGCCCTTAGTCTAACAATGTCTTCTGGTAGCTCGGCCGTTCCCGCCGCTGCCTTTCGGGCTTCAATTCGTTCCCACCTGACAACGCCCTTTTTGAGGTCAACCCTTCTTTCTCCTTTTTTTTGGGTCTCGATTGGCGCTAATCTGGCGGCGCCTCCTTGTAGGGCAGTTTCTCTTTCTCTTCCTTTTTGGACCTCAGTCTTTTTGGCCTCAGCAATATCTTTTGCCATTGTTTTTACCTCCACTTCTTTCAGGAACATCAGTTTTTTATTTTTGTTTGTTTCTTTCATAAATTTTTCCCCTGCCATTTGTGCGTAGGCGTGAGGATTTAGCTTCTTTTAAAGACAGGTTTATTCTCCCCTGTTCATCGATCGAGATTACTTTGACTGGTACAACGTCACCAACCTTAACTATATCTTCTACTTTGTCAACTCTAAAAGGAGCCAATTGGGAGATATGAATTAGTCCCTCTTGACCCGGCAAGATTTCCGCAAAAGCACCAAAATCCAAAATTCTTTTTACTTTTCCTTGAAAAATTTCTCCTATTTTGACTTCTCGGGTAATATTTTCTATCCAAGTAACCGCCTTTTTGGCCGCCCCTTCTTTTTCAGCGGTAATAAAAATTTTTCCGGTTTCTTCAATATCAATTGAAACTTGGCATTCTCCCATTATCTCATGGATTACTCTTCCTCCGGGCCCAATTACTTCCCTGATTTTTTCCGGATTAATTTGTAAGGTTAAAATTCGGGGAGCAAAAGGGGATAGTTCTAGCCTGGGTTTAGCCAAAACTTTGGTTATTTCTCTCAAGACTTCTAGTCTTGCCTTTTTCCCCTGTTCAAGTGTGTCTTTCAAAATTTTTTCAGTGATCCCTCTAATTTTAACATCCATCTGGATAGCGGTTATTCCCTTCTCGGTTCCGGCAATTTTGAAATCCATGTCGCCGTGATGGTCTTCCGGTCCTTGGATATCGGTTAAGATTTTATAATTACCTTTCTCATCAGACATTAATCCCAGTGCGATGCCTGCGGCCGGTCTTTTGATGGGGACACCGGCATCCATTAAAGCCAAAGACGAGGAGGAAACCGAAGCCATTGAGGTTGAGCCATTGGAAGATAGAATTTCTGAAACTATCCTGATGGTATAAGGAAACTCTTCAACAGAAGGAATTAGAGGAAGGAGACTTTTTTCTGCCAACATTCCATGGCCAACATCTCTTCTCCCAGGTCCTCTCATTGGTCTTACTTCGCCGACCGAATAAGGAGGAAAATTATAATGGTGCATAAACCTTTTTTTACCCACGATTTCCATCCCTTCTAATAATTGTTGATCTCCTGGTGCCCCTAGGGTCAAAATAGAAAGGGATCTAGTTTGGCCGCGGCAGAAAAGACCAGATCCATGGGTTCTCGGTAACAGGCCGGCTTGACAATTGAGACACCTCAGCTCGTCTAATTTCCTGTCGTCTGGTCTTTTCTCTTCCTCAATCACCTTTTGACGAACAAGCTTATTGATTTCATTTTCAAGAAAGCCTTGGGCGTAGTCAATTTTTCCTGCATCTTGGTATTTATTCTCGATAAAACAGATTAACTCTTCTCTAAGGTTATTTGTTTCTTCCATCTGCTCGACTCCGTCCCCTTGGTATAAAGCTGCCTCTAATCTATCGGCTAAAAATTCTTTAATCTCTTTCTCTAATTCCAGATCAACCGCCGGTTTTGGTAAAACAATTTTCTCCTTAGCTATTTTTTCGGCAATCTGTTTTTGAAAATCAATTAGTTTTTTTAAATGAGAACGGGCGAAATTTAACGCTTCCATGGCTAAATCTCCTTCCAGCTCCTCAAAACTTCCTTCAATCATATTAATTAAAAGTCCGTTACTCTCTTCGACGCCGGCTAAAATTAAATCCATTTGACTTTTTTGTTTGTCTTCATAAGTCGGATTTAAAATCAACTTATTATTAACGTAACCTATTCTGACCGCCGCAACCGGGCCTGACCAGGGGATATTAGAAGTTATTAAAGCCAGAGAAGATGCCATAAGTCCTAAGATATCCGGGTCATTTTGGCCGTCCCAAGATAAAATCGTATTAACCATTTGAACTTCGCGGTTAAGATTTTTAGGAAAGAGAGGTCTTATGGCTCGGTCAATCAATCTGGCGTTACAAATTGCTTCGTCAGAGGGCCGACTTTCTCTTTTAATATATCTAGGACCCCTGATTTTACCAGCAGCATAATATCTTTCTTCGTACTCAACTGTTAAAGGGAAAAACCCTACTCTTTTGGCTTCATATTCTGGCATGACAGCAGTGGTCAAGACCAAGGTATCGCCATAGCGAAGAAAACAAGAACCATTGGCTCGTTCGGCCAGATTTTGGAACTCAGCTATCATCTCACGTCCCTCAATTTCAAGTTTAAATTCCTGCATAATTACTTTTTTAATAGATATTTTCCCAGTCCTTTTTCTAGGTCGATAAATTCGTCAGCTGCCTCTTTTAGTTTGGTTGAGGCTGATCTACCGAAAGCGATAATCTCGATTCTTTTGCCGCGATTCTTTAAATACTCAACCAGTTGTAAAAAATCACCGTCGCCAGAAGCTAAAACAATCGCATCCACATCGGGAGCTATCCTGATGGCGTCAACGGTAATACCAACATCCCAGTCGGCTTTTTTCAGGCCGCCATAAAACTCCTGCAGATCTCTGATCCTGGTTTCAATCCCTAATTTGGTCAAGGCTTCGAAAAATGGCTTTTCTTCGCCAGTTTTAGTTCTGACTACGTAGGCAAAAACCCGAATAAGGCTTCTTCCCGAAATCGCCAGCTTTAGAATCTCCCGAAAATTAACCCGTGCCCCATATAAGTTCTTAGCCGAATGATAAAGATTCTGGACATCGATCAGTATTCCCACACGCTGACCAATGTGTTTTATTGCCATATCACTTCTTTAATCCTATTTGCTTTATAATATTCTTGTATCTCCTGGGGCTCTCCTCCTTAAGGTGATTAAGGAACTTCCTTCTTCTGGCAACCATTTTTAGTAAGCCCCTCTTTGAATGAAAATCTTTAGGATGGGATTTCAAATGTAAAACCAATTCTTTAACCTCTTCGCTTAATAAAGCAATCTGAATTTCGGCAGAGCCGGTGTCTGCTTTATGAATTTTATATTTCTCAATAATTTTTGTTTTTTCTTCAGGCTTTAACATGACAAGTAGCAGAAACTCGACTAGTATTTTGCATAGCAAAGTATTATATCGCTGCCAGGCAATGGTCGAGTTTTCACTACCTGGTATATCTCAATTCTATTATACTATCTATGTAAATAAAAAAAAGTCTCTTGTTTGAAGCTTCCTCTACGCTGAGCTTTAGTGCGGGGGCTTGTGCCCCCACCAGGACTCGAACCTGGACTCCTCGGTTTAAGAGACCGGTGCTTTACCAATTAAGCTATGGGGGCATAGAGGGCGTGATTGATCTACCAGTTGAGCTAATGGGGCATTGGTGTAGGAGGCAGACCTAGGCTCCTTGACCTAAGAAACCGCTGTTTCGCCAATTCAATTAAACTAGGGGACGAAAAGACGAATTTATTTTAAAAATCGAGTGTTACTTCGCAGTCTACTGTAAACCAATTGTCTGGGCCGGTGAAAGAAAGAGCAAAATTAGATAATCCGATAGCGGTGAAAAATAAGCCTATAACCAGCCAGGCAGAAAAAATCAGAACTAAGCCAATTACTACCGAGGTTAATAGAGACTTGGCTCGTTCTGCTTTTTGCGGGTTCTCAGCAGAGAAGAAAAACATTAATCCACCAACTATTAGGAATAAAGTGCCAATTGGGAAAACGACATATAATAAAACAAAATCAACTATCGACTTTAATACAATAAAAAGATGACAGAATTGACAGGGAATATATTTAAAGTCAACAAAGACTCCCGTGCTTGCGTTGCAATAGTTTGCAGTTAATGAGTCTGCTGTACGCCCAGGATTGATATTTAGGCATCGCCCGCAGGGAACCAGCCCATCGTAGGTTACATTGTGCGTATCAATTCCACCGATTATAACGTCATATTCTCCTGCTAAAGTAACCGAGGGAAGAAGCAGTCCTCCTAAAAGAATGATTAGAAATAAAATTGGAAAACTTTTCATAGTGCCCCCGGAAGGATTTGAACCCTCACCTCAAGATCCGAAGTCTTGCACGCTATCCATTACGCTACGGGGGCAGCCAAACTAATTATAATAAAAATGGACAGAGAAAACAAGTTTCTTTCTTCCGTTTCTCCCTGCTACCCGGGTAGCCGTCGAAACTTCGTCCCATCTTTTGTTTCACCCTGCTTTGTAGGACTTGGCGATTGAAAAATTCGAGAAATCAAGATAAGATTAAACTGGTGGAAATCCCAAAAGAATTAAAATTTGTCATTGAGCAGTTTAAAAAAAATGACCTTGAGGCTTACATTGTTGGCGGTTGTGTCAGAGATTTTTTGAGAGGAGTTGAGCCGGAGGATTGGGATGTAGCGACTCTGGCTCGGCCGGAAGAGATTCAAAAAATATTTCCTAAAAGCTTTTATAGTAATCAATTTTTTACAGTTACCGTCCAGACCAACAGTAAGAACTCCAGGTTAAGAGAAATAGAAATTACCACCTATCGTTCAGAGGCAAAATATACCGATAAGCGCCACCCCGATGAAATAAAATTTGCCGAAACTATTCAAGAAGATCTAGCAAGGAGAGATTTTACTATTAACGCAATGGCCCTGGAGATTCAAAATGAAAACGCCAAATGTAAAATTATTGACCCATATGATGGGCAAAAAGACTTACAGAGAAGAATAATTAGGGCAGTTGGTGAGGCCGAGGAGCGTTTTAATGAGGACGCTTTGCGTATGACAAGAGCAATTAGATTTACTGTAACCCTAGGCGAGGATTGGCAAATTGAGGGGAAAACTGCCGAAGCTGTTAAAAAAAATTCTCCCTGGCTGCAGGCTATATCAAAAGAAAGAATTAGAGATGAATTCTTGAAGATTATTATGTCAGAAAGAGCGGCTTCGGGTATAGAACTTTTAAGAGAGCTCGGTTTACTGAAATATACTATTCCAGAATTGGAAGAAGGATATAAGGTCACTCAAAATAAGCACCACATTTATGAATGCTACGAGCATTCTCTGCGGTCTTTAGATTATGCCGCCAAACAAAAATTTAACAAATATGTAAGGCTAGCTGCTTTGTTGCATGATGTAGGTAAACCAAGGACGAAGCGGGGAGAGGGCCCGGATGCTACTTTTTACGGCCATGAAATAGTTGGCGCAAAAATGGCCGCCCAAATATTAAATCGTTTGAGGTTCCCCAAAAAAGACATTGAAAAAATTGTCAAATTAGTTCGTTATCACCTTTTTTACTATAATGTAGATGAGGTTTCCGATAGTTCAGTAAGAAGACTGGTCCGTCAAGTGGGGCCAGAAAATATGGAAGAATTATTACAAGTGAGAATGGCTGACAGAATTGGCTCGGGAGTTCCCAAGGCAGAACCTTATAAGTTGAGACATTTGAAATATGTCATTGAAAGAGTTTCCCGGGACCCAATCTCTGTGAAAATGCTTAAAGCTAGCGGAAACGATGTTATGAAAATTTTAAGTATTCCACCGGGTCCTAAAATAGGGCAGATCTTGGATATCCTCTTAGGTTATGTCTTAGAAGACCCTCAAAAAAATAAAAAAAGTCTTTTAGAGAAAGAAATTAAAAAATTAGGGAAAATGCCCGAGAAGGAGTTAGTAAAGTTGACCCAAATAGCCAAAAAAGAAAGAGAAAAGCTTGAGGTGAAGCAAGAAGAAATGACTAAGAAAAAATATTGGGTAACATAAGGTTAAGTTTAACGGGGTGTAGTATAACGGTAGTATACAGGGTTCGGGACTCTGCGGCCTGGGTTCAACTCCCAGCACCCCGAATGGAAACAAAATTAATTTTATTTGACTTATTTGGGACCTTAATTCGACCGGCAACCAAACTTAGACCGGAAGATTTCTTTGCTTTCTATCAAAAAATCGGGATTCAACTCAAGGCAGAAGAAGATATAAAATTATTCACTTCTCTTTTTACCCAACTGATGAGCAAATGCACCAACTGGCGAGATTTGAGCCAAAAGCTCCTCGAAAGAACCATTCAGAGAACTGACGAAAACATTATTAATAAATTAGCTAATTTTTACCGAAAGAATCTTATCTACCAGCCTTATGACGATGTTAAGGAGATTATTAATTTGCCCTATCAAAAGGCCATTTTAACAAGTTCTGCCCCTTTTTTATTTTCCAACCTCAATTTAGAGAAACATTTTAAAGTCTTTACTCCCCGAGAAACTAAATTTAAAAAGCCTGATCCTCGAGCGTTTTTATACCCCTTAGATAAACTTGGAGTAAAGCCGGAAGAATCGACAATGATAGGCGATGAAATAGAAAGAGATTTAGTCCCGGCTAAAAATCTTGGTATAGAAGCAATCTTAATTGATAGGGAAAATAAAATTAAAAATCCACCAGTAAGAAAAATTAATTCTTTAGCTGAATTAAAAAAAATACTTGGGCCTGTAGTTTAGAGGGAGAACACCGCGTTCGCATCGCGGAGATCGTGGGTTCGAATCCCACCGGGTCCACATTCCCGTATTTGTCAATACAGGAGCGTGGAGGATACTGAAATTAGTTAGAACCTATTTTGAAAAGAATTTCTGATTTTATTTCCGCGAGGTTCGTGCGCGGAATATCGCCCCCGTTTTGCCGCACCCGCGAGGCGATAAAAGTTAAAAAAGTATTTAAAAATCTAAAATTTGAAAATGCCATATCTTATGCTTAATACAATTTTATTAATTATTTTCGGTTATCTCTTAGGCTCTATCCCTTGGGGTTTGCTGATTTCCAAAATCAAAGGTATTGATATTAGAAAAGTCGGCTCGGGGAATATCGGCGGAACGAACGTTATACGAGGCCTGGGTCTAAAATGGGGTCTGTTGGTTGGAGTTTTAGATGTTTTGAAAGGGGTAATCCCGATTTTTTTGGCGACAAAATTTTTATCCCTTGATTGGCAAGTAGCTTTAGTAGCCATTACTCCGGTACTAGGCCATATTTTTCCGGTCTGGCTAAATTTTAAGGGTGGCAAAGGAGTGGCTACCACAGTTGGGGTTTTGTTCGTTCTTTTGGGCTGGCAGAAATTCTGGATTTTGCTCTTAATTTGGCTTTTGATTTTAGCCATTTTTCAAATAATGAGTTTTGCTAATCTTTTACTGGTTTCTTTCTTACCTTTAGCCTTTTGGCTTAGCCGTTTTTCTCTTGCCTACTTTGTTCTTGGCTTAGCGTTACTCGCTTTAACTTGGTGGGCTCACCGAGAAAATATTCAGAGACTTAAAGAGGGTAAGGAGCCAAAATTTAAATTAAGGAAAACAACGTAATGAAGAATTCTAGAGTTAAAATTGCTCTTTTTGATTTTGACGGGACATTGGTCAGCAGCCATCTCTGGTCTGGATTATTGAAGTATTATCTTAAAAAGAGAGAAAAGTTTTTTTCTATTTTTTGGTTTTTGGTTAGTAATTCTGTCTTAACTCCTTTTTGGAAAGTAGGGCTTATTTCTACTAAAAAATACTATCAAAGATGGGGCAAGGATATGGCTCGGCTGATGAAAGGAATAGATATTAAGAGAGCAAAAGAAATTTTTGATTGGCTGACCGATGATTACCTTTTACCGACCCTGAAAAAGAATGCTTTTGAAAGGCTCAAAAAACATCAAGAAGATGGCTATTTGATTGTTTTAATTTCCGGCAGTTTTCAAGATTTAATTAAAGTTTTTTCAAGTCGACTCAATATCGATTTCGCTGTTGGCACCGAACTAGAAATTGTTAAGAATAAGTTTTCCGGCAAGATAATCCCTCCTCTTTGTTTTGCCCAGGGAAAAGCTGAAAAAGTGAAGCAATTTTTAACCGACAACAATCTGGCGATAGACTTCCAGGGAAGTTTTGCCTACTCGGATAGTATTTTTGATTTACCAATATTAGAATTAGTCGGTAATCCGGTGGCTGTTGAGCCGGACAAAGAATTATTAAAGACCGCCAGCACTCGAGGCTGGCAAGTAATCTAAAAACATGCAAAAAATTGGCTTAGTTGTTGATGAAGGGGCAGACTTACCTTCAGAAATTACTGAAAAATATCAAATAGCTACCGTCCCTGTTAAAATGGACTGGCCAGATTTAGAGAATTTGCCTGGCCAAAATACTTTTCAAAAAATGAGAGAAGCAGAAAAAAGAGGGATAAAAAGTTTTGGCAAAACTTCTCAACCGTCTCCTAAAGATTTTTTAGACGCATTCAAAAAACAGCTAGAGAGATTTGATAAAATTGTCTGTATTACCCTGACTTCAAAACTTTCGGGTACTTACAATTCAGCTTGCCAGGCAAAAAACATTCTGGGGCTGCAGGGAGAGAAAATTTTTATCATTGACTCCTTGAATGCTACTTGCGGCGAAGGACTTTTAGTTTTTAGAACAATTGATTTAATTGAAATGAACAAAACAATAGAAGAAATTGTTAAAGAGCTAAATGATTTCGTTCCTAAGGTTCGTTTGGCTGCTATGATTAGAGACCCTAAATGGATAGAAGCTTCAGGTAGGCTCTCCCATACTCTAGCCAGTTGGGTGAGGAGAATGCAGAAACTTGGACTCAGGCCAATACTCGGCATAAAAAAAGGGACAGTAAAGGCTATTGGTATAAAGACTGGAGCCAAAGATATTCCTACTGGCCTGTTCCACGATTTCGAAGCAAAAACCAAAAAGTTACGCGACCAAAGAAAAAAAATCTGCGTAGCCATAACTCATGGTGATGATTTAGAAGGAGCTCAAAGGTTAAGAGGAATGATAGAAGGAGAGCCGAGAGAAGCAGAGGTCGTTTTTATAAACTTGATTGATAACGTCTTGGGAGTACTAGTTGGCCCCGATGCTTTAGTTTTGGCCTGGAGCGAGGTTTAGAAAAATTCTCTGGAGAGAGGTAATATTAGAAAAAACAGCTAAGACGACAATTGGGTAAATTACCCAAGAGAGATTAAAAATTCCTAAAAGTAAAGCTAAGGAGATTAAGATTATTCTTTCTGGCCGACCGAAAAGGCCTTTTTTAATTTCGGCTTCAATTAACCCCTTTTCTTTAGCAGCTGCCTTAGCATAAGTCGTCATTAAGCTGCCCAAGAAAGCCAAAAAAATCCAAATTTCCGCCGATAAAAGAAATTTAGGCAAATCCAAAAACAAAAAACCAAGCAAAATAATTGCTTCAACATAACGGTCACAGATAGTATCTAAATAGGCGCCTTTTTTTGTGTCCTTTTGCAAAAATCTTGCTACGGCGCCGTCAATGAAATCTAAAAAGGCAGCCAGTAAGAAAAAAATTAAGGCCCCAATCAATTTTTCCTTGAATAAAAAATAAAAAGCAACTAAGACAAGAGCAAGCGAGATGAGAGTATATTGGTTAGGGGCTAAGTCGAGTTTAGAGAAAATATTTCCTGTCCAGCTGGAAATTTTTTTAAATTTCTCTCTTTTTTCCTCCAACATAATTTTAATAATTTTACGAATTAATATGAATGATTACTGAACGTCTTGCGTTTATCTCTCGCTTTGTCTTCGTTTTGTTCGGGCCTGGTTTACGAATGTGTCTTGTGTTTGATTTTAGCGAGGTTTCGTTTTGTGTGATCGATGGCTTTTTCAAAAAAGCCAGCTTCTTTCCCGTAGATTTTGCCACCCCCCTTTTTTATGTGATTTAAAACGCCTTCTATAGAAAGATTATTACCAGGGATTTCTAAATAAACCCTACCAATAAAATTCGGGAAGTGGGCGTCGGATCCAGCCGTTTTGGGGAGGCTGTATTTTTGAGAGAAAATCAAGGCTTTTTTGTTGCCACGGCCGAATATTGAAGCATTCAAAACCTCGATTGCCAAGGTTCTGTCTGGGCCGCGAGAAGAGTCAGATTCTTCGAACCCATCTATATCAGAGATAAGGTTCTCTAGGTTTCCCCTGAAAGAGCAAAACCAGCCGAAAGGGTGGGGAATAACTGCTAGTCCTCCTAATCTCTTTATTATTTTAATTGTTTCCCTAGCTGACAATTTATTAGGGATAATTTTTTCAATGTTCAATCCCAAAATGTCTCCTTCCTTACTTTTTATTTCAATCCCCGGTATAATTAAAATAGGCTTATCTTTGGCGTATTCGACTGCCTCCCAAGCGCCCTTAATTTCTCCATGGTCACAAATAGCCAGACAGTTTAGTCCTTTTTGAAGCGCAGCTTCAACCATTTCTTCTGGCTTGGCCGTACTATCATAGGAATAACCAGTATGGCAGTGTAAGTCGCACTTCATATGAACATTCTAACATATATCTTAGCCTGCTTCTACTTTTTTCTGCCCGCTTACTTTACCAACATGACTCCTCCTTTGGCAAGAAAGGCTAATCTTTTTAATTTTTTAGACAAGGACATTGATTCCGGGAAAAAATTTTTAGGTCAGCCGATTTTCGGTAGCCATAAATCTTGGCGGGGCGCGATATTAGGGATAGGGGTCGGTTTTTCGGTCGCCTTGATCCAAAAGTATCTTTATCAATTTCCAGCGGTCCAAAGAATTTCCCTATTAAACTACGAACAGATTAATATTTTTATTTTTAGCTTTCTGATTTCAGTTGGTGCAGTTTTCGGTGATCTACTTTTTGCCTTTATTAAACGAAGACTGAAAATGGAGCCGGGCGCCAAGTTTATTCCCTTTGATCAAACGAACTATGTTATAGGTTCAGCCATTTTCTTGACAGCAATTTTAAAAATTGAGATAATAACCTGGATAACCCTTTTTATTTTAACCTTTTTATTGCACATAACTACTAATAGAATCGGCTATCATTTGAAGCTTAATCGTGCCAAATGGTAGCAGATAAATTATTTATGTGGGAAGAACTTTATAAATACTTGATACAGACCCCGGTTTCTTATCCGCTTTGTGCCCTTGGAGCCTTTTTGTTTTTTTTGATTGGCTGGGTTGTTTCGCAATGGCTAGGAGAAAGGGCCGCCGATTTTCTGGGCAGAATTAGATTGAATCAGATTTTAAAAGGCATGGGCGTAGAAGAATCTCTATCCAAGATTGATACTCGCCTTAATGCGCCAAGGTTTTTTGGCGAAATAGTCAGGTGGTTTTTCGTTCTCCTTTTTTTGACAATAGCTGCTGAAGTTCTAAGCGCTAGAATTCTGGGACTAACTTCCTTAAGCCAATTCTTATGGAGGGTGATTGATTATTATCCCAATATCTTTATTGCTATTTTAATTTTTCTTGTAGCTGTTTTTTTGGCTGATTTTTCTCAAAAAATTGTGGTTGGCACCTTAAAGAAAGAAAAAATAACTTACTCTCGATTTTCCGGCAAGGCAATTCGTTGGACGATCTGGCTTTTTGCTATTTTAGCCATTCTCTATCAGCTTAAAATAACTCCCTCTTTAATTTTAGTCATTTTTATTGGCGTGGTAATCACTATTTCAATTGCCCTGGGTCTTTCTTTCGGTTTAGGTGGCAAGGACTTGGCGGGTAAAATCCTAAAAGAATTAGAGGAGAAATTCAAATAGTTGGCCATGGAATATCTTAGTCAAGCCGAATTAAAAAAGATGCTCCTTTTATCCTACGAGAAGATTGAAAAGAACAAAGAGCAGATCAATAAAATTAATGTCTTTCCTGTCCCGGACCAAGACACTGGGAATAATCTGGCTAAAACCTTATCAGGGATAAAAGAAGCCGTTGGGAAAAAGGATTTTAAAGATTTAAAAGAGGTTTCTGAAGCAGCCCTAGACGGAGCTTTAACTACTGCTCAGGGCAATGCCGGCGTAATTTACGTCGGTTTTTTGGCCAGTTTCCTGCCTTTGCTTGATAAAAATCCGGTTAATGCTCAAAAACTAGCTGTTGCTTTTGAGAAAGGAGCTGAACGAGCCCGACAGTCTATCCAAAACCCTAAGGAAGGAACAATTTTAGACGTTATTGATGCAACAGCTTTAGCCTTTAGGGAAGAAGCAGAAAAAGGGAAAAATATCATCGAAATCTTGAAAACAGCTACCGAGAAAGCCAGAGAAGCCCTTTTGGCTACCCGGGAAAAAATGGAAGTTTTTAGAAAAGCCAATGTGGTTGACGCTGGAGGTTTGGGGTTTTTAATGATTCTGGAAAGTTATTTAGAGGCTTTGGAGGGGGAGAAAAAAGAAGAGAAAAGAGAAGTAAAACCTTCAGAAAAAATTAGAAGATTTATTCAAGTTTTATCACACCGTTACGAAATTATTGCCTTGGTTGAGAATCCTAAATTTAGCGAAGAAGAAATCAAAGAAAAATTAAAGAAATTAGGTAATTCCATAGATATCGTCCAGATTAGTAACAAGGTCAAAATTCATATTCATACCGACTATCCCGATGAGGTAAAAAAGTCAATAAGGGAAACGGGTCAAATTCAAGATTTAAGGCTTGAAGATATGGCCAAAGAAGTGGTCGGCGAGGAATCGGTCAGAAGGGTTTCTATCGGTATCGTCACAGACGATGTAGCTATGTTATTACCTAAAATTGTTGAGAAATACAGGATTGAAGTTCTTCCGATTCGCTATGATTGGCCGGAAGAAAAGGATTTGCCCGGGGGAAATATTTATCAAAAAATGAGAGAGGCAGAAAAAAGAGGCATTCCAGCCACCGTTAAAACCACCCAAATTAATCCTAAACAATATCTGGAGGCCTATAAAAAACAACTTAAAGAGTTTGATAAAGTCCTTTGCGTTACTCTTTCTTCTAAACTTTCTGGTTGTTACAACTCTGCCCTTCAGGCTAAAGAAATGTCAGAAGACCCTAGTAAAATTTTCGTTTTTGATTCCTTAACAGCCGCGTCAGGAGAAGCTCTTTTAATCTTGCGAGCCCTTGAGATGATTCAAGAACAAAGAGAAATTGAAGAAATCTTAGAAGAGTTAAGTGGGTTGATCCCTAATGTCCACCTTTATGTTGTTTTCGAAGACCCCAAATGGATAGAAGGAATCGGTAGAATCAGCCATTCCCAAGCTAACTGGGTGAGAAGGATTAAAAAAATAAATATTCACCCTTTAATGAAAATAAAAGACGGGCTGGTTTGCAAGGGTGGCATGATATTTGCCTCTAGCTCCAGCGAAGCCCTATTTAAAAAGGTTTTTAAAGAAAGCAAAAAGATTAGGCAACAAGGGCGAAAAATCAGAGTTGTTATTGGTCACGCTGATAAGCCCGAAGAAGCTGAGAACCTTAAAAAATTATTGAAGCAAAAAATAAACGCCGAAGTTTCTTTTATTGCCATAGGGCCAACAATAGTTTGCGCAGCTGCCGGTCCCGGCACTTTACTTGTTGGCTGGGTGACGGTTTAGCCATTACAGGTTTTTATATACTATATATGTATATCAAAGGAGTAGGAATGACAAAATTTGATTATTCTCAAAAACCCTGGTGGCAGTTTTGTTATGAAGCGACCATTGAGGCCTTAGAAGACGTCAAAATGAAAATCTCTGATATTGATGCCGTTGTCTTTAGTGGCATGGAAAGTTGCGATGGTTTTTCAGAACATCAGACCCATAAAATTTCTTTACTTGCTGATTTATTCAAGATAAATGTTCCGATCATTGAAACACCCTCGGTTTGCGCTGGTGGCGGAGTAGCTTTTTGGACGGCTTTGCGGCTGGGAAAATTCAAGAATATCTTGGCTGTTTCCGGCGAAAAGCTCGTTGACAACAAAAGCGAGGTGACTACTCACTGGATATTATCAGCCACCGAAAGAGTAATTGAGCAGTCAGAAGGCACTCTCTTTCCGGTTCAGAATGCTTTGGTCTGGCAACAATACATGCTAAAATATGGCGCCACTATGGATGATTTAGCCCTGATTGCTTATAAAAACCACCAAAATGCTGCCTTAAACCCTCGAGCTTATTACTACCAAAGAAAGGTTTCCCTGGAAGAAATTAAAAACTCGCCAATTGTTGCTTCCCCCTTTCGTTTAATGGATTGCTCATTGTCGGTTAATGGAGGGGCAGCAGCGATTTTAACAAAAGAAAAAACCGATGTCGAAGTTTCAGGATCCGGCTTTGCTACTGACTATCTTTTAACCTTTGATAGAAAAGAGCCCTGGCATTTCCAGGCGACCGAGTTGGCGGCCGAGCAGGCGTACCAAGAAGCCAAAATAAAGCCGGAAGATATTCAAGTAGCGGAAATTCACGACGCTTTTACCTCGGTTGAATTATTTTCTTATGAAGATTTAGGATTTGCCGAGAGTGGCAAAGGGGCAGAATTAATCCGACAAGGAAAGGTTAATTTAGACGGTCGATTGCCGGTTAATCCTTCAGGTGGTTTAAAAGCCAAGGGTCATCCAATTTCTGTTACCGGATTAGCCCAGGTCTATGAAATTGTTAGTCAATTAAGAGGAAAATGTGGGGAGCGGCAAGTTCGAAACAGTCCTAAAATCGGTCTCTGTCATAATGTTGGCGGAATCGGGGGAAGTGTCACTTGCCACATTTTAAGGAAAACTTCTTAAGAAGCTCTTTAAAGGTCTTTTTTACCCGAGGCGAAACTTCAATCAGGCAAACCCCTTTTTCAGGAAAGCCGTAAATTACAGCCGTATTCTTTTCTGAGAGCAAAACCGTAGGGATAACCAAAAGATCTTCTTCTCCTTCAATAAAAACATTTTCCTTATTTTTAATCGCTTTTCTAATAACCGGCCAGACTCCCTTTTGAATAGTTCCTGGTGGGTTATTACAGCGAAGAGAGAATTTTAGTAATCTTCTTATTTTCTCTCTCTTTATTTTTCCGTCAAAAATCTTGATATCAGAAGGCAAAACAAAAGAGCAATAATCACCCACGGTAATTATCGTTTTAAACCTCTTTTTTTGGGCGAATTGCTGGAACTTGTTAAGAACTTCTTCCTCTCCATTAAAAAGAGGTATGCCCCAGATTTTTCTTAATTCCGGCCTTATCTCTTTTGGCAAAAAATAAGTTTTCATATAGAAGTAATTATACCATGTTCTATAAATGTCAAAAATGTAAAAAAGTTTGGCAGTATCCGATTGAAAAATGTCCGGAGTGTTTTTCGGCATTAGAAAAGATAAAGTCTGAAAAAGTTAAAGTAATTGGAGTCTCTAGAGTGACTATTCCAACAATGTTTCATCCTAAAATTCCCTATTTTGTTTTGGTTTTGGAAGATGAAAAAGGGAATAAATGGGTCTGGAAAAGCGTTGAAGAATACCGAATCGGTGAGGAGCTTAAAATTGAAACAACAACCGAGAGTAACACGGTCGCCGTTTGGCGGATAAAGTACGATGTTCTAGAAGGAATAGAAAAAGTGGTTGAATTATTTGACGGAATTGATGTTAGGCAGGACTTTAAGATCTTGATTTTACCGACCTTAGTTTTACCGAGGCATCCTCATTTTGCTGAAAACACTAGCCCTCAATTCTTAGAAAGCCTTATTAAATATTTAATGGGACGAGGGGTGAGATTGGAGAACATTAAGGTTGCTGGCCAAAGTTTTGACGAAACGCCTATCGAGGCCGCAGCTCAAAAATCCCAACTACTCAAGGTTTGTCAAAATTATAGAATTTTACCCTTAGATCTGGCTAAAACCGATTTTATTAAGAAGGGAGAAGGAGATTTTAGTTTTGAGATTTCCGAAGAAGTTTTCAAGGCCGACTTAATTGCCAACTTGCCAATTTTAAAAATCGGGAAAGCTTCAGCCAGCGAAAATATTTTAAAGTTTTTGAAAAAGGAAAATTACCTTGGTTTAAAGTATCTGCACTCCGAAGAACAAATTATTGAAAATTTAAATAAAGTTTTACCACGATATTTTACTCTGGCCGAGGCTCAATCGATTCAAAAAACGGATCAGTTTGTCGCCCACCTGAATCTAATTTTTGGCAGCTTTAACCCTTTAAACTTAGATAGAATTTTCGCTGAAGTTACTATGACAAGAGAATTGCCAGAATATCTTAAAAGGGTTAAAATTGATGATATTCCGATTGTCGGCAGAAAAATTAAAGAAGTTCAATACGAAGTTGAAAAATATTAGACATGTTTAAAGATAAGGTTATTTTAATTACCGGCGCTTCTCAGGGAATTGGCAGGTCTACCGCTTTAAAGTTCGCTTCTTTGGGAGGGAGAATTGCCCTGAATGATATTGGGAGTCAGGAAGAAAATTTAAAGAAAGTTAAGGAAGAAATTGAAAAACAAACAGCCGAAGCAAAGTATTTTTTTGCTGACGTCTCAAGGCTAGAAGAAGTGGAGAAAATGGTCCAGCAAATCCATAAAGAGTTTGGCCGATTGGATGTTTTGGTAAATAATGCTGGAATTTGTGCCGATCGAACCCTAGCTAAAATGACCAAAGAAGAATGGCAAAGAGTGATTGATATCGATTTGACAGGAGTTTTTAATTGCTCAAAAGCTGCCTTACCCTTACTCATCCAGAGCCAGGGAAAGATTGTTAGTGTTTCTTCTTTGGTGGGTCAAAGAGGAAATTTTGGTCAGGCAAATTATGCTGCCGCCAAAGCCGGTATTATTGGTTTTACCAAATCCCTAGCTAAAGAAGTCGGAAAGTTGGGGATAAGAGTTAATGCCGTGGCTCCAGGGTTTATTGAATCAAAATTGACAGAAACAGTACCTCAAGAGGTTAGGCAGACGGTTTTAAAATTGACTTCCTTGGGACGGTTTGGCAAACCGGAAGAGGTTGCCAGTTTGGTCGCCTTTCTAGCTTCAGACGAGGCTAGTTTCATTACCGGTGAAGTAGTTAACATCGACGGCGGCTTAGCCATCTAATGTCACTCAATTTTAAATCTTTCCTTAATTATTATCGAATGAAAGACTGGCGAGCTTGGTTTGGATTGGGTGTTTTAGGGTTCGTTGTTGCTAAAGGTTTTCTCGCACCGCCCCTAGGCATCTTACTTTTTTGGGTCATTGTCGTTCTGCTTTTAGCTTTTGGTTTTTCGGTTAATAATTTTTTCGATATTAAAGAAGATAAAGAAAAGGGAGAGGTAAAGGATCTTTTGGTTCAGAATAAGAAAAACTTTCTTTTTTCGGTCTCTCCTGGTATTTTAGCTTTGTTTCTGTCAAGTTACTTCGGGGCAGAGATATTTTTGTTCGTTTTGATTGCCGGCTTGATCGGGTTTTTTTATTCCGCCCCGCCCTTAAGAATGAAATCAAGACCCTTTTTGGATTTAATTTCTCATGGCCTTTTTGCTGGAGTCTTAATTTTTCTCTTCCCCTTTTTAGTTTTTGGTTCAAGATTAACCACCTTTCACTATTTAGTTACTTTTTCTATTTTTTATTTGTCAGTTATGTTAGAAACAAGAAATCATTTAGAAGATTATCGATCAGATTTCCAGGCTGGTCTGCAAACTACTGTCTGTTTCCTTGGTTATAAAAAATCAGAAAACCTCTTAAAGTACCTAGCTTTTTTTTATCCCTTGGCCCTCTTTCCGGCCTTCTTTATGCTTTCTCAAAATTTTTTATTTTTATTCTTAATTTTAAGTTGCCTCTTTCTCTTTCTGTTCCTCTTTAGGAGAAACTTTCAAATGATAGATACTTATTATGGGATCCTCTCTTATGCTGCTATAGTGGCATCAACGCTCTACTCGTGGTGACTCGTGACATTTATATAATCTGCCAATATGAAAAAAAATTTTGAAACAATTATCATTGGGGCTGGTCCTGGTGGCTTAATCTGCGGGAGAGATCTGGATGATGCTCTAATCTTGGAACAGAAAGAAGAAATCGGTAAGCCAGTTCAGTGCGCCGAAGGATTAGCCAGATATTTTTTAGATAGACTTGGTATTCAGCCCGATCCGAACTGGATTTCCGCTACCATTAATAAGAGTCAAGCGGTTTTGCCAAATGGCAAAACCGCCAATCTTTCAACAAAAGAAGGAGGCTATATTTTAGACAGGGTAAATTTTGAAAAATTTCTAGCCAAACAATGTCGGGCAGAAATTCGGCTTCAAAAAAGAGTAACTGACGTCAGAAAAGAGGGGGAAGTTTGGCGGGTAAAAACGCAGGATGGCGATAATTTTGAATCAAAATATCTTATTGGCGCCGACGGTCCTACTTCAATCATTAGAAGAAAGGTTTTTCAAGAGAAAGTAGAGATTTATCCATGTCTTCAATATTTGGTTGAGGTTGAAAAAGAAATGGATTGTCATACCATGAAGCTTTATTTCAACCAAGAAAGATGTCCTTCAGGTTATGTCTGGATTTTTCCTAAATCAAAAAACACGGCCAATATCGGCTTGGGCTCTGGAGGAAGAATAAATCTTCAGGCCGTGCTCAAAGATTTTATGGAAAACACCATTAAAAAAGATTTTGGCGATTGTCGCCTTTTGAAGAATATCAGCGGCGTGATCCCGCTAGTAAAGAAACCTATAAAATTAGTAAAAGATAATGCGCTTTTAGTTGGTGATGCCGGTGCTATGGTTGATCCGATAACAGGTGGTGGGGTTGGCAATGCCATGATTGCTGGAGAGCAGGCGGCCAAGTGTATCCTTTCAGGGAATACCGACTCTTATCCATCAAAAATTAGATTCCTTTCTTGTTTTAATGAAAATTTATTTTTGGTCCAGGAAATTCTATACTCGCTTAACAATAAAAGCCTGAATGAAGTTGGAGAAGTTTTAGAAGAAGCCGGGGGAGATATTTTTTATTTGAAAAACCTTTCTGCCCTCCCTAATTTTTTATCAAAACCAAATTTGAGAAAAAATATTTTCAAGCTTCTTAAGCTTATCCTGATTTATAAAGGATACGCTCGCTCTAAACACTGAGTTTATGCCTAGTCAAACCAAAATAAAGAAAGAGGGGATAGAGGATTATTTAGAAAAGAAAAAACCGGAGATTGACAAGCTGATTGAAAAATATCTCCCGCGGAAGGCTACCAAAAAATGGCTAGAGTTTACTTTCGGAAAACCTCGTTATTTTTATAGTCAAAAAGCGGCTCAAGAAGTTCTTATTAGGCCCATCTATGAGTTTTTGGACCGAGGCGGAAAAAGGTGGCGACCAACTTTGTTTTTATTGATTACCGAAGCTGTCGGCGGCGATATCAGAAAAGTTAAAGATTTTTTGATTATCCCTGAGTTGGCGCATGACGGGTCTATTATAACTGATGACGTTGAAGATCAGGGGGAGTTGAGAAGGGGGAAACCCTGTTTGCATAGAGTTTTCGGAGTTGATGTAGCCGTCAATGCTGGAAATTTCCTCTATTTTCTACCCTTGCTAACCTTAATAAAAGCCAAAAACAAATTTAAACCTAAAGTTTTAGCTAAAGCTTACAAAATTTATGCCCAGGACATGATCAACATTCACCTTGGCCAAGGTACCGACATCTATTGGCATAAGGGAAAGGTTAAGAAAATTAATCAAAAGGAGTATTTACAAATGTGCGCTTTCAAGACCGGTTGCCTTTCCCGTTTAGCCGCCAAGATGGCAGTCGTTCTCTCGGGAGAAAGCGATAAACTAGCTAAAAATATCGGTAAAATGGCAGAAGCCATTGGAGTCGCCTTTCAGATCCAAGATGATATTCTAGACCTGGCCCTAGAGGGGAAAGAAAGAAAAAAATTTGGCAAGAGTTTTGGTAACGATATTAAGGAAGGCAAAAGAACCTTAATTGTTATTCATGCCTTGAAGAAAGCCAGCTCAAAAGACAAGAAAAGGTTATTAGAAATACTGAATAAACACACCAATAATTTGAAAGAGAGGAATGAGGCGATAGAAATTATTAAAAGATATGGTAGCATAGATTATGCTAGAAAAGTGGCCCGGAAAATCGTTAGAGGGAGTTGGCAGGATGCCGAGAAATTATTACCAGATTCAAAGGCAAAAGCCAAATTAGAAGAATTCATTAATTATTTAATTGAGAGAAAGACTTAGAAAAAAGTGGAGAGGATTGTTTTAGTTAACAAAAAAAACGAAACTATTGGGACAGAAGAAAAAATGAAAGCCCATCGGGTGGGAAAACTACATCGGGCTTTTTCCGTACTCCTGTTTAATAAAAAAGGAGAAACCCTAATCCAGAAAAGAACCAAATCGAAATATCACTCTCCGGGACTCTGGACAAACACCTGCTGTTCTCATCCTAGACCAAGAGAAGAAGTAAAATCGGCAGCCGAAAGGAGGTTAAAAGAGGAAATGGGTATTAATTGTAAATTAAAAGAAGTTTTTAATTTTGTCTATAAAGCAAAGCTTGATAGTCTTATTGAACATGAATTTGACCATGTTTTTCTCGGTAAATTTGATGGAAGCCCTAAGCCCAGCAAAAAAGAGGTGGCTGACTGGCGGTGGGTCAAATTAAAGGACTTGAAAGCTGACATTAAAAAAAATCCAAAAAAATATACGCCCTGGTTTAAAATTATTCTTAGAAAAATAAAAAGTCGAAAAAAATAAAATTATGGTTTCTCAGGTCGGAATTTCACAAATCGGCATTGCCGTTCCAAAACATTTCATTTCAATTGGAGAATTGGCAAAAAAAAGAAAAATTCCTTCAGCTTATACCGGTAAGGGTTTAGGCGTGGTTGAGGCCAGGGTTCCTTATAAAATTTCTATTACTGAACTGGCCGTAGAAGCCCTTTTGAAAATTAACTTCAAAGACGTAGAAAGGTTTTATATTGGTACTGAATCGGATCCAGACGCCTCTAAGCCCCTGAGTGTCAAAATTCTTAATCATAAATTAGGACTAAAAAGCGTTCCTTTTCAATATAAATTTGCCTGTTTGGGAGGATTACAGGCATTAATTTCAGCCTGTGAGTATAACCAGGCTAATTCTGGTAAGCCGGCTGTCGCTCTCTCTATTGACCGCTCTATTTACCGTCAAGAAGATCCTAAGGCCGAAGTAACCCAGGGCTGCGCGGCTGTAGCTATGAGAATTGAGAACAAACCAAAAATCTTAAGTTTGGATTATCAGAACTTAGGTCAGTATGCGGCCGATATTGATGATTTTAGGGTTCCGTCTTCTTCTTATCCTTTTCCTCGAGTTGATGGAGCATTAACCAAGCCGGCTTTTTTAGAATGTCAAAAAAGAGCCCTAGAAGACTGGAAGAAAAATAATCTAAAATTTTTAAAAACAAAAAAGGAGGGGCTTTTGGAGACATTTGATTTTTTTATTATGCACACACCTTTTCCCAAAATCGTTGAGTGGGTGGCGGCTCTTTTCTGGCGGCACGAAAGGCTGAAACAAAAAGAACATCTTACCCTGGCTGAATGTCTTAAAAAACCAAGCCTTTTCGCTGGATACAAAAAAGAACTTGACGAGATTAGAGGAACTCCAGATTTTAAAGAATTTTTTAGCCAGAAATTCAGTCCGGGTTTAAAATATAATCCTTATATTGGGAACTCTTATACCTCTTCTATTTTTATTTCCTTGGCTGGAGTTCTAGAAAAGGCCAGAAAAGGTCAAGAGATTGGTATTAACGGCTACGGCGGGGGCGCCAGTTCGATTTGTATTAAAGGAACCGTATTGTCGAATAAGAAATTTAGGAGTGACCTCGGTCCCCAACTAAAAAGAGGTAAAAAACTAACCATTAAACAATATCTAAAATGGCGAGAAAGCCAATGACTTCTTCTCTTTCTCAATTTCATCAACTTCCGCTGGTAGAAAAAATAAAAACTGTTGCCAGCTTTTCTTCTTTAGATAAGAAAGACTTAAAACTGATTGATCAATATCAGAAACTGCCTGATTTTGTTGACCTGGAGAATAACTTCGGTCCTTTTAAAATCGCTAGTAATTTTTTGATTAACAACAAAGATTATTTTGTGCCCATGGAAATTGAAGAGCCCTCGGTCGTAGCAGCTGCTTCTCGGGCAGCCAAACTGGTTAGAGAAGGCGGTGGTTTTTTTGGGAAATATTTAGGAAACCAAATGATCGGCCAATTGCAGTTAATTGGAATAAAAAATTTTGAGCGGGCAAAGAGAGAAATTTTTAAAAATAAAAAAGAGATTTTAAAAAAGGCTAACGAAACTAATAAATTTCTTTTGTCGATTTCTGGCGGAGCAAAAGACTTTGAAATTAAAAAAATAAAGAATTTTCTGGTTCTTTACCTGTTTGTTGATACCAAAGATGCCATGGGAGCCAACCTTGTTAATACTATGCTGGAAGAAATTGCTCTCTTTGTTGTTAAGATCGTCAAGACGGAAATTGGCCTAAGGATAATTTCTAATTTTGCAGAAAGGAGGACTGTTTCTATTAAGGGCAAGGTTCCGATTGAGAAGTTGGCCTTGGATGAGTTTTCCGGAGCCAAAGTCGCTCAAAGAATTCTATACGGTCAGAAGTTGGCTGAAAACGATATCTATCGGGCTGTCACCCATAACAAGGGCGTAATGAACGGGATTGATGCGGTAGCTTTGGCTACCGGGAATGATTTCAGGGCGATTGAATCAGGTGTTCATAGTTTTGCTGCCAAAGATGGAAAATATAAACCAGTAACTAAATGGGGGCTGGAGAAAAAATTTCTGAAAGGAGAAATTAAAATTCCCCTAGCCATTGCCACGGTTGGCGGAGCTACTGCAACAAAAAAATCCAGATTGGCCCTGAAAATTTTAGGAGTAAAAAACGCTCAAGAATTGGGTATTGTCGCAGCTTCTGTTGGTTTGGCTAACAATTTGGCCGCCCTTTCAGTTTTGGGCACCGAAGGTATCCAAAAAGGGCACATGAAGCTCCATCAAGAATTTTTAAAAAAGACAGCTAAAAAATAAAACATCAAGGTCGGTCTCTTAATATTATAAACAATGAATAACGGAATAAAAAAAATAGAAAAAAATAAAAGTATCGGCACCGGGAAAGGTTACATTTAATCGGTGAGCACGCCGTTGTCTACGGCAAGCCGGCCATAATTACTGCCATAGGTAATAGGACATACGTCGATATAAGTCCTGCCGAAGATGTAACTTATCAGGATATTGCCTGGCCTGATATATCACATACTTGGGAAATCGAACAAGTTTTTGAAATTACCCAAAAAACGCTAGATCTTTGGAGCGAGGGTAACGAGAAAAAGGATTTTTCTAAAGCTTTTCAGCTTTAATTAAAGAAAATGGATACGAGGGCTATCGGGCCTCTATTCTTGGCTTGGTGATGAAAAAGCTAGGAGTTAGTCAAGGTTTTTCGATAACTATTGATAGTAAAATTCCTACCGGTGCGGGACTTGGCTCTTCAGCTTCACGGGCAGCTGGTACAACAAAGGCGGTTGCTGAATTGTTTGAAAAACAGCTTTCTCTGGAGGAAATAAATGATATTGCTTTTGAGCAAGAAAAGATAATTCATGGTACGCCAAGCGGCGGAGACAATTCTGCTTGTTGTTTCGGCGGTCTTGTTTGGTTTAAAAAAGCCCAGCCGAAAAACGAGATAAAGTCTTTGAAAGAAGAGGTTCCTTATAGGCTCGAAAATTTTGTTTTTGTTTATACTAGTCCACCACAAAAAACAACTGGAGAATTAGTTCAATTGGTTAGGGAGCTGGATGAAGGATACAGAACAGAAAGAACAAAAAAAATCGGAGAGATGTGTCACGAAATGCTAGATGTTTTGAGAAGGAAAGACTTTCAAAGGATGAAAGAAATTATAAACCAAACTCAAAAAAATCTGGCTGAGTTGAAAGTCTCGACCGAAGAAATAGATAAGATTGTCGAATCTGTTCAAAAGATCGGCGGAGCAGCTAAGCTGTGTGGTGCCGGTGGTGGAGGAATAGTTTTATGCTACCACGAGGAGAAAGATAAGCTGGTTGATCTAATAAAGAAAATTGGCTATGATCCCTGGGAAAGCGAACTGGCGGTTGAAGGAGTAAAAATTGAAAAAGACTGGAGAGGACGGGAAACCCGATTTTAAGAGCATTGTTACGAGTAAAGAGTATTCGGAAACGAACGCTCTTTTCTTTCAAAAGCCGTGCCTTACAAATCATTGACAATTTTAAAATAAAGAGTTATAATAAACGTTGCAGTTCTTTTGAAATTTAAATATCTATCATATTGTGGCAGCTGTTTAACCGCTTCAATTAGGAAGTTTTTAAGCAGCTGTCACAATGGCAGTGAATAAAGACACGAGAAAGGAGGTACCGAATGAGCAATGATTTTGTTCGACATAACGAAGCATTAATGCCTATACAGATGGGGTCTCCTGTGCGAACCCCAGACTATGCACGTAGGGCTTGGGGATTACCAACCTCTATCAAGGAAGAGGAGGTAGTTAAGTTTTACAGTGCCGAATGGGAAGGAGGAAACGAGGGACAGCTTGCTATCGTGAGCAAGGCTGCCAAAAAAGCTGGTTTTGGCGATAATCCGGCTTTACTTCGGCAAAAAACTGCCGAGGTAGTAAGATCGATTGTCAGAGATTATCCCATCAAAGGTGAGCTCTTGATATTAGATGTAGGCGCAGGGCCCGGCTTGTCAGCGCTTACAATATGGAAAGAGCTACCGACTGATATCCGGCCCAAGTCTCGGTTCTTACTTCTAGATCCTTCTAGGGCAAGCCTTGAAGCAGCTGAGAAGGTGATGAAAGAGAACCGGGTAAATTACGAGGTTATCTGCGATGTCGATATCCATGTCGGTAGACACCTGAAAGAAGGGATTGTGGATATTCTGGTTGGCGTAGCCTCAGTCCATCATCACTCAGCCATCCCCTTCGATCTCTATTATCGGATACTTACTCCTGGAGGAATTGCCGTCTTTGCTGATTGGCATAACTCTATTTGGGAGCATCCTTGGCGAGTCTACCGCTTTCTAGAGGCATTTGATTGGCCCGTAAAGGAAGCGGGGCTGAGGGAGTGGCTTGAGTCCTACGGAGGTGTTTGCGTTATCGAACCAACCGATCCGGCCGACAGACAAGCCAACGAAGACATTACTAGCTTTTGGCTCGGATATCATCAAATTCTCAAAGAGAGCGAGACAGACCTGGGGCCGAACTCAATCTGGCCTCTTGAAGGACACCGCCCAGTCGTAAGATACGTTGAGGAGATGAAAGAAGTAGGGTTCAGCGTTGGTTCTCCTGGTATAAAGAGAATGCTGGAACAAGGTGTCATTACCGGCAACCCGCATCAGCTGTTACCTAATTCACGACTGTTAATGGTAACAGTCGGAGAAAAGACAAAAAAGGAGGAGATATGAAAAACTGGGAAGAGGAGATTGCTCGATTAGGAAAGGCAGGGGTCGAGGAGAGACAACAGAAGGGTCTCGATGTTTCTGAGGCTCATAGTATTTCTCACTTAGGGAATGTGGCCGAGCTAACTCAGAAGGTAGGGTCAATTTATGGCTTCACTAAGCGAGAAAACGAGCTGAACTACGCAGACGGCTGGTTTCACGATAGGATTCGTTCGTCTAATGAAGATCCGTCAGTCGGCGATGAGGAGGCCAGCGCGAAAGAAGCTCGTCGAATCCTGACAGAGGCCAACCTTATAACCGAAACAGAGGGAACGGCTATCGCCTACGCGATTGCAAGACAGGGCCAGTATCCTGAATGGTGGAAAGCCCCGGAGACTAGAGAGGTAGTGCCGGAGGAGCTAGGGAAGAAGCTTCATCTTGCCCTGTTCGTTGCTGACAAAATGGAGGCCAACGGGGTGAGGGTGATTGCCCGGCGTTCTCAGTTTGTCGCCGGTAACCGGCTCCGCAGCGAGAAAGGCGACTGGCGCAACTTCGGGTTTCAGCCCGATAAGGACGAAGCCTTAGTTGTCGCTATCGAAAGCCTTTTACGGCTGGCTTTCATCAACCCGGAGGGAATCTATCCTCTGAGGTTAAAGCCAGTTGTGGAGCCACTTTATCAAATCCAACGGGAATTTGTTCTCGGTGTTATCTGGGGACTAAGATTAACCGTGGAAGGCATTACCCAATTGCTTCTAGAGAAGAAAACCAGTGAGGGTAAAAACATCCTCCAGGCGAGAAAGATAGTCGCGCCGGAAGACATCTTTGAGTTAGTCGACCTGATCGTCTCGAAAAGTGGAATCACCGACGGAAGAATAGTCTCTGTCTCAGAGGACGTGAGTATTTCGGCCCTCGAGACGGTGAAGTACTTCAGTCGCCGCTATGAGGAAGACCTTGACCGTTTGGTGCTAGACTGGAGTCCAGCGGGTGAAAAAGCCCGAGAATGGCGCCAGGGTATGATAGACTACATGGAGGGTAAATTCTAAACTAAGCTGAATGCTTAGCTAAGGAAAAAACAGGTGGTGTTCCTTCTCGGGCGCCACCTGATTTCTTTGAGTTTGACATTCGATCAAAAGATATTAAGATTAAAACAAGGGATTTTAAGGATAATTAAATAATTATATTTAACTAATTAAAAATGATAAAAGTTTCCGCACCGGGAAAATTAATGTTATTTGGAGAGCATGCCGTTGTTTATAACCGGCCTTGTTTGGTCGCTGCGGTTTCACAGCGTTTGTTTGTTGAAGTAGAGAAAAATTCTGAAAATAAAATCCTACTCGATGCTCCGCAAATGAAAGTTTCTGATTTCGCCGTTTCTTTAACCGATTTAGACAAAGAACAGCCCAAAGAAGTTAGATTTGTTCTGGAAGCGGTTAAGAATTTTTTTAGAAAATATAATATTGAATCAGGGCTAAAAATAAAAACCGAAAGTCAGTTTTCGGCTGAGTACGGTTTTGGCTCGAGTTCGGCAGTGACTGTTTGTACTATAAAGGCCTTGTCGGAAATTTTCGAGGTAAAAATGGCAGAAAAAGAAATTTTCGACTTGTCTTATAAAACAGTTTTAGACATTCAAGGCGTTGGTTCAGGCTTTGATATCGCTGCGGCTATTTATGGCGGAGTGATTTATTTTCTAACCGGTGGAAAGAGAATTGAGCCGCTGGAAATTAAAAACATTCCTTTGATAGTTGGCTATACCGGCGTCAAAGCCAGCACTTCTGAAATCGTCAAAGCAGTTAAAGTAGAAATGGAGAAAGACTCTGAATACTATGAGAAAGCTTACGACGATATTTTACAGATTGTTGAAAAAGCAAAAACAGCTATGGGAAATTCAAGTTGGCCGGAAGTCGGTCGGTTGATGACTGAAAATCAAGGCATCTTGAGAAAATTCAAAGCTCCTTCTGTAGAATACGGCGTTTCCTCAGAAATTATTGAAAAACTGATCGAGGTCTGTCAAAGAGCCGGTGCTTTCGGCGCCAAATTATCTGGCGCCGGAGTCGGTGATTGTATTATCGCTTTGGGAGAGAATAGAGGAGAAATAGAAAAAGCGATAAAAGAAGCCGGAGGTACGCCAGTTTCGGTTAATGTTGATTACCAAGGTTTAAAAATAGAAAATAACCTATGATGAAGGCTACGGCTGTTGCCAATGCTAATATTGCCTTGGTCAAATATTGGGGCAAACGTGATAAAAAGTTGATACTTCCTCAAAACAGCAATATCTCGATGACTTGCGATGGCATGACTACCACCACTACGGTTGAGTTTTCAGATAAATATAAAGAGCATAGTGTTGTCATAAATGATGAGGAATTTCAGAAGGATGAAAAAGATATCCATGGTCATATTGATAGAATTAGTCGCTTGGCCGGGATAAAAGATAAAGCGAGAGTTGTTTCTGAAAGCAACTTTCCGGTGGCTGCTGGCTTAGCCAGTAGCGCCAGTGGCTTTGCGGCACTGACAGTTGCCGCCGCAGCTGCAGCGGGATTAAAATTATCACCTAAAGACTTATCAATTCTCACTAGGCAAGGTTCTGGCTCTGCTTGTCGTAGTATTTTTGGGGGTTTTGTAGAGTGGCATCGCGGGAAAATGCCTGATGGTTTGGATAGTTACGCTGAAAGTATCGTTGATAAAAATTATTGGCCGGAATTTAGAATGATTGCCACTATTGTCCAAAAGGGAAAGAAACCGGTGACTAGCCGCGCCGGAATGGCACAAACCGTTGAAACCTGCCCTTATTACGAAGGATGGCTTGGGACAGTAACTGATGACTTGAAAATGATTAAAGAAGGGATAAAAGAGAGAGACTTTAAAAAAGTCGCTCAAGCAGCAGAACACAATTGTCTTAAAATGCACGCTTTGATGATGACGACAAAGCCAGCAATTATCTATTGGATTCCGGCAACGATAGAAATCATCCAAAATGTCTTAGCTTGGCGAGAAGAAGGAGTAAAATGTTATTTCACAATTGACGCCGGGCCCAATGTTAAAATTCTGTGTTTAGAAAAAGACGAAAAAGAAATCAATAAAAGATTATTAAAATTAGAAGGGGTGATAGAAACGATGATTTGTCGGCCGGGCGATGGCGCGAAATTGATCGATAAACATTTGTTTTGATTTTGATGAAAGGCGCCGCCCTACATGCTTGAGCTTGATAGTTTGAAAATAAAAGACTATAATTATTGCAGTTTTCCCTTAAAATATTAAAAAAGGAGGATAAAGACATGAAAGAATACAACGCAGCTTTTTTTGGGTTATATGAAAATGTATTCATGGTATTGAAGAAAACCTTTGGCGAAGAAAGAGCCCTGGATTTATTTAGGCAAATCATGGAGAGGGGGTTAAAAAAGGCCTATGATAATTCAGGGTTTACAAGAGGAGATCCTCAGGACTTTGCCAGGGTAGTTGGGGAAAGAGACAGAAACGTAGGTCTTCACGTAGAATTTCCAGAAGTTACCAAAGATAGAATTATTTATCGGTTTTATACCGATCCGTTCCCTGGTCTCAGAGACAAAGTGAAGGGCAAAAAATTAGATGGTACATATATGGCTTTCAAGGCCAGATACTTACTTGGTGAAGATTGGGCATACGAAACAACAAAACATCTGTGGGGTGGAGATAAATTTACAGAACATGTAATTACAAGGAGTTAGTCAAGGGCATATGGGTGGCATTCATTGCGGATGCCACCTGTTTCTTTTAATGTTGTCAATTTATCATACTTGACTTGAAATTGGAGGGGTTTTCCGCTATAATAGGACATCATGCTTGGCAAAGAGGAGATTAAAAAAATTATTCCTTATCAGGAACCTTTTTTATTTGTGGATGAAGTTGAGGAAATTGGAGATAATACTATTTCCGGTTTTTACCAAACGTCAGCAGATAATTATTATTTCAAGGGCCATTTCGTTGATTTCAAGATTATGCCCGGCGTTTTGGTTGTAGAGGCCTTGGCCCAGCTTTCAACGATTTTACTAAGGAAGAAAATAGAGAATCATAAAAATTACCACTTCTTGGCTTATGACGTTAGAAGCTGTCAGTTCCTTAAGCCAATTTTCCCTGGAGAAAAAATATCTTTGAGAACCGAAGTTTTAGGGATTTATGATATTCCTGAGGCAACTACAAAGATTGCCCGAGTTAAAGGTCAGGCCTTGGTTAAAGACGACCTAAAATGCGAGGCGAGATTTTCCGTGGCCATTGTTGATAAAAAAGAATTTGAAGAAAAAAATGTCTCAAAATAATAAGCTTCGTCAGCTTTTAGAAATAAAATATCCGATTATTCAGGGCGGAATGGCTGGCATTTCGGAAAGTAGGCTGGTCTCTGCTGTTTCTAATGCTGGCGGCTTGGGTACTATCGGCTCTGGCCTGATGCCGGCTAAAGAGAACAAGTCCCCGTTGTTTTTACTGGTGGCGGCAACCCTCTTCCGCTTTTTCCCTATTTTCAGGCAGCTGGAGCTAAAATAATTCCAGTTGTTCCTTCGCCTCGGTTAGCTAAAAAAATGGAAGATGCCGGGGCTGATGCAGTAGTGGTCGAAGGCCTGGAATCGGGCGGCCACATTGGAGAAAACACCACTTTTTGCTTGATTTCCCAAACAAAGAAGATGTTAAAAAACATCCCTTTAATTGGTGCTGGCGGGATTTATGATGCTAAAACTGCCAAATCTGCATTTTTGTTGGGCGCTAACGGAATCCAAATGGGAACGAGGTTTTTAGCCTCAAAAGAATGTTTAGTTTCCGAGAGCTACAAACAAAAAATAGTTGAAGCCACGGCTGATGAGATTACGGTTGCCTTAAGGTTTACCGGTCACCCTATTAGGGTAATAAAAAATAAGTGGTCAGAACAGATGAAAAAATTGGAAGAAAAAGGCGCTTTCCCCGAAGAAATCAAAGCAGAAAAAATCGCCGGTTCCTTGGGTGGAAAAGAGCTTGAAGAAATTCCTCTTTTGGCTGGTTTGTCGGCCGCCGGAATCTCGGAAATAAAAAGTTGCCAGGAAATAATAGATGAAATTGTTAAAGAAATTATATGAACCCGATCGCTTCCTGGTTTTGTAAAATTTTTTTGAAACCGATTGTTGACTGGCTCTTAATAAAAGAAGTTAGGGGGTTAGAAAATGTTCCTAGGAGTCCTTTTATTCTGGTTTCCAATCATGTCAGTTATCTTGATATAATAATAGATAGCTACCTTTGCGTTCCTAGAAGATTCCATTTCATCGGTCAAATTGACGGATTTAAAGGAATAGTAAAATGGCTGATTCGCGCTATTTATTTTGTTTCCGGAGTGATTCCTTTGGACAGACAAAAGGACCAATCTCGAGAGGATGCCTTAAAGAAAGCAGCCAAAGTTTTAAAAAGAGGTAATATTTTGGTGCTTTACCCCGAAGGGAGAAGGTCGACTAACGGCGAAGTTCAAGAAGGAAGACTTGGAACGGCCAAGATTTTTTTGGAAACTGGGACACCAATAATACCAGCTGGAATTAAGGGAACTTTTGAATTAATGCCTCCTAGGGGAAAACTGAAAATAAAAAAAGCAGTTGAAATCAACGTTGGTAAGCCTCTATTTCTAAAAGAAGAATTTAATCTGGCGCAAGATTTAGCAGAAAATTCACCGGAATACCAAAAAATTTTAGAAAAAATCACTGACGAAATAATGGGAGAATTAAAACAATTGACTGCTTAATAAAAACATGTTTACTAAAATATTAATTGCTAATCGGGGAGAAATTGCTATTAGGATTATTAGGGTTTGCAAGGAAATGGGTATAAAAACGGTTGCGCTTTGTCCGCAAAAAGGCGAGGAAGGCAATTTTTTGGAAACAGAATTGGCTGATGAATTTTATTATTTAGACGAAGCAGGAGCGACCGGTTACCTTAACCAGAGAAGAATAATTGAGATTGCTAAAAGGGCTGGGGCCGAAGCCATCCATCCTGGTTACGGATTTTTGGCTCAAAATGGTGATTTTGCTGAGCTTTGCTGGCTTAATGGAATAAAATTTATCGGACCTACTCCCGAAACACTAAGAAAGATCGGCGACAAGGTTGAAGCAAAAAAAATCGCTTGGAAGGTAGGGATTCCCCTGTTGCCCGGACCACAGCGAGCGATTGATGAGAAGGAATGTTTTAAGATGGCAAAAAAAACAAAGCCGCCCTTTCTTTTAAAAGCGGTTGACGGTGGAGGTGGAATTGGCATGACGGAAATTCACCGGATAAACAAGGAGGAAATAATAGAGAACTTCCAGAGGTTAAAAAGAACGTCAGAGAGCGCCTTTAATAGTAAAAAAATTTTTATTGAAAAGTTGTTAATCAGCCCGCGTCATATTGAATTTCAGATCTTGGGCGACGGCCGAGGTAAAGTCCTGCATTTCGGGGAAAGGGAATGTTCCATCCAGAGAAGACACCAAAAGCTCGTAGAAGAAGCACCTTCGCTATTTTTGGATTCAAAACTAAGAGAAAAGATGGGGAACTTGGCTATAAGGTTAGGTCAGTATTTAAGGTATGAGGGCGCCGGGACAGTGGAATTTTTGGTTGATCAAGACAGAAATTTTTACTTTTTAGAAGTTAATCCTCGTTTGCAGGTCGAGCATCCGGTAACCGAGTTGATCACTAATTTTGACTTGGTTGAACTGCAAATTAGAATGGCCAGTGGAGAAAAATTAGATTTTAAACAAAAGCATATCAAAATTTTTGGCTGGGCAATGGAGTTTAGAATTTATGCCGAAGACGCCTTGGCTGATTTCCGTCCCCTAGCTGGCCAAATTAACAAATATTTGCCGCCTGGAGGCAAGGGGGTCGAAATCCATAGTTTTTGCCGGGTAGGCCAAAAAGTCTTGCCCTATTTTGACCCCCTCTTGGCAAAACTGGTTATTTTCGCTAAAGACAGAAAATCAGTTATCAAGAGAGCAAAAAGAGCCTTCCAGGAATATGTTATTGAGGGAGTGCCAACCCTGATTCCTTTCTATAAAACGCTACTGGAAAACCAAAGTTTTTTAGAAGGAAGACTATCAACCAATTTCATCGAAAGAGAAAAAATTCTTGAAACGTTAAAAGAGAAAAACATTCCACAAAAAATTGTTGCTCCTGAAAAAATTTCTGTTTCTCCAGAAAGACAAAAGGCTAAAAAAGGGAAAATCATGAATGATGAAGAAGTAGCCTGGCTGGCCGCCAAGTTTTATCAAAGTCTTAAGGAGGTAGAGACAGAATCAGAATTGTCTATGATTAATAAATGGAAATTAGCCGAGCGGATGAGCATTCTTGATGAATAAGAAATATCAGATTAAACCCGCGTAGTAATCAGTATAAATGAGTAGTAACATGCAAACAACGATTAAAATTGATAACAAAGTCTATCGGATTGAAATATCGGAAACAGAAGGCGATTTATTGAAAGTAAAAGTGAACGATAAAGAACACTTCTTTGCTAAGAAAGAATTGAGTGAACCAAGTTTTACTGATTTTTACGCTAAAGATTTAAATAGGGAGACAAAAGAAGATGGAATTATTTTCAGGGAAAGAGTTGAAAAAGAAATCAAAAGTCCCTTGGCCGGAACAATTTCCAGTATTGGGGTTAAAGTCGGCGAAACGCTAAGACCTGGTAAAAAAGTCGCCACCTTGATTGCGATGAAAATGGAAAATGAAATTGTTTCCGAAGGATACGGCAAAATTAAAGAGGTTAAAGTTAAAGCAAATCAATCCGTGAACAGTGGAGACACTTTAATAGTATTAGAATAACCCAAACTTTACTATGATTATAAAAAATTACAAAACTCTTGAATCTACTAATTTAGAGGCCAAAGAGCTGGCTCAAAAAGGGGCGGATCCCTGGACAATAGTTGTAGCCAAAGAGCAGACCGGCGGTTACGGCCGAAAGAAATCAGTCTGGTCTTCTCCTAAAGGAGGGCTTTATTTTTCTATTATTCTTCCTAAAAGTAACATTGATGACCTGCAGACCTTGACTATCTTAGCTGCCTTTATCTGCGCGAAAACGATAAAAGAAAATTCTAACCTGGAGCCATTTATTAAATTGCCAAATGATGTTTGGGTAAATGGGAAAAAACTAGCTGGGATTTTGACTGAAAATATTATCGGTAGGGACGTTAAGACGTCAGTAATCGGGATTGGTCTGAATACTAATATTAAGAAATTTCCTAAAGACTTGGAAAATATCGCCACTTCTCTTAAAATAGAATTAGGCAGAGAAGTTGACAACCAAAAGATTTTGGGACAAATTATTAAAGGATTAGAAGAACAATTGCGAACTATTAGTGAATAATATGGCTTTTGAAAAAGAGATTGAAAAATTAAACAAAAAACGAGAGGAACTAGAGAGCTCGGAATTGATTGAAAAGCAGCATCAAAAAGGGAAACTGACTGCCCGTGAGAGAATTAACCTGCTTTTGGATCCGGAAACTTTTGTTGAGTTAGATCCTTTTATTGAGAGCCGTTTTCAACAATTGGGCATGGCAGAGAAGAGAATTCCCGGAGATGCAGTAATCTCCGGCTTTGGTAAAATTTCCGGCCGCCAGGTTTATCTCTTTAGTCAAGATTTTTCTAAAATGGGCGGCTCTTTGGGGGAGATGCACGGTCAAAAAATTACCAAAATGATTGAGCTAGCCACCAAAACCGGCTGTCCTTGTATTGGTATTATTGATTCGGGTGGAGCCAGAATCCAAGAGGGGATATCCAGCTTAGATGGTTACGCTTCCATTTTTAGGGCGATGATTCGGGCTTCAGGAGTTATTCCACAAATTTCTGTTATTGTTGGTCCCTCAGCCGGGGGGGCCTCTTATGCTCCCGGGCTTTCTGATTTTGTTTTTATGGTAGAGGGCATTTCGCAAATGTATATTACCGGGCCGGAAGTGATTCGAGCTGTTTCCGGAGAAAAAGTTTCCTTTGAAGACTTAGGAGGAGCTGCGGTTCATAGCCAAAAATCCGGTTGCAGCCATTTCATTTTTAAGTCAGAAAAAGACTGCTTTCTAGGGGTAAAAAAACTCCTCTCTTATTTGCCGCAAAACAATTTGGCAGATTTACCGAGGCAAAAAGGGCTCTTGGCTGAATTTTTTGAAGGAGAGACTATGCGGCTTTTGGAAATAGTGCCCGAAGACGAGAAAAAGGGCTACGATATGAAGGAAGTGATCGAAGAAATCTTTGATAAAAATTCTTTTTTTGAAATCCAATCAGGCTTTGCTGCTAATTGCTTGATAGGCTTGGCCAGATTATCTGGCTATTCAGTTGGCCTAGTAGCTAATCAGACTAGATTTATGGCCGGTACTTTAGATATTGATTCTTCAGACAAAGTGGCCAGGTTTGTCAGGTTTTGCGATTGTTTTAATATCCCCTTGATTAATTTAGTCGACACTTCTGGCTACCTTCCCGGTAAAGACCAGGAGCATCGGGGGATAATCAGGCACGGAGCCAAAGTCTTATATGCTTACAGCGAAGCAACTGTCCCGAAAATCAGCTTAATTTTGAGAAAGGCTTTCGGTGGAGCTTATATTGCCTTATGTTCCCGGCAGTTAGGCCTTGATAAGGTTATTGCTTGGCCGTCTACTCAAATTGCCGTGATGGGGCCCGAGCAGGCAGTAAAAATTATTTATAAAAAAGAAATTGCCGAAAGCCGAGAACCGAAAGAAATGGAAAAAGAAAAAATTGAAGAACTGAAGAGTGCTTTCTTAAGCCCTTATCAGGCTGCCCGATTAGGTCAGGTTGACTTGATAATCCATCCCAAAGACACTAGAAACACTTTAATTAAATGCCTCGAGTCTTTACTAAATAAGAGAGAGAGTAAAATAGCCAGGAAGCACGGTAATATACCCCTGTAAAGATCTCTAATTTTCAATGGTTAATTTCTTTTCAATTTCTCTCGTTGCTTACCTCGTTGGTTCCTTTCCAACGGCTTACCTTTTTGTTAAAAAGTTTACCGGTCGAGATATTAAAAAGATTGGGTCGGGAAATGTTGGCGCAATGAATACTATCCGAGCCTTGAGAGAGAAATCAAAAAAACTCGCCATCGTCGGATTTTTAGTTGTTTTGATAATTGATATGGCCAAGGGCGCTTTTTCTATTTTTCTTGCTCATTTTTTTTTACCTTTCAATTCCTTAGCTTTAATAATTGCTGGCTTTTTTGTTGTTTTAGGCCATAATTACTCCATTTTTCTAAAATTTGCCGGCGGCCGGGGCGCGGCCTGCCTAATTGGCATTTTGCTTTATTTGGATCCTTTTTCCTTTATGGTCTGGGGTTTACCGATGTTTTTTTGTACGATTTTGTTTCAAATCATTTTAGAGAAAGTCGGCTTTGAGACAAAGATAGACTGGAAAAAAATATTACCCATTGTTTCAATTTTCGGCAAGCAAATGGCTGGCAGGTTTGCCGGATTATTCTTCGGCCCCGTGGCCCTGTATTTTTATAACCCTCAAATCTTTCTGCCAATAGCTGCTGGAACAATTTTATTATTAATAAAAAATATCCCCAGATTTAAGAGCTATTTTTTAGGTGAAAAAATTGATGGTGGCTGAAAACAAAATTATATCTCAAAAACTTAAGCCTGATTTCGGACAGAGCCGAAAGATCGGCCTTCTTGTTGATGATACCTGCAGTCTGCCAGAAAAAATAATTAACGATTTTCAAATCGAGGTTGTAAAAATAAAATTATATTTTCCCGAATGGGATAAATTCCCTGAGAAAAACTTATATCAGGTAATGAAAGAAACCAAAGCCGGGCCAAAAACTTCCGCGCCCCCGCCGGGAGATTATTTGAAAGCTTACAAAAAAATATTAGAGAAATTTGAAAAGGCACTAGTGATTACTTTATCTTCTAAATTATCAGCTACTTATAGTTCGGCTAGACAGGCAAAAGAATTTATGCCTGATCCTTCGAAAATTGAGATTTTTGACTCTCTTGCCGCGGCTAGCCCCGAAGGACTTCTAGCTCTTAGAGCAAGCGAGCTTATTCAAGAAGGGAAAACCCTAGAGGAAATTTTGAAAACCTTAGAAAGTCTTCGAGAAAGAATCAAGCTTTTTGCCTTCTTGAAAACAACTTATTGGGTAGAAAAAATTGGCCGAATTTCTTCCGGGCAGGCAGCCGCCTTTAAAGTATTAAAGATCCTAGGGGTCCAGCCTATGCTTGGTTTTAAAGAAGGAAAGGTTGCCCTGACTGGCTTTAATTTTTGGACCAAAGATACTTTCAAAGCACTTTTTTACCAGCTAAAGCGCCAAGGTAGAAAATCTGGAAAATTAAGAATGGGAATAAATTATAGTGACAACATTGAGTTAGCCTATCAATTAAAAGAGAAAGTGGAAAAAGAGCTAGCTGCAGAAGTAGCTTTTATTTCTTTGGTTCCGCCGATTGTCGGTGCCAATTCCGGCCCTGGTACTATCATTGCCGGCTGCCTACCTATTTAATTAGATGCCGTTGTCAATTGTTATTGTTATTATCAGTTATCTTTTAGGTTCAATCCCCTCTGGCTTTATTTTCTCCAAGATTTCAGGAAAGGAAATTTTTAAAATTGGCTGGCGGAAAAGCTCAGGCTCTAATGTTTTTAGACATGTCGGCGCCTGGCAGGGAATAGCCACTGGTCTTTGTGATATTGGTAAAGGTTTTTTCGCAGTTTTCTTAGCCCAGCATTGTGACTTGTCTCTTTTCTCCCAGGTTCTTTGTGGAGCGGCCGTGGTTGTGGGCAATAATTGGTCTTGTTTTGTGAAATTTGCCGGCGGCCGGGGAATCGGCGCCTTTTTAGGTGCCTTTCTAGCTCTCAGTCCAAAACTACTTGTTTTTTCAGTTATTCCTTTCTTGTTAATATCTTTAGCCTGGAATTCCTCCATCGGGACAATTTTTTTCTTAGCTGTTTCTCTTTTTCTTTCGATTTATTTTAGCCAGTTTCAAACTATTGGCGTTTTAACCCTGGTATCTTTGGCGCCAATTTTTGTTAAAAGATTAAGCCCGATTAAAGAAATTTTTCCCGTGAAAGAGAAATTAACTCTTATTGGCAACCGATTAATTTTTGACGATGATAGACCTTGCTCTGGTTTTAGAATAATAAGAATAATAAACAAATTGACTTGGTGGTGAAAATTTGATAAGCTAAAGATAGTCCGTCGAAAGTACGGGCTAATTTATTACCACTATGGATGTAAAATCATTCGCCTCGGCGATTACTCAAATTGCTGAAGAAAAAGGAATCTCTCCGGAAAAGATTTGGGAAACTATTGAATCAGCCATTGCTGCAGCCTATAAAAAAGAATATGGCAAAAAGGGCCAGGTAACTAAATGCAAGCTGGACCGTCAATCGGGGGAAGTTCAATTTTGGCAGATAAAATCAGTAGTTACGAAATCAATGATTTATACCGAAGAAGAATTAGAGAAACTGAAGGAAAAGAAAGAAAAGAATATTGAAGAAGAGCTCTCCCTGGTTAAGAGCGGAGAAGACAAGGGAAAGGTCCGATTTAATCCAGAGAAGCATATTATGTTAGAAGAAGCAAAGAAAATAAAGCCGAAAATAAAAGCCGGAGAAGAGTTGGAAATTCTTTTAGAGTCAAGGGGTGACTATGGCCGTATTGCCGCCCAGACGGCCAAACAAGTTATCTTACAAAAAATTAGAGAAGCGGAAAGGGAGAGTATTTTGACGGAATATAAAACAAAAGAGGGCGAGATTATTTCGGGGATTGTTCAAAGAATAGAGGGAAGAAACGTTTTTCTTGATATTGGCAAGACCTTGGGAATATTAACTAGAGAAGAGCAGGTGCCGGGCGAATTTTATCGGCCGGGCCAGAGATTAAGACTCTTCCTTCTGAAAGTTGAAGAAGGGCCTAAGGGCCCGGTTATTTTTCTTTCACGAGCTTATCCTCGATTAGTTTCTAAGCTTTTCGAATTAGAAGTTCCAGAGATTTCAGCTGGCCAGGTAGAAATTAAATCAATTGCTCGGGAACCAGGTTCCAGAACAAAAATCGCCGTTGCCTCAAAGGCTGAAGGGATTGATCCTATCGGTAGCGCGGTCGGTCAGAGAGGGACCAGGGTCCAGGCAGTGATTAATGAGTTAGGCGGAGAAAAGATTGATATTATTGAGTATTCCGAAGAACCAGAGACTTATATTGCCAATTCTTTAAGTCCAGCCAAGGTTGTGGAAATCAAAATTGAACCCAAAAATAAAGCCTTAGCCGTTGTTCCGGAAGACCAACTGTCTTTAGCTATTGGTAAGGACGGCCAGAATGTCAGATTGGCTGCAAAGCTTACCGGCTGGAAAATAGACGTCAGGAGTCCGGAAGGGGTAGAAGAAAAAGAGCGCAAAGCAGAAACCGAAAAGAAAGAAAAGAAAAAAACCAAAAATAAAAAGCCGAAAAATAAAGACTAGTAAACTCATAAATTATTATGTTGTTTTTTCCAGTCATTGTTTCAGTTTTTAGTTTAGTTTTCGCTTATTTTTTGATTAAAGAAGTCAAAAAGGCCTCTTCTGGTTCGGGAAAGCAAATTGAAATCGCTCAAGCAATAAGGGAGGGGGCAACCGCTTTCCTGAAAAGACAATATAAGACATGTGGTGTTGTCGGGATTTTTTTATTTTTTCTTCTCTGGCTTGCTTTAGATTTGAAGATGGCTTTTGGCTTTTTGATTGGCGCCTTCGCCTCCGGCTTGGCTGGTTTAATTGGTATGATGGTATCTACCAGCGCCAATCTCAAAGTGACTGAGGCTGCCAAATCCGGATTGAAGCCAGCTTTTGATTTATCTTTCAGAGGCGGTTCAGCCACCGGATTTTTGGTTGTTGGTTTAGGGCTTTTGGTTGTTTCTGGCCTTTACTCCCTCTTTAATGATTTAGAGGCTCTAATCGCTCTAGGTTTTGGCGCTTCTTTAATTTCGGTTTTCGCCAGATTAGCTGGCGGCATTTACACCAAGGCAGCTGATGTTGGGGCTGATTTGGTGGGAAAAATTGAAAAAGGAATTCCTGAGGACGATCCCAGAAACCCGGCAGTTGTCGCTGATCAGGTAGGTGATAATGTCGGCGATTGTGCCGGCATGGCAGCTGATTTATTCGAGACTTATGTGGTAACGATAGTGGCGGCTATGGTTTTAGCTGCTTTAATATTTCCCCTCTCCAATCAGTTTATGGCAATTATTTTGCCTCTTCATTTGGCGGCTATGGCCATTTTAGCTTCAATTATCTCGACTTATTTTGTTAAACTTAAAAAAGATGGAAGTCCAGCCCGGGCTCTTTTCCGCGGCCTTATTATTGCTGGAATTTTATCAGCTGTTGGTTTTTGTCCAATAATCTATAAAACTGCTCAAAGTTTAGAAATGGCCCTGGTTGATCTCTGTTTGCCGGCTATTATCGGTCTTTTAATTGCCGGTGGAATATTTTTGATTACTGATTTTTTTACTTCAAAAAAACATTGGCCGGTCAGATCAATTGCCGAGGCTTCCCAGTCGGGCCACGGCCCGAATATTATTAACGGCCTAGCCGTTGGAATGAGATCGACTATCTGGCCGGTGGTTTTAATTTCTCTCGGTATTTTAATCAGTTTTAATTTATCTGGTATGTATGGGCTGGCCATTGCCGTAGTGGCTATGCTTTCCCTAAGTGGTTTAATTATTACCATAGATTCCTACGGTCCAATTGCTGACAATGCGTCGGGGATTGCCGAAATGGCTGGGCTTTCAGGGGAGGTAAAGGGGAATACCGATACCCTAGACGCAGTCGGCAACACCACCAAGGCTACTACTAAGGGGTACGCTATAACCTCTGCCGGTTTGGCTGCTCTGGTTTTATTTTCGGCTTATACCCAGGAATTATTGAAGACTGGAAAAGAAATTCAGTTTCTCTTAGATGACCCCAGGGTTTTGATTGGTTTATTTTTTGGCGGAATAATCACCTATTATTTTGCCGCCCTAGCCCTTACCGCAGTAGGCAAGACAGCTGGTAAGGTAGTTGAAGAAGTTAGGAGGCAGTTTAGAGAGATTCCAGGTTTAATAGAAGGGCAGGCTAGGCCGGAATATTCAAAATGCGTTGATATTGTTACCAAAGCCGCTTTGAAAGAAATGATTCTGCCAGCTTCCCTGCCTTTAATTTTTCCAGTTTTAATTTATTTGATTTTAGGCCCGGAAGCTCTGGGAGGTCTTTTAATTGGTTCAATCATTGTTGGTATTTTTTTAGCTATCAAGATGACCTCTGGCGGAGCGGCTTGGGATAATGCCAAAAAATATATTGAAGAAGGAAATTTGGGGGGCAAGGGCTCTTTTGCCCATAAGGCAGCTGTTACCGGAGACACCGTCGGAGATCCTTACAAGGATACTGCTGGCCCGGCAATAAATCCGATGATTAAGGTGCTGAATATAGTTGCCTTGCTAATTATTAGCTTTTTAGTATAATAATATATGAACTTAATTCCCACTGTCATCGAAAAGACCCAATACGGAGAGCGCGCTTACGATATTTATTCCCGTTTATTGAAAGATAGGATAATTTTACTGGGGGGGCCGGTTACTGATGCCGCGGCCAATTCAATTATTGCCCAGCTTTTGTTTTTGGCATCCCGAGAGCCGGAAAAAGATATCCAGTTTTACATCAACTCTCCGGGAGGAGTAGTTACCGCAGGTTTAGCTATTTACGATACGATGCAATATATTAAATGTCCGGTTTCTACGGTCTGCGTCGGTTTGGCTGGTTCTATGGCCGCCACTCTTTTAGCTTCCGGTACCAAAGGTAAGAGATTTGCTCTTCCCAACGCCGAGGTGTTACTTCATCAGGTTATGGGCGGAATTACCGGCGAAGCGGTGGAAGTAGAAATTACAGCTAAACAGATTGTCAAAATCAAAGACAAATTAAATAAAATCTTAGCCAAGCATACCGGTCAGCCCTTAGAGAGAATTGAAAAAGATACTGATCGTGATTTCTATTTATCAGCTACGGAAGCCAAAGAATACGGTATTATTGATGAGGTGATAAAGACGAAAGAATGATGTTTCGTAACCTGCCGGCTTTTTTTGTTTCTTTTAGGAATGATATTCGCTATAAAGATAGCGAGGCCGAGAGAAAGAATTTTATTATTTAGCCATGGGGGCGTGGTTGTTAAAACCGTTTTCAAAATAGTATTTTGTGGGATTAGTAGACCCCCTTTTTTTAAAAAAGGAAAAGATTCAATAGGAGGGTTTTTAAAGCCGGGCTTCGCTTTGTGAGGCTCGGCTTTCGCTGAGGCTTTGCCTCGTCTCGCACCGAACCCTGCTTTGCAGCGTTCGGTTTTTGACATCTTTTTAAAAACTTGCTACAATGGATCCACAAATAGAAATCATTAATTTAAACCATCGATAAATAAAATACTAATCTGAACATGGATTTTCACTTACCGACAGTATATAGAGCATAAGACTAAACAAGACTTCAGTAAGTATTTGAGTGATGATTCATGGAAAAATTTGTGATAAATATTCGTGGTTTTCAAAAATATGGATCAAATTGTTCTACTAATTGTAGGGTTTTTTGGCCTATTTCTTGGGTCAATTTTAGGTTACTATGCCCGGCAATCAATTGCCAAAAAGAGAGCTGGGACAATAGAGCAAATTCTCCAAAAACGCTTTCAGAAAGCCAAAGAAACTGCTGACTCAATTCTTTCTGAAGCAAAAGAAAAATCTCAAAAAATTTTAGAGACAGCCAAAGAAGAAACCAGCCAAAGGCATTCTGAGCTTTTGAAGACCGAAAGGCTGTTGCTGAAAAGGGAGCACATTTTGGATCAGAGAATCTCTGATTTTGAACTGAAACAAAAAGACTTTCAGGAAAAAGTAGAGAAATTAAAACAAATTAAAGAAAGCCTGGAGGATTTACAAAACCGGGCCTCGGAAAAATTAGAAAAAATTTCCGGACTAAAGAAAGAAGAGGCAAAAAAAGAATTACTGTTAAACACAGAGAAAGAGTACCGGAAAGAAATTTTGGGGAAAATAAGGAGTTTAGAGGAGGAAGGTAGAGAAAAATTCGAAAAAAGAGCCAAAGAGATTTTGGCCACTGTTATCCAAAAATGCGCTATTTCCCAGGCCCAGGAAATTACTACTACTACTTTCGCCCTACCTTCAGAAGAAATTAAAGGAAGAATAATCGGTAAGGAGGGTAGGAATATCCGGACTCTTGAGAAATTAACCGGAGTAGAAATCGTGGTCGATGAGACGCCGGAGACCGTGGTTATTTCCGGTTTTGACCCAACAAGAAGACAGATTGCTAAATTAACCTTAGAAAAGTTAGTCCATAATGGCCGCATTCAGCCAGCGCGGATTGAAGAAAAAGTGGAAGAGGCGAAAAGAGAGATTTCAAATCAAATCCGGGAGGCTGGCGAAGCAGCTGTTTATGAAATGGGCTTGGTCGGAGTAGACCCAAAACTGATTCAATTATTAGGCAGATTAAGGTTCAGGACCAGTTATGGCCAGAACGTCTTACTTCATTCAATTGAGGTGGCTTATTTGGCCGAAGCTTTGGCTGAGGAAATCGGCGCTAACGCTTTAGTTTGCAAGAAAGCTGGCTTATTCCATGACATTGGCAAGGCAGTTGATCAGCAGGTAGAGGGTTCTCATACTGATATTGGAATTAAAATTTTGGACAAGTTTGGAGAAGCTCCAGAAGTTATTCAGGCAATGAAATCGCATCACGAGGAATATCCCTATGAGACCCTAGAATCGATTATCGTTCAGGTGGCTGACCAAATTTCCGGAGCGAGGCCAGGAGCCAGAAAGGACACTCTAGAAAATTATTTAAAAAGATTATCAGACTTAGAAGACATTGCCGCTGCTTTCCCAGGAGTGGAAAAGGTCTGGGCCTTACAGGCAGGCAGGGAAATTAGAGTTTTTGTTAAACCAGAGGAAATTGATGATTTGGCGGCTAAAAAACTAGCCAGAGAAATAGCTAAAAGAATTCAGGAAGAATTAAAATATCCCGGCGAAATCAAAGTTAATGTTATTCGAGAAACGAGAGTAATAGAGTACGCTAAATAGGGCTTCTGCTGTAAATAAACTTAAAAGCGCCCACGGAGGCGCTTTTTATTGCTTGAGCGGGCGAAGAAATAAATGCCTTCTTCAGCTCTTCACTCTGTTTGAGCGGGTGAGCGGAGTCGAACCGCCGTCTTCTTCTTGGAAGGAAGAAATAATAACCGCTATACGACACCCGCATTAGCCGGGGCACCGAGACTCGAACTTGGAATTCTACGCTCCTTCACTCCTCTAAATTTTCTAATTTCGGGGTGCTGGGAATTGAACCCAGGCCGCATGCTCCCAAAGCATACATACTACCATTATACGACACCCCGTTTAAAATTTTGGCGAGCAAGAAACGTATATATTAACCATTGCACCATGCCCGTAATTGTTTGCTATCATTTTATTTTCTTTTCGTCAATGGTATAATTATTATAATGAATCTTAAAAATGTTTTTAATCAGCTCAACATCATCAGCCAATGCAGAAAATATCGGCTTTCTCTTTGGCAGTGCCCTCAGTTCCTCTTTCTTATTATGGGGATAATCATTATTGGCTCAACCCTACTTGTCTACCTCATTGGTGCCGATTATGTTGAAGAGCCAGAATTAATAGCCTTAATTTCCCTTCTGGTTGCTCTTATTTTGTTTATCATCTCCGTAATTATTACTCATTCTGTTGAGAATCTAGCTGAAGCTAACCGAATGAAGTCAGAGTTCATCAATATCGTTTCTCATCAACTCCGTTCCCCTCTTTCTAATTTAGGATGGACGATTGAGCTATTGATGTCGGGAAGGCTGGGTAAGATTGAAAAAGGCCAAATCGAATATTTTAGAATTTTGAAAGAAAATTTGGGGAGAATGGGAGAATTAGTTTTCGATTTACTAACCGTTTCTCGACTTGAGACCGCTACCTTACCCTTAAAAAAGGAGGAAGTTTTCCTTGAGGATCTAATTAATAAGTTGATTTCGGAATTTCAACCTTTTGCTAAGGCGTCCAATGTGGAGATAGAATTCAAAAGTCAAAAAGACTTGCCGAGAGTATTAACCGACCCTTCTCAGGTTAGCCTGGTGATCGAGAATCTTTTAGACAATGCCATCAGATACATTAAAGAGAATGGAAGGGTTAAGGTTGGGCTAGAGAAGAGGGCCAGAAATTTATATTTCGAAATCGAAGATAATGGAGTTGGCATCCCTAAAGAGGATCAAAAATACATTTTTCAAAAATTCTTTCGTTCAGAAAATATCCTAAGATATCAGACCCAGGGCTCTGGCCTCGGTCTTTATATCTCCAAGTCTATTATTGGAAAATTGGGAGGTAAAATTGGATTTAAATCAAGAGAAAAAGAAGGAACTACTTTCTACTTTACCTTGCCAATATAATAAAAAGTCGATAAATTATTAGCTTAGACGTGGATATCCTCGTCTCTATAGTAATATGAAAAAAATTTTATTTGTTGAAGACGAAGCAGCTCTCCAAAAAACTCTTGGCGAGATTTTAAAACAGGAAAAATACGAAGTTATCCCAGCTTTAGACGGCGAAGTTGGTTTGAGGTTAGCTAAGGACAAAAAACCCGATTTGATTTTGCTTGATCTGGTTTTGCCAAGGGTTCACGGTATCGAGGTCTTAAGAAAATTGAAAGAAGATGAGGAAACGAAGGAAATACCAGTTATTGTCTTGACTAATCTGGGAGAGATAGAAGACATTAACAGAGCCGTTGAATTAGGGGCAACAACTTATTTAGTAAAGGCACAGTATACCCTAGAAGAAGTAGTAGGAAAGATTAAAAAAGCCTTGGGTGAATAGGGCCTTATAATTTATTATCACTACTATGAGAGTTGATCCGCAACAACTAAAAGCCTTTTTATTGGACGCCGGCTTAATCAATAGAGGAGAATTTGATTTAGCACTGAAGCAGGCTGAAGCTAGTCATCAGAAGATTGGCGATGTTTTAATTTCCAAAGGATTAATCAGCCAAGGCGAGCTGATTAAATTGGAAGCCTATATTTTAGGGATTCCTTTTGTCGATTTAGAAAAAGAAAAAATTGACCCTAAAGTTTTGAAAATAATCCCCGAACCAATTGCTAGGAGCAATAATATCGTCGCTTTCAGGAAAAAAGGGCAGCAATTGGAAGTTGCCATGTTAGACCCGGAAGATTTACGGACAATTGAATTTATCAAAAAGACAACTCCTCTGAAAATTTTACCTCGGCTGACTACCCAAGAAAGCATCAAAAACGTTCTTCATCAATACCAACAAACCCTGGAAGCTGAATTTGGGGAAATAATTAAAAAAGAAAGCGGAGTGATAGCACCGGTTAAGGAAGAGGAGGCGGTAGAAGAAAAAGCTGAGTTGCAGAAGATGGCCGAAGAACTCCCGATTATTAGAATTGTTGAGACTTTAATTAAACACGCTATTCTGCAAAGGGCCTCAGATATTCATATTGAACCAACAGAAAAAGAGGTAGTGGTAAGGTATCGGATTGACGGCATTCTGAGGGATGCTATGACCCTGCCCAAGATTTCCGCGCCAGGAATTGTGGCTAGAGTAAAGGTTCTGTCCAGTTTGAAATTAGATGAACACCGACTTCCCCAAGATGGCCGCTTTAAAATAGAAACCGAAGATTATAAATATTCAATTCGTGTTTCAGTATTACCTGTCTTTGATGGCGAAAAAATTGTTATGCGGCTTTTATCAGAAACTTCCAAGGCTTATACCTTAGAAGCGATTGGGCTGAGGGGCGAGGCCTTAGAAAAGGTCCAGGACAATTTGAGAAAACCAGTGGGAATGATTTTAGTGACCGGGCCCACCGGCTGCGGGAAGACCACTACCTTATATGCCATGATGGAAATTTTGAATGTTCCTGGAGTTAATATTTCCACCGTTGAAGATCCGGTTGAGTACCGGATGCCCAGAATCAATCAGACCCAGGTTAACTCCAAAATTGGGCTAACTTTTGCCTCTGGACTCAGGGCCCTAGTTAGGCAGGACCCCGACATCTTAATGGTCGGTGAAATCAGAGATAATGAAACCGCAGGATTAGCTATCAATGCCGCTTTAACGGGTCATCTAGTTTTATCAACCCTTCATACTAATACGTCGGCCGGCGCCCTACCTCGTTTAATTGACATGAAAGCTGAACCGTTTTTAATTTCTTCTACCTTAAATTGTATTTTAGCGCAGAGATTAGTTAGAAAGCTGTGTGAAGATAAAGAAAAATACTATTTGAAAGATTCGGAAATAAAAAATTTAGCCCAATACTGCGACCTTAATAGAATTTTAGAAATTTTAAGAGAAGAGGGCTTGGCTAAACCAAAACAGCCCTTCAATAAAATTACTTTTTATAGGGCAAAATCAGCCAAGGAGTCCCCTGGAGGTTATAAAGGCAGGATTGGTATTTTCGAAGTTTTACTAGTCACCGAAACCATAAAAGACCTAATAGTCAAGCAAGCCACCTCTGACCAGGTTCAAGCTCAAGCCCAGAAAGAGGGGATGAGGACAATGATAGAAGACGGTTTCATTAAGGCGGCCCAAGGGGTAACAAGCATCGAGGAGGTGCTCCGAGTTATTGTTGAATAATGCCAAAGTATTCTTACACCGCTCAATCATTAAAAGGAGAAAGCAAGTCCGGCATCTTGGAAGCTAAAGATGAATATGAATTAGCTAGAGCTCTCCGGCAGGATGGCTTGATTTTGATTCGAGCTGAACCAGAAAAAAAGTTAACCAAGAAAGGCCTCAAAATCTCATTGCCTTCTCTCGGTGTTCCCCTTACTGAAAAACTCTTTTTCACAAGAAACCTCCGGGTTATGGTTTCTGCCGGCCTTCCTTTACCTAGAGCCTTGGCAACTTTAGCTAGGCAAGCCAAAAATAAGAAATTTAAAGACGCAATATTAAATATCAGGGAAGAGATCGTTAAAGGGAAAAGTTTTTCTGATTCTTTGACTGGATATCCGAATATTTTTCCCGAATTGTTTCAAAACATGATTAGAGTAGGTGAGGAATCAGGAACATTACAGGATGTTTTGCGAACTTTAAGCCAGCAAATAGAAAGAGAATACGATCTAAGATCAAGAATTAAGGGTGCGATGATTTACCCAGCAGTAATTATTTGTGCCATGATCGGAATTGGTATTTTAATGCTAGTGATGGTTGTTCCCCAACTGGCTAAAACCTTTGAGGAATTGGAGATTGAGCTACCGCTGACAACCCAAATCGTTATTGGTATAGCTGATTTCTTAACCCAGCAGTGGTACTTGGTATTCCTTATCATTTTTGTCTTAGCTGCTGCTTTTTGGCGCGCAACCAAGACCGAAACCGGGAAGAAAATAATTGATAAACTAACCTTGAGGATTCCGATTATCTCTCTGATTATTCGAAAAATTAATACCGCCTATACGACTAGAACCTTAAGTTCTTTGTTGGCGGCGGGCGTGCCAGTTATCAGGTCCCTACAAATTACCTCAGGAACCTTGGGGAATATTTACTATAAATCAGCTATTACCACGGTGGCCGAGAGAGTGAGAAAAGGAGAAAAAATAGCACAGGCCTTGGAGCCATATGAAAATATTTATCCTTCAATTGTTATTCAAATGGTGGCTGTTGGCGAAGAGACTGGCGAAACCTCGGATATTCTGGCTCAATTAGCTGAGTTTTTTGAAGAAGAAGTTTCTAATGCTACTAAAAACTTAGCCACAGTCATTGAGCCGGTGATTATGCTTATCATTGGTGTGGCGATTGGTTTTTTTGCTATCTCTATGATTCAACCGATGTACTCTATGCTCAGCGCACTATAGACAATATGAACGCCGTTGGAAATTACTAAATTAAACTGAGTCGAGAAAAAGAACCACTATGGCGTATAAGAATAGACAAATTTCTCACAGAGTGGAAAGTTTCACTCTAGTAGAAATCCTAATCGTTATCGCAGTCTTGGCTATTTTGATTGCTATGACTTTTCCGGTCTTCCGTTCTTTTCGGGTAGAGTCGGACTTAAATAATTCAGTCGAGAAGATTATCAATGCTTTGAGGCTTGCCCAGAGTAAAACCCTAGCGTCAGAGGAAGCCAGTCAATGGGGGGTTTATTTCTCCACTTCCACTGACCCTCATCAGTATACTTTATTTCGGGGAACAAGTTATGCTTCTCGGGTTACTTCGTCTGATGAGGTCTATGCCTTGCCCGATTCAGTTGAGGTTTATGATATTAATTTAGTGGGAGAACCGGAGATAGTTTTTGATCGGCTAATTGGTTCAACTAGCCAGTCTGGTAATGTTTCCCTAAGATTAAAAACTGATCCTACAAAAAATCAAACTGTATATATTGAGAACTCTGGCCAAGTTGGATTAGCCATTCCTTCTGTTCCTTCGGATACAGAGCGTATAAAAGATTCCCGGCACGTTCATTTTAACTTGGGTTGGAGTATTCAGAATGCCACTACCGTGAAATTTTATTTTCCAGACATTCCTCAGACAGAAGAGGTTAGTATGGCCGATTATTTTAATATTGATAAGACAGCATTTGACTGGGAGGGCACATTTGCTGTTGACGGCGTTGATCAGACCTTTCGTGTCCACACTCATTCTCTTGACGCCCTTAATACTCTCCTTTGTATTCATCGTGATCGGAATGAAGAGAAAAATGATCAAGAAGTAGTAATTTATATTGTAGATGGCGGCATAGATAAAGACATCGCCCATTATTTGGCTGACACAAACGATACAGTAACAAAAGGTTTTTATGTTGATGAAATGGCAAAACAATAAAAAGGGAATTTCAATAATAGAGATTTTGATAGTCACTGCTATTATTATCGTTGCTTTAATAGGCCTTTTTGGTTTAGTCGCCCTTTCTTTAAGGATTTCTACTTTAACAAAAGAAACCGCCCAGGCTAACAATTTAGCTCAAGAGACAATTGAGGCTGTCAGAAATTTTCGCGACGGGACAAGCTGGGATATAAACGGCTTAGGAACCCTAGCTACCAGCACCGCTTATCATCCAGAAAAGTCCGGAGACGTTCCACCAAAATGGCAATTGATTTTAGGGGAAGAAATAGAGGGTGGCTTTACCAGAAAGGTTGTCTTTGATGAGGTTTGTAGAGATGGCGACGATAATATTGTTGAAACGGGCGGTGAAGTCGACCCTAACACCAGGAAAATTATCACTACCATTTCATGGAAAGATGAAGAGGTTAAAGTAGTTACTTATTTAACCAATTGGAGATGAAAAAAGGGTTTACCTTAATAGAGACTTTAGTTTATGTTGGAGTTTTGAGTGTTGTAGTAGGGATTGTTTTCTCGTTTCTTATTTGGTCTGTTCATTCCAGCACCAAAATCAATGTTATGAGAGAAACATCAGATAATGCCAGGCGGGCAATGGAGATTATGTTTTATGAAATAAGGGGAGCTATGGCTATTTATACCCCAACAAGCACTTCTACCCAGCTTTCCTTGCAGACCCTTCATTATTTACCGGGAGGAGAAGATACTACCTATATTGATTTTTATATCTGCGGAACCCAGCTTTGTCTAAAAAAAGAATCTCAAAATCCTATTGCCCTGACCTCGGAGAAGGTCGAGGTGAATAATTTAGTTTTTAGCCAGATTATTGTCGAAGAAGTTCCTTCAGTGCAAATTGAATTAAAAATTGATTACAAAAATCCGAGTAATCGACCGGAATACCAAGCCTCGGCTAATTTAAAGTCTACCATCTCTCTAAGAAATTATTAAAATGCTTTATCTGTCTTTAAATCAAAAAGGATTCGTTGCGCTCGCTGTCACCCTCCTAGTCTTAGCGATAATGTTTTTGATTGCCATGCCTTTGATTGTTTTAATTCTGGGCCAACAAAGAATTGCCAGTAATCTTACCCAGTCAAACCAGGCTTATTTTGCCGCCGAGGCTGGCATAGAGGATGCGCTTTTGCGTCTGAAAGAGACTATGCAGCGGAGTAGTCCTTACTCGTTTTCAGTGGGGAATGCGACGGTTGAAATTATCATTTCCGATATTATTGCCTGGACGAGAACAGTTACGGCAACAGGCAATGCGGCCGGTCGTTTTCGTAAGGTTCAAGTAGCCTATGAGTTATCTGGTTTGGCGCCGGGACTGCATTACGGAGCGCAAGTTGGAGACGGAGGCTTAATTATGGATGGTAATTCTGAAGTGGTCGGCAATGTCTTCTCCAACGGAAGCGTAAATCTTAAGCAGCCAGAATCAGAAATTCTCGAGACTGTTGTTGTTGCCGGCGACGATAACAAAATTTACGGCAAGGGGACTGTCTGGGGTAATGCCTATGCGGATATTTGCGAGGGTGAGTCTTCGGGCCAAAAGATCACTGTTGCCGGGGAGCTCTACGCCAATGATGTTACTAATTGCACTTCTACCATTCTTAGCAACCTCGATCCTCTTATAGATGCTGTACCTCTTCCCATTGCCACCTCACAGATTGAAGATTGGGAAAATGAGGCAGCAGATGGGGGAGCAACGGGGACTTATAGTATAACTAGCGGTAGCGACTCTCTTGGACCGATCAAGATTGATGGAGATCTTGAAGTTGATGGCGCCGAGTTAATAATTACAGGAACCATTTGGGTAACAGGAGATATTACAATAAGAAACCCTTCAACGTTAGTACATCTTGCTCCTTCGTATGAGTCAGCAAGCGGAGTAATAATAGGGGATAATCTTATTAATTTGCAGGAAGGTTCGGTTTCTTCTGGCTCGGGTGAGCCCGGAAGTTATCTTATGTACATCTCCACTTCTGCTGCAAATCCTGCGATTACCATAGAAAACGCTACGGTAGCGGACATTTTATACTCGAATACCGGATGGATTAGTATATCACAAACCGGTAATATGCGGTCGGTAAACGCTTACGGTATTAATGTAGCTAACAATAGCGCACTTATCTATGAGATCGGAATCGAAAGTGCATTCTTTACCTCAGGGCCGGCCGGAGGCTGGATGGTAACAAGCTGGCGAGAAATTGAATAAGAAGATAAAATAGAAAATAATGTTAAGATTTCTTACTCTAGAACCAGAAGCAATTGGATTAGATATTTCCGACCTATCTTTAAAGATTATTAACCTCAAAAAAAGAGGGAAATTTTATGGCCTGGCTTCTTTTGGTGAGGAAAGAATAAAACCAGGAATAATCAAAAGAGGAGAAATAAGGGATGAAGAGAAATTAGCGGAGATTATTAAAGTAGCTATAAAAAAAGTAAAAGGCGAGAAATTAGATACGAAATATATCATTGCCTCTTTGCCCGAGGAAAAGTCTTTTTTGCAAATAATCCAGATGCCAAGAATGCCAGAAGAGGATTTAAAATCAGCCGTTATTTATGAGGCAGAAAACTACATCCCATTGCCGATAGACCAAGTTTATTTAGATTTCGAAATCATTCCATCTATCCAGGATGATTCGAGTAACTTTAGTATTCTTTTGGCTGCAATGCCTAAGAAAATAGTTGATTCCTATATATCTTCTTTTAAAAGAGCTAGGCTACAGCCTAAGGCTTTAGAAATTGAATCTTTGTCTATTGTCCGCGCCTTAATAAGAAGTGAAGTTATCGCTTCTCCTGTTCTTGTGATCGATTTAGGAGAAACCCGAACTACTTTTATTGTTTTTGCTGGGCATGCTGTAAGATTTACTTCCTCTATCCCTGTTTCTTCCGGAAGTTTTGATGAAATTATTTCTAAAAATTTAGGAGTAAGCCTAACAGAAGCCGAAAGGTTAAAAATAAAATACGGCCTAGAAGAAAGACTTGAATTTAAAATTAAAGAGAAAGAAACGGAAATAAGAAAAGGGCAAGGAAAAATTTTCGAGACTTTAATTCCAGCCCTAGTTGACTTAATTCAACAGATTAAAAGACATTTAGAGTATTATCAAACCCACGCTGACTATAAGCAGTTATCGCTTAACAATAAAGGAATAACAAAGATTTTGCTTTGCGGAGGAGGGGCTAATTTAAAAGGGTTAAGTGAGCTCCTTGCGTTAGAATTGAAAATTCCGGTGGAAATTGCGAATCCCTGGGTCAACATTTTACCTGGGGGGCAAAAAGAGACCCCCGAATTATCAGCCAAGAAGTCATTAGGCTATACCACGGCGTTGGGCCTAGCGTTACGAGGGATAAAGTCTGAACAACGCGAACAGCTGCATAGAAAAATATGGGGAAGTCAACCAAAATCCGTTTTTAAAAAAGATGATTAATTTATTACCATCTGAGCAAAAAGAAGAATTGGAGCAAGAAAAGAATTTTAAGCTAGTCTTGGCCCTAGGAATAGTTATTTTAGCTTTCTTAGTTTCTTTAATCTTGATTTTATTTTCAATAAAAACCTCTCTTCTGGTCGATTTAGACGCTCAAGAAATTTATATTAAGCAAAAACAAAAGGAACTAGAGAATCCGGAGATGCAGGAGCTGGAGGCAAAAATTAAAGAAAATAATTCAATCCTTTCTAAATTAGAAGTTTTTTATCAGGGTCAGCCCGATTTAACTTTGACTTTAGAGAAAATTTACTGGACCCTGCCTGAAGAAATTTATTTAACAAACCTTAATTTTAATCCACAAGTTTCTCAAGTTTCCTTAGACGGTTTTTCCCCTACCCGAGAAACCTTAGTTCAATTTAAGGAAAATTTGGAAAGAACCGAGGGTTTTAAAGAAATTAAATTCCCACCTGCTAGCTGGGTTTACCTCACTGATATCAAATTTTCGGTTAATTTCAAAATAGAGCAACCACAGCGATGACTATATCTCAGTATTTATTACCCCTACAAGTAATAGTCACAATTATGAATTATATTCAATATGTTACTTAAGAGAAAAATTTATATTGCTGCGACAGTATTGCTAGCACTGATCATCTTATTAACTGTTTTTATTATTTCTCCCTTTTTTTTGGAAATTAAGAGAAATTCTTATAATTTCCCCCTTAAAAAACAAAACCTAGCAGTTTTAGAAAAAGAACTTGAGAATTTGCAAGAATTTAAAAAAACCTGGCCGGAAATTTCACCCAACTTGGAGAAAATAAACCGTCTTTTTATTGATGATCCACGAATGCCGATTGATTTTATCAGTTTTCTAGAAGAGACCGCTGAAGACGCTGGGTTTTATCGTGACAAATCATTCGAAAAATCATTTAGCGATCCCGTTAAAAACGAAGGAGATCCCTGGCCCTGTGTCCCGTTTAATCTTAGTTTGATTGGTTCCTTCTCCAGCGTTTCTAATTTTTTAGAAAAATTGGAATCGGGGCCTTATTTAATTGAAATTCAAAACTTGAGCATTACGAGATTAACTGACGTCAACCTAAGAACTTCGGAATTTAAGCAATTTTCTCTGGATGACACCAAGGCCGTCATTTCAATAAAAGTCTATAGTAAATAATGAATCTTCCAAGGATTAAAATAAGAAAAACCGAAGGATTTCTGAAGAGATTACTTTTAAATTTGGGAGAAAGGGCTTTTTTAATTTTTTTGGGATTATTAGTTATAGCCCTGATTTTTGGTGCAATTATTTATTACCAATATAATATCTTGGCCAAAAGAGAGGAGACGCAAGCTATTAAAGAGCCATTTCATTTTCAGGAAAAAACCTACCAAAACATCTCTAGAACCTGGCAAGAAAGAGAGAAAAAATTTGAAGAAGCTGACTCAAAAGAATATTCCAACCTTTTCAGGGTCAACCAATTCGAAGAAGTTATTCCAGGAGAACAGTCCGACTCTACCGAGATTAACGAATCTGAAGAAAATGCTTTAGAAGGATCTTCTAATTCTTCTGAGGTTGGGCAGGAAGGAATTGATTTAGAGTGACCTTCTATTCCTCTTGGCGTTGACCAATAAGATAATTTTAGCTAGAATAGCTTACTTAATGTTCTCGCAGATTTTTATGCCCCTGTAGTTCAACGGATAGAATAGGAACCTTCTAAGTTCTAGATCGAGGTTCGATTCCTCGCAGGGGCACCATGGTGGCTATGGTGTAATGGTAGCACTAGAGTTTGTGGAACTCTCAGTGGCAGTTCGAATCTGCTTAGCCACCCTGACTAAAATTGAATCCAAATTTCGCTGCCCCTCTTAGGCAGTTAGAACCGATTGTCGCCTTATGGGCGGTTTTTTGGTACCATAAAATATATGAAAAAAGATATGGTAGCTGGTTTAATTATTAAGGACAAAAAATTACTTTTAGTTCACAACATAAAACATAATACTTTAAGAATTGAACCCCCTGGTGGTAAAAAGAAAGAAAATGAAAATTGGGAGGAATCTGTTGCTAGAGAGATAAAAGAAGAGCTTGATATAGTGGTTGAGCCAACAGATTTTTTTGGTATATACGACACTCTTTCTCCAGAGGGTGACTTTTCTGTTCATATGTATTTTTGTAAAACAATAAAGGGCGAGCCAAGGGTTGTTGAGCCCGACAAGATTAACGAATTTAAATGGTATTCCTTTGATGAATTAGAGAAATTGAAGAAATCTAGTCATTTGGTTCCGAATATGCGTGAAGCATTGCCTAATTTAAAGCCATTTTTAACGTAGACAGCTTCTAATATCATCCATGAGGGGACCCGCCGCTTTCGCAGGAAGGCGGTTTTTTGGTAGAATAGGGAAACGAAGCTAAGCTTAGTAAAAAATACGCTAACTGTAAATAAGATTAGAAGTTTTTTACTCAACTAAAAATAAAGTCATGAGAAGTTTTTTAAAGATCTACATTGCAATTCTCTTAGTTTTGATTCCTTCTACTTTAACCATTATATTTTTTAATTTACTCAATTCTTCAAATGAAATCGTTGTTTATAACGAAACAATTATTAAGGATGATTTAAGCAATACTGATATTAGTTATTCCACAACCACGGTTGAAGAATTCGAAGCGGCTGAAGAATTTGAAAAGGGAAATCTTTTCGTTCCCCCAGAAATAGTAAAAGCCATTTATTTAACCAGCTGGTCGGCTAGCCAAGAAAGTTTTATAAATTATTTGATTGATATTGCTAGTACAACAGAAATCAATTCAGTAGTCATTGACATTAAGGATTTTTCAGGTTATTTGGGGTACGATTCGTCCCTAGATAAAGCTAAAGAGTACAAATCTGAACAAATAAGGATCAGAGATATCAAGGCCTTAATTAAGAGACTGCGAAAAGAGAACATCTATACTATTGCCAGGATTGTAGTTTTTCAGGACCCAATTTTAGCCAGAGCAAGACCTGACTTAGCGATCCATAGTGGGACTAAATTGGCCTCCAGCGCTTTAAAAAATTTCACTGCTCAAACATTGTGGTTGGATAAATCGGGCTTAGCCTGGATTGACCCTTCGGCAAGAGAAGCGTGGGATTACAATATCTCTGTTGCCAAAGAAGCTCTTGAGCTCGGCTTTAACGAGGTAAACTTTGACTACATTCGTTTTCCCACCGATGGTGACCTAAGAAGCATAGTTTACCCAATTTGGGATGAAGAAGTCGCTAGACCTTTAGTTATTAAAGAATTTTGGAAATATATTCGAGAAGAACTTCCCGAAGCAAATTTGTCAGTTGATCTTTTTGGTTTGGCAACGGTAAAGAAAGAAGACTTCGGCGTGGGGCAGATAATTGAAGATGCCTTTCAATATTTTAACTATATTTGTCCTATGCTTTATCCTTCTCATTATGCCGACGGTTTTGAAGGTTATGAAAATCCTGCGGAGCATCCTTATGAAGTAGTGAAATATTCTACTGAGCAAGCTTTATTAAGATTGGAAGAGTTTAAAAAAAAGGAGGAAGGGCTTGATCCTCGGTTGCGTCCTTGGCTTCAAGATTTTGATTTGGGCGCTGATTACGATGCTGACATGGTAAAGGCTGAGATCCGGGCAGTCCAAGATGCAGCCGGAGATAACTTCAAAGGTTATATTTTGTGGAGTCCTACTAATTTTTATACCAGGGATGCTTTAAATTTCTCTTATTCTGAGTAGTTTATAATTGAAGCCAAATAGATTCTATCGTTCACCAGACGGCTTGATTTAAGTAAAAAACAGCTTAGAAGGTTGTCTTTGATTTTTTCTCTTCTAGTTTTACTTTTAGATTTATTTCTTTTCCTTCTCGTAGAACCTTGAAATTGATTTCGCCGCCGATTCTCTGTTTAGCTAAAAAATCAGCCAAGGGGCTTTCTTCAGTAATCTTTTCTCCATTACTTTCCAGAATGATATCGTATTCTTTCAACCCGCCCTTGGCGGCCGCTGACCCTTTTACTATGGCGCTTTCTCCTAGACTTTCTCTGACAATTAAAGCTCCATAATCTACTGGAAGCTTGTTGGCTTTGGCAATTTCTGGATTCAAAATCACATATCTTACCCCTAAGAATGGTCTCTTGATTTTTCCATATTTCCTTACTTCTTCCAAAATATTTCTGGCATAATTTATCGGTATAGCAAAGCCAATATTTTGAGCCCCTAAGACCTGGGCCGTATTGACCCCGATTACCATTCCATCCATATTAACTAGGGGACCCCCGGAATTACCCGGATTAATAGCGGCATCTGTCTGGATTAGTCCTCTTAAGCTGGTTGCCTTTAAGGGTAAGCCGCTATAGGCAGTAATTTTTCTTGATAAACCAGAAACGATTCCTGATGATAAGGTGTCATCAAATTCTCCTAAAGGATTGCCGATAGCGACCACTGTTTCTCCGAGCTCAATCCTGTCAGAATCTGCCAATTCCAGAGAAGGCAAACTTTTATCGTTGATTTTTAAAACAGCTAAATCAACTAGAGGATCTTTAGCCAAGATCTTGGCTGGATATTTGCGCTTGGGGTCTAGAATAACAGCATATTCTGCTTCTGGGTCGCCAACCACATGGCTGCAAGTAACGACATAGCCCTCGCTTGAAACAATAAAACCTGAACCACCGCCAATCTTAGTTTTTTCTCTGCCCTTTTTTAATTTGGGGAAAATAAATTTTTGACCTGGGCCGTAAGGAAAAAAATAAAAGCCCTCAACTTTTGGCAGATCTTTTGAGATGACAATGGTAATGACAGCTGGGCAAGCTTTTTTTGCCACTTCGATAATGGGTGATTTCTCCAGCATTAGTATATTCTACCATTAGAGATTGTTGCCAGCAAGCAATATTTTTGCTATATTAACAACATTGAAATTGAAAATTAGAAATTTTTTATATTGCCCCTGTAGTTCAATGGATAGAACAAGAGACTCCTAAGCTCTGGATATAGGTTCAATTCCTATCAGGGGCACAAACTTGTAAGCGAAATTATTTTTACAGAGACCCCAAATCGGAAGGGGGCCGGGGAAACCCTACGGTTTCTCTGTCTAAGAAAACAGCCCAAGGGGCGTTAGAACCGAGGTCTTCTAAAGAGCGAGCTGAAGCGAGGTGAAGCCGAGCATTGGCACGAAGTGCTAGGAGAGACGAGCGAGAAATTTTTTATTACCACTGGGCCCGTGGCGCAATTGGCTAGCGCGCCTCAATGGCATTGAGGAGGTTGTGGGTTCAAGCCCCATCGGGTCCACAAGATATATGAGAGTTGCAATTTTAGAGCCGGGAGCCTGGGGAACTGCTTTGGGGATTATTTTAAGCAGAAGAAATAAGGTTAAGTTTTGGTATGAAAATAGAAAACTGGCTTTGAAAATCAATAGATCCCGAAACAATGAAAAATTACCAGAAATTAAAATTCCTCAAAAAATTCTTATTTCCCCTGATCTAGTAAAGACAATTCAAGCTGCTGAATTAATTATTATTGCCTCTCCCTCTTTTAATTTACGAAGAACTTTGCTGAAACTGAAAGAATTCAAAAACTTGCCGCCTCTCTTGGGAATTGCCAAAGGGATAGAGAAAGAAACACTGAAGCTGCCCTCTCAAGTTATCGAAGAAATTTTAGGGAAGATTCCTTACGCCCACTTGTCCGGTCCGGGATTCGCTAGACAAATCATCAGGGGGAAGCCGGCAGAAGAAGTAATTGCCTCAGAGAATAGATTATTATTAAAGAAAATAAAAGAACTTTTTCGAATTAAAGCTTTCCAGATTTTAACTACTACTGATTTAATCGGAGTTCAGTTAGCCGGTGCTGTAAAAAATTCTTTGGCTATTGGCATTAGTCTAACTGAAGTAGCAAACCTGGGCCTGGACAATAAACAAAATCGACCAGAATTAATTAAGTCCGGCTTAAAAGAAATGATAGAGCTTGGGAAAGCAATAGGGGCAAAAGAGAAAACATTTTTAGGGCCAGCAGGTTTTGGTGATTTAGTTTTGACCTCGAGTGACCCCTTATCCCGAAATTTCCAGTTTGGCAAAAGTATTTATCTAGATGCTGATAAGATGAGACAAGACATCCGAGAAGGAAAAATTACGGTCGAGGGCTTCAATAATACCTGGGCCTTATATAAGTTAGGCAGAAAATATAAAGTGGACCTACCAATGATTAATGAGATTTATAAAGTAATTTACAAAAAGGTTCCGCCTACGAAAACAGTTAAAAATTTAATTAAAATAACGACAGCTTAAATAGAAGGAGGAGTCGGATAATCGGTATTCCGCCGCACTCGAAACGCGGTGTCCACAAGGACTTGTGGGTTCGAGTCCCACCTCCTCCGCTATGATTAACTTTTTCAAAAAACAAAAAAAGGAACCAGAAAACCTAAAAGAGGCTTTAAGTCAATTAAATGATTTAAAAGAAAATTTTGAAAGGATCTCCGCTGAATTAGAAAGTTTAAGAAAGAAAAATAATTTCAATATGCAGAAAATCGGCATGGTTAGGTTTAACCCCTTTGGAGGGATTGGCGGCGACCAGAGCTTTTCAGTCGCCATTTTAGATGGCAACAACTCTGGAATAGTAATTACCAGCTTATATAACAGAGAGGAAAATAGGGTTTATGGAAAGCCAATAAAAGATGGTCGTTCAGAGTATTTATTATCAGAAGAAGAAAAAAAGGCCATAGAAATAGCCCAAAAGCAATATGGAAAAAATAACTCAAAAATCGAGCAAGGCAAAGACAAGCAAGGTGGGAAATGAGACGAAGTTTCAGCGACCCTTGGCGCCGAAGCCGCCGGTAGTAGTAGTCCTGGGGCACATTGACCATGGTAAGTCAAGTCTACTTCAAAGCATTAAAGAATTGGGAGTCAGTATTACCGAAAAAGAAGCCGGTGGAATCACTCAGCATATTGGTGCTTATCAGGCTGAAAAGGATGGTAAAAAAATTACTTTCATTGATACCCCTGGGCACGAGGCGTTCTCGGCCATGAGATCACGAGGAGCGAGGGTGGCTGATATTGCCGTCTTAGTGATTGATGCCACCGAAGGGATCAGGCCTCAAACTAAAGAGGCAATCTCTCATATCAAAGAAGCTCAAGTTCCTTTTATTGTCGCCTTGAATAAGATTGACAAACCAGATGCTGAGCCGGAGAAAGTAAAGAGAGAGCTTCAAAAAGAGGGAATTTTAGTTGAGGATTTGGGAGGGAAAATCCCCCAAGTTCTAACTTCAGCTAAAACCGGCCAGGGGATTAATGAGCTTTTAGAATTAGTTACCTTAGTAGCGGAAATGGAAAACCTGCGAGCCGATATTCAAAAACCTGGTGAGGGGGTAATCATTGAATCTTATCTAGATGTTCAAAGGGGGCCGACCGTCACTTTAATCTTAAACCAAGGGATTCTTAAGGTGGGCGACATTGTTGGAACGCCGACGGCTGTAGGAAAAATTAAAATTTTGGAGAATTTTCAGGGGAAAAACGTTGAGAAAATTCTGCCAGCAGAACCGGCAATTGTTGTTGGCCTTGAGATGATTCCCAAAATTGGAGAAAATTTTAGAGTATTCTCTGATATTGAAAGCGCTAAAGAGCAGCTTCGTATTGAAAAAAAGGCACCCGTACTAAATCTTACTAGAGAGGCAGAGGTTTCTTCTGGTCGACGAATTTTAAATCTGATTTTAAAAGCAGATGTTTTAGGCTCCATCGAGGCTATTGAAGAGATTTTGAAAGGTCTCCCTCAAGAAAAATTAATTTTAAGAATTTTGAAGTCGGAAGCAGGCGAAATAACCGAATCAGATGTCAAGCTGGCAAAGAGTGCCCAAGATTTAAGGGGAATCATCCAGAGCCGTAGGGGACAGGCTGTGATCTTAGGTTTTCGGGTAAAAATTAGCCCGGTGGCAAGACAATTAGCCGAAAGAGAAAAAATCAGAATAATGAGTTTTGAAATAATTTATGATTTGGTTGAGGAGATTAGAAAATTTATGGAAAGAATTACGGAAACGGAAGTGGTCAGGGAAGAATTGGGAAAACTGAAGGCCTTAGTTGTTTTCTTGACTGAAAAAAGTCGCCAGATTGTCGGGGGAAAAGTAATTGAAGGAGAGGTAAGAAAGGGGGCGCAAGCTGAAGTTTTTCGGGGAGAAATGCTTCTCGGTCAAGGGAAATTAATCAATCTTCAGAGAAATAAAAAAGACATTGAGCAAATAGGGAAAGGAGAAGAGTGCGGCATATTATATGAGGGGGATGTGAGGATTGAGGAGGGGGACATATTAGTAGCCTATACGGAAGGTCGAAGAAGGGGAGAGCCTTAATTCAAAATTAAAAATTTTAGATTTCACGCCGTTACTTTTAAATTTACATTTTGCATTTTGAATCCCCGTTGTGTCTAAACGTATTCAACAAGTCAACGCTTTAATAAAACGGGAATTAAGCCAGATTCTTCTAAGGGAAATTGAATTTCCCCCGAATGTTTTAGTGACCGTGACCAGAGTTGAGACCTCGCCTAATTTAATGGAGACTAATGTTTGGGTTTCAGCCTTGCCTGAAGAAAAATTGAAAACATTTTTAGATATTTTAAATAGAAATATATATATTTTACAGCAAAAATTAAACCGAAGGCTAAAAATGAGACCGATTCCCAGAATAAAGTTTTTAGAAGAGAAAAAAACCAGAGAAGCGGGTAAGGTTGAAGAGATTTTAGAGAGATTGAAGTCGGATGAATGAGCCTCTTTTCCTTCTTCGTCCCGCTACTGCCGGACTAAGTGGTTGAAGAAATTTTAGAACAATTGAAAGAAAATAAAAAAAATTCTTCCCTAACTTTAACTGCCTTTAGCGAGCTTGGTAATTGAAAAAGAGCTAAAAATAATATAGAATAACATCGCCGAATTGGCCAGGTAGCCAAGTAGCAAGGCGACTCTCTGCAAAAGAGTTATACGTGGGTGCAATTCCCGCCCTGGCCTCAATTTGCCCGGGTGGTGGAATGGTATACACGCAAGACTTAAAATCTTGTGAGCGCAAGCTCTTGAGGGTTCGACTCCCTCCCCGGGCACCAAAAAACCACCTCGAAAGGTGGTTTTTTGGTGCAAAAAAGAAAATTTTACTGTTTAGTTTTCTAATACTTCAATATAGGTTCTTTTGGAGCCGAAATTGAGAGCGTCCCGATAAGAAGGAAGCCAGATATCAACATGATAATAACCAACTCGGCTGTTCATTCGGTCTTCGACCACAAAGATCTTATCTCCGTAAATTTCTGGGAGACGCACTTTTGTCCCGAAAGGTAAAAGATTATTGGCAATAACTCCTTCTCTCACTCCGGTGCCGGCCGCTGTAATAAGAGGGTCCCCCCATGTTTCCCATGGACTGGAAGAGTAGGCAGTAACTACTACGTTTATTTTCTGAGACACTTCTGGATCAGGATTAGAAGGGTTGGAAACTGCCAAAAGGCTGTTGTCTTGGATAGTAGCAAGCTGGGAAAATTCTAAGTTTTGACTAAAAATAGCCTCAGAATTAATTTCGACCTCAGGAGAGCCGATTTTAAGAACGCCGAGCAAGCTGAATATTGCCAGGAAAATGGAGATATATTTTAGGTTTGTAGTCATATTTAGTGGATTCGGTATGCTCCCAATTTGCTTGATGGCATCTTAAAACCCCCATCAGGGGGTTGTACTATAATATCTCAACCAAGAGAGGTTGTCAAGCGTTTGTCTAAGCGGGATACCAGGATTGAACTGGCGCTTTTACCTTGGCAAGGTAACGTACTACCACTATACTAATCCCGCAGTGCCGCGGAGTGGGATCGAACCACCTACCCTTTCTTTTTCAGAGAAATGCTCTACCAATGAGCTACCGCGGCCTATCAAAATTTTAACTGATTACTCGTCATTAATCAATATATAAGTAGTGTAGGATTTGAGCCTACGATTGCCCCTTTTTTTATTTTGTGGACGATGGAAGACTTGAACTCCCAACCTCCTGCGTGTAGAGCAGGCGCTCTAACCATTGAGCTAATCGTCCTTGAAAAAGGTTAAGAATTACGCTAGACACCTGTGCCAGGTACCCATACAGCCTTATTTCATTAAAAGAGCGTCGTCGCCGGTGGGGCAGTATTTCCCTCTAGTCTTTTGTTAGGAAAAAGGGTTTTTCTGTTTCCGTTACCTTTTCTAAATCAGAAAGATTGGATCTCCGAATCTTCGACAGATACTGAGTCTCTACCGAGCAGAAGCGATTGTGCCCAGGGCGGGACTTGAACCCGCACGCTCTTGCGAGCCACGCCCCTCAAACGTGTGTGTATACCAATTCCACCACCTGGGCGAAAAACTTATTTTCCTTTATCTTCCAAGCCAATTTCTTTTTCCGACGATTTTAACTTTGCCCCTTTTCCCTTAGCCCCTCTTAGGTAATAAAGTTTCGCCCTTCTTACTTTCCCTCTTTTTAAAATTTCTATTTTTTCAATAATAGGGGAATGAAGAGGGAAAATTTTTTCCGTTCCGATCCCAGAAATTTCCTTTCTAACCGTAATGGTCGCTCCAATTTCCTTACCATGCTTTCTGGCTAAAACCTGGCCTTCAAAGGCTTGGATTTTTTCTTTGTCTCCTTCTTTGATTTTTTGATAAACACAAACCGTATCACCTGGCCTGATATTGGGCAGGGCCTCTTTTAAAAAGGGCTTTAAAAACGTTCCTATCTTAGTTGTCATACTCGGTAGTAGCTCCACCTTTCTTTTCATTGAGTTTAAGGTGGGCGGTTAAATAATTTTTAAAAAGATTTTTATAAAATGCCTAGTGGTCCCCAATTAGAAAGAGCGGGGTTGCCGCTGGGTACAGTGGGCGGTATAGGATTCGAACCTATAACCTTTCGCACGTCAAGCGAACGCGCTAACCATTGCGCCAACCGCCCCTTCTAATGGGCATGCCAGGGATTGAACCTGGGACTTCTACTTTATAAGAGTAGCGTTCTACCACTGAACTACATGCCCTAGATTATAAGTGCCGGATTTTTACTTTTAGCAATTCTCGCTTTTTTGGCAAGACCTTTCCCTTTGTCTCAATTTTTTTGGCAGGGGATTTTTTGCCTCTCATTAAACTTTCGAACTCCCCTCTCTCGATTGTTTCTTTTTCGATTAATCTTCTGGCGATTTCCTCTAGTATGGGCCGTTTTTTAATCAAAATTCTCCGCGCTGTCTCTTCAGCATTTTTAATAAATTTCTCCACTTCTTTATCAATTAAGGCCGCAACCTTTTCAGAATAATTCTTATATTCCCCAAGCTCTCTTCCTAGAAAAGCCAGCTCTTCTTTTTCACCAAAAGCCACCGGTCCCAGAGGTGACATACCGTATTCTTTTACCAATTTTCTGGCTAATCGAGAGGCTTTTTCTAAATCATTAGCTGCCCCGGTGGTCATTTCTCCAAACTTTAATCTTTCGGCACAGAAACCAGCAAGTAAAGTGGCCATTTCAGCCAAAAACTCTGATTTGGTTTTAATTTTCCTTTCTTCTTTAGGAGATTTTAAGGTATAGCCAGCCGCTAGCCCTCTGGCTACAATAGAAATTTTTCTTATCGGTTCGGTTTCTGGCAAAGAAGCAGAAACTAAAGCGTGGCCTGCTTCATGAAAGGCAGCAATCTCTTTTTCTTTTTTTGACAAGATATGCGACTTTCTTTCCGGTCCCAACAAGACTTTTTCAATTGACTCTAGAAACTCTTCCTGAAAAATCTGGTGCCTGTTTCTTTTGGCCGCTAAAATGGCTGCTTCGTTTGCTACATTAGCTAGGTCTGCTCCGGAGAACCCTGGCGTCCTTTCAGCCACCTCTCTTAAATTAATATTCAGAGCTAATGGTTTTCCCCGTGCGTGAATCTTTAAAATTTCTTCCCGATCATTGATATCCGGCAACTCCAAAACAATTCTTCGGTCAAATCTTCCCGGTCGCAAAAGAGCCGGGTCTAAATGTTCGGGTCTGTTGGTGGCTGCAGCAACCAAAATTCCTTCTTCTCTACCAATGCCATCCATTTCCGCCAGAAGCTGATTCAGGGTTTGCTCTCTTTCTTCGTGGCCGCCGGTTACTCCAACTCCTCTTACTTTTCCGATACTGTCGATTTCATCAATAAAAATGATCGCTTTTTGGGCCTTTCTTGCTTGATCAAATAAGCTTCGAATTCGACTAGCACCGACTCCTACGAATAGCTCGATCACTTCAGAGGCTGAGATAGAGAAGAAAGGGACGTTGGCTGTCGAGGCGATTGCTTTGGCCAGCAAAGTTTTGCCTGTTCCCGGCTGCCCCATTAAAAGTACTCCTCGGGGAATTTTAGCTCCCATTTGTAAATATTTCTTGGGATTTTTTAAAAAATCAACAACTTCTCTTAGCTCTTCTTTGGCTTCTTTCAGTCCGCCTACTTCGTCAAAAGTCACCTTCTCTTTCAATTGGCCGCCGGGTCCGAACAATCTGGCTCGGGCCTTGGTAAAATCAAAGGCCTGCATAGCCCCTCCTCGGGCTTGCCGGAAAATTATAAAAAAGAAAAGGCCGAAAAGCAATAGGGGCAATAAAAAGGACAACGGTAACAACCAGCCCCAAATATCTTTTTTTTCTTTTATTTCAATACTGACTTTAGCCAATTTTTCAGGATCGACTCCTAAACCGGGCAAGGACTGGGAGAGATCTGTTATTTCCTCTTTTCTTGATTTAGCCCCAGCCTCTTCGTCACCATGATAAAAAATTGAAATTTCATTTCCTTCAACAATAATTTTTTTAACCTTCTCTTGGTTAATTTCCTGAGCCAGTTGACTAAGAGGTATTTGCTCTATTTTTTCCGGTTGAACAAATACGGTAAAAAGCCACCCAATTGCTAAAAAAATCAGCAGAATATAAATAAAATTCTTGAGCAAACTTTTCATATATTTAATTTAACAGAAAAATTTTTCAGGGTCAAGAATTAGAACGGCCCCGCAAGAAAAACCTTTGCGGGGCCGTTAGCTTCAATTTATTTTTTTCACCACAGGATTGCTCTATGAGAAACAGTCTGGATAGTCTTTTCTTATTTTTCCACTAATTTTAAGCTCATTCGATGTTCTTCGGGTCTAATTTCTAAAATTTGGAAGTCGTATTCCTCGCCGATTTTTAATCTTTCTTTCATCCTTCTCTCTAAGCCGAATTCGGAGATATGGCAAAGCCCCTGGATTTCCGGGCTTACTTGGACGAAAGCACCAAAGGGGTTGAACTTGGTGACTTTTCCCGAAACAATTCCGTCCTTTTTATATTGTTTTTCACTGTCTAACCAGGGGTCTTTTTTCAGCGCTTTTAGAGAAAGGGAAACTTTGTCTCCGGAGATATCAATGATTTTCGCTTGGAGCTTGTCGCTAATTTTGACAATTTCCGTCGGGTCTTCAACGATTTTCCAGTCTAGCTCTGAAATATGGATAAGTCCTTCCAGTTCTTCTTTGCCAAATTTCATAAAAGCGCCAAAGTTGGTGATACCGGTAATTTCGCCCTCAACTACATCACCTACTTTGTAATTAGCTAGCATCTCTTTTACCTTGTCTGATTCTTTGGCTTTTTCCGATAAAATAATTTGCTCGCCTTTTTGAGACAAATCTATAATTTTTGCCTCTAGCTCTTTGCCGACAAACTTCTGAAGCTCTCTTAGAATTTTTACTGTATCTCCTTTTTCCACTCGGGGATAATGTTCGGGTGTCAGTTGAGAAACCGGTAAAAAAGCCGGAATTCCCATTACCTCGCTTATTAAGCCACCCTTATTTGCTCCCAGGATTTTAACTAAAATTTTTTCTCCTTCTTCTTTTTTTCGTCTCAAAGCTTCAAAAGATAGCTCTATTCCTGCTTGACTGATTGATAATTCGATGTAGCCTTCTTCATTCTCCAAGCCGATTACTTTAGCAAAGAGGCTCTCGCCAATTTTTAAATCTTTAATTTTGGCTCTCGCTTCGTAAAATTCTTTTCCATAAATTATTCCGGTTCCAATCGGTCCCAAATCTAAAAACAATTTTCCTGACTCTTTAGCGACTACTTTACCCTCAATAATCTCCCCGACTTTTGGTGGCCTTGATAAATTTTCTCTTTCAATTAATTCTTTCATAATATTGGGCCTCCCTTCACGGAAGTAAAGACTAGAAAGAAAGTGAAACTTCTTCCTAATCTATAATTTATAATAGTTCTTGTTTTTTGGCAATAGCCATGATAAAATTTAAATATATGAACATTATTTGGCATGGGCAATCTTGTTTTGAGATAATTGCCACGCCGGCCAAAAATAGTCAGATAAAAATTATCATCGATCCTTTTTCTGAAGAGCTTGGATTGAAAGTTCCAAAATTAGAAGGTGATATTGTGCTATTAAGCCATAGTAATTACGGTCCTAACAGGGGCAAGACGCTTTCGGGCAGCCCTTTTTTAATTTCTGGTCCAGGCGAGTATGAAGTGAAAAATGTTTTTATACAGGGTACCCCTTCTTTTGCTGGCAGTAAAAAAGAAAAAGAGAGGAGCGAAAACACTATTTACACTATTGAAACCGAAGATTTAAAACTTTGCCATATGGGTGATTTAAACCAGAAAGAGTTGAACGAAGAGCAGTTGGAAGAAATCGGCGATATTGATATTTTAATGGTCCCTATCGGCGGCGCTGATACCGTTTCGGCCAAAGAAGCCCTGAGAATAATGGCTCAAATAGAGCCAAAGATCACCATTCCAATGTATTATGCCTTACCTAAACTAAAGGTCAAGCTCGATGGATTAGATAAGTTTTTGAAACCACTGGGAATAAAATCGGTTACACCTGAGCCAAAATTAACCATAAAACAGAAAGATCTTTCAGCCGAAGAAGCAAAAATAGTAGTTCTTAAACCCTGATTTTAAAGTGCCAAAAAATCTACAAAAAATTAATAGCTCTATTGGCCATGTCAAACCACGGGAAATTACTGAAGAAATGAGAGAGAGCTATATTGATTATGCTATGTCGGTGATTATCTCCCGGGCCCTCCCTGATGTAAGAGACGGTTTGAAGCCGGTTCACCGTCGGATCTTATATACAATGCTAGAAGAAGGGTTAAGACATGATGCTAAGTTTAGAAAATCGGCTACCGTAGTAGGAAGCTGTCTTGGTCGTTATCATCCCCATGGCGACCAGGCGGTTTATGATGCAGCAATAAGAATGGCTCAGGATTTTTCTTTGAGATACCCCTTGATCCAAGGCCAGGGTAATATGGGTTCGATTGATGATCCCTCAGAATTTGCTGCCATGCGTTATACAGAGATGCGGCTTTCCAAAATTGGCGAGGAGATGCTTAGAGATATCGAAAAAAATACGGTTGATTTTACCGATAACTATGACGGAACAAGAAAAGAGCCTGTTATTTTACCCTCGCCGCTGCCCCAGCTTTTATTAAACGGCTCTCTGGGGATTGCCGTTGGTATGGCTACCAATATTCCTTCTCATAATCTTTCCGAAGTAACGGATGCCTTAATTTATTTAATTGATCACCCCAAGGCCGAAACCGAGGATTTATTTAAGTTTATCAAGGGTCCCGATTTTCCCACGGCCGGCCAGATCTTTGACCAAAAGGCGATTATCGAGGCCTATTCTCAAGGGAAGGGCCCAATTTTAACCCGTGGGACAGCAGAAGCAATAGTGCAGAAGAAAAGCGGCCGGCAACAAATTATCATTTCTGAAATCCCTTTTCAGGTCCAAAAATCAGTTCTGATTGGGCAGTTGGCTAATTTGGTTTCAGAGAAACGGGTAGAGGGAATTAAAGACATTAGGGATGAATCAGACAAAGAAGGGATGAGGATTGTAATTGATTTGCAGAGAGAGGCCTATCCCCAAAAGATTTTAAACAGGCTTTATAAGTTTTCCGACTTGCAAAAAACTTTTCATTTGAATCTTCTGGCCCTGGTGGATGGTATTCAGCCTCGGGTATTAAATCTCCCTGATTTATTAAATTATTTTATCTCCCATCGGAAAGAAATCGTTTTCAGAAGAACTAAATTTGATTTAGAAAAAGCTAAGGAAAGAACTCATATTTTAGAAGGGCTTCATAAATGCCTTGCCAGAATTGACGAAGTTATTCAAACTATAAAAAAATCAGAGAGCCGGGAAGACGCTAAGACCAATTTAATTAAAAGATTTAAGTTGACAGAAATTCAGGCTAATGCCATTTTGGAAACGAAATTATCAGCTTTAGCTAGGTTAGAAAGAAAAAAGATTGAAGACGAATTGAAGCAAATGCGAGACAGAATTAAAATATTGGCAGCCATTTTAAAAAGTCCGCAAAAAATCAAAGAAGTGATTAAAAAGGAGCTCTCTTCCTTAAAAGAAAATTTTGGCGATGTCAGAAGAACAAAGGTTTACTACCAAAAAGTTGGTGAGATTGCCGAAGAGGACTTAATTCCTCAAGAGGAGACAATCATTACGCTGACTCAAGGCGGGTATATTAAAAGGATTAATCCGAGAACTTATAAAATCCAAAAGAGGGGAGGTAGAGGAATTTTAGGAATGAAAACTTTACAAGACGATGTGGTTGAGCATTTCCTTTTAGCTCAAACTCATGATTCCCTTCTTTTCTTTACTGACTCAGGAAAGGTTTTCAGAACGCCTGTTTATGAAATTCCCGAAGGTCAAAGAGTAACGAGGGGTCGGGGACTCTTGAATTTTTTAGAAATTTCTTCCGAGGATAAAATTTTATGCTTGCGGACCTTGAGTAAGAGAGACGAAGAGGACGGAGTGAAATATCTAGTCATGGCAACAAAAAATGGTATAATTAAAAAAACTCCCTTGAAAGATTTTGAAAGCATTAGGAGGTCAGGATTGATTGCCATTACGCTGAAAAAAGGAGATGCGCTTGAGAACGTGCAGAAAACTAGTGGCCGGGACGATATAGTTCTCATAACCAAAAGAGGTCAAGCTATCAGGTTTAAAGAAAAAGAAGTCAGGGAAATGGGCAGAACCGCTTCGGGTATCAAGGGAATCAGACTGAAAAAAGGAGACGAAGTAGTGGCAGTTGATATTCTAGGGACCGGAAAAGAAAAACTAGAAAATAAAAACTATCTCTTGGTAGTCACGGAAAACGGTTACGGGAAAAGGACGGATATTAAAGAATACAAGACCCAAGGGAGGGGTGGGTCTGGGATTAAAGCCGCTAATGTCACTCCTAAAACCGGAAATTTAGCGGCAGCAAAAATTTTAACTGGCGAAGAAGAAGATTTAATTGTTATTTCCCAGAAAGGCCAGGTTATCAGAACTGAGATTAAATCAATCCCCACGTTGAACCGGGCCACTCAGGGAGTAAGGATAATGAAATTGGAAACGGGAGACAACGTCGCCTCAGCAACCTGTCTATAGCCAGTTATATAATAAACAGAATGATGCAAGATTTTTTAAATCCACCAGAAATATTAAAGCGCTTGAAGTTGCGCAAAAGCATGACAGCGGCTGACTTTGGTTCAGGCTCGGGCGGCTGGACAATACCACTGGCAAAAATCTTAGAAGAAGGCAAGGTTTATGCTATAGATATCTTAGAAGAGCCCCTATCTGCCCTGAGGGCCAGGTTAAAAATGGAAAAGCTTTTTAACGTTGAATTGAGAAAAGCTGACGTGGAAAAAGGAACCACCTTGCTGTCTAATTCTTGTGACGTGGTTTTAATGACCAATTTATTGTTTGAATGCGAAAATAAAAAACAGGCTCTGGAAGAAGGCAAAAGAATTTTGAAAAAAGGCGGTAAAATTTTAGTAGCTGATTGGATAAAAGATAATCCTTTAACTCCGGAAATAGAATGGCTTGATTTTGACGAAATAAAAGAAATAGCCAAAGGCCTTGGTTTGGAACTGGAAAAGGAGTTTGGAGCTGGTCTTTACCACCAAGGCTTGATACTTGCTAAATAATAGTATAAAATAATTTAATGGAAAAAAGATCGCCGATAAACTGGATAAAGCGATACGGAGAGATTAGGTTAAGTCTAAGGGGGCGAACTCCACCAGCCTTAATTCCCCCTGGTTTATTTTTACCACTATTGGTTATTACAAATCCAATAAAAGCAACCAGTTTCGGGGAGTTGGTTGGAGGTCTTTTAAATTTCCTTTGGTGGATTACTGTAGCTTTGGTTCCCTTGATGATAGTTATCGCAGGATTTTATTTTATCACGGCGGCCGGAGATCCAGTTAAAACTGAGAAAGCCAAAGGCATAATTCTTTATACTGTCATCGGTTTTTTTATCGTTCTTTTGGCTCGGGGCCTTATTGAACTTTTGCAAAGAATTCTGTAAATTAAGTAAAAGGTCGAGTAGAGTTATAAGATAAAATTTAAAAATTTTTTAAGAATGAAAAAATTTTTTCTTGGCTTTCTTTTAATGGTTTTGATGCTCCCGATAGCGGCATCGGCGGTATATACGTCACCGTTGCCAACAAACATTGAGTTACTCGTGATGATTGCTAGAATAGCTGACTACCTTTTTTGGATTTTGTTAGCCATTTCGATAGTTTTTATAGTTTATGCCGGTATTCTGTTTGTTACGGCAGCTGGCAATACAGAACAAGTGGAAAGAGCCAGACATATAATTCTTTATGCCGTAATTGGGATTATTGTTGCCATGCTGGCTTACGGGATTCGCACATTTCTGCTTCAAGCAGGAACACCATAAGGATAGAGCCCAGTCTTAAAAATATAGAAATAAATTTTCCCTAATGAAGTTAAGAGAAGCAGGTTTTTTGCTTAAACTGTTAAATTCCTGGGAGATATTTCTCCTGGGAATTTTCGGTTTTTTAACCAGGTTTTTTAACCTTACTTTTCCTCCAAAAGTTGTTTTTGACGAAGCCCATTTTGGGCTCTATGCCAGCAAGTATCTTTCTCAGCAATACTATTTTGATATTCACCCCCCTCTAGGAAAAATGTTGCTGGCCCTTTCTGGTTTCTTGGGGAAAATTCAAGCTGGGTTTGATTTTGCCGTCAATAGTGATTACGGCGATTTTAATTTTTTAGCCCTCCGCTTTTTACCCGCTCTTTTGGGCTCCTTTTTAGTGCTACTCATTTATTTTTTAGTCAAAGAAATGGGTTTTTCCAAAAGGATTGCTTTTCTGTCAAGTTTTTTAGTTCTATTTGACAATGCTCTAATAGTCCAATCAAGATTCATTTTACTTGATATTGTTTTGGTTTTTTTTATTTTTTTGAGTCTTTACCTTTTCCTTTTATGTAAAAAATTTCCAATTTTTTCTGCCAAGTGGTGTCTTTTCAATCTTCTAACTGGTTTGAGTTTAGGAACGGCAATTTCCATAAAGTGGACAGGAATTGGTGTCTTAGCGCTTATCTGGTTTTTGGCCTTCAGCGAAATTATTTTAAAGGAAAGCTTCAAGAAAGTAAATTTGATAAAAATTTTTTCTCTCCTTGTTTTGCCCCTAGCTATCTATTTTTTGATTTTTTTCATTCATTTTTCTCTTTTACCCTTAGCTTGCACTTCAAACTGCGGAGCCGTCCTTAACCATCGTTTAGAAAACACCTCGAGCTCTTTTTCTTTAAGCTTTAATAATCCACCAGAAGGAAATTTATTCAAAAAATTTATTGAAACCAATAAATTAATGCTTTATGGCAATCTAGCTTCAACGATGCTTTTTAATTATCAGTCTGATTGGTACAGTTGGCCCTTTATGATTAGGCCAGCTCATTATTTTGTAGAAAATCAAAACAATAGAACCTCTTATATTTTTCTTTTAGGAAATCCGATTGTTTGGTGGTTGGGAATTGTCGGACTTATTGGAGTTCCGTATTTATTGATAAAAAATTATTTTTATTCTTTTAAGCTTAAAATACCTGCGCTTTTTTACTCTGAGAATTTAATAATTCTATTTTTTGGCTACTTTGTCTATTTAATTCCCTTCCTCGCGATTAAACGATATATGATAATTTATCATTATTTGCCGGCCCTGATTTTCTCAATAATTATATTTTCCTTTTTTTTCAATAGTGTCTTAGAAAATTTTCTTTCAAAGGGGAAAGCTAATTTTATCTTTTTTATGCTTTTGCTTATAATCTTTATTAGTTTTCTGTTTTTTTCTCCTTTGACCTATGGTTTTCCTATAAGCGAGGAAAGCTTCCAGCTCAGAATGTGGCTTCCTAGCTGGAGTTTTTAATAATGAATTTTTATGGCTATTTCTCAAAAAATTAGTAAATTTCTAAGTAATCCTCAGAATTTTACTTATTTAATCTTAGGAATATATTTTCTGATAATTACTGGACTTATTTTTAAATCAGGGATTGTTCTCGGGTTAGATGTAATTTTTATTTTATTTTTTTTCGCCGCTTTATTTATTGGAAGATGGACCATCTTTTTAAAAGACTGGTTCCCTTTCTTGTTAATGTTTTTTGCTTATGAGGCAATGAGGGGGATTGCTGATAATCTTGCAAAATCGGTCCATATTTGGGAGATGATAAGGGTAGACCATTTTTTATTTGGCCAGTTGCCCACCGCTTTCTTACAAACCAATCTTTGGGAAGAGGGCTCTCTCTTCTGGTATGACATTACCAGCTTCTTTTTTTATCTTTCCCACTTTTGGTTTGTATTTTTAGTAGGTTTTATTATTTGGCTCGAAAAAAGAGGGTATTTTAAGGCTTTTTCCTGGAGCTTTCTTATCCTGTGTGGCTTTGGGTTTATTACTTATTTATTATTTCCGGCCATGCCTCCATGGATGGCAAGTTCCTACGGCTATATCGAAGAGGTAAAAAGATTATTATTGGAAGTAGGGAAAGGTTTAAATTTAGGTGCTTTCCTTACTGTTTTTTATGCATGGATTGGCCCTAATGAAGTAGCGGCAATGCCCTCTTTGCATATGGCTTGGAGCTGGTTTGCTTCGTTGTTTTTAATACATATCTTTGGGAAAAGGTTATTGCCGATTTTTATTATTCCGCTTGGTTTAGGATTTAGTTTGGTCTATTTCGCTGAGCATTATGTTATTGATTTAATAGTCGGCATTTTCTACGCCTTTTTTGCTTTTTTCATCGGGAAAAGTTTTTTTAGAGAGGCATCACTAACCAGAGATCTAAAGCAGCTTTAACAGCAATAACCTTTGTTGCTGAAGGGAAATCAATTAAATTTTTGATTTGAGAGTCGTCGAAAAGAATATCGAAAGAATTGATTTTTTATGTTTAAAGAGATAAAATTTAAAAACCAGTGGCGGTGGAGTTAGAAAATAAATCATATGATTTTGTCTTTGTGATGGAAGCGGAAAACACGCTCCACCCCTTCTCGATGAGCAGGTGGCGAAATTGGTAGACGCGATAGGTTTAGGACCTATTGCCGAAAGGCGTGTGGGTTCGAATCCCTCCCTGCTCACAAGCTAGAAATGGGCGGGGACCCAAAAAGGTTGCGGGTTCGAATTGTACAGGAACATAATAAAAAATCGATTGAGTGCCGAAAATACGACACAAAAACCGTCTCTCATGACGGTTTTTGTTTAAGAGTCGAAAAATCTCTTTTTAAATTCTTACTTTGATTTTGCGTAATTTTTCTCTTAGCATTTTGGGAATTCTGATGGTTAGAATGCCATCTTTCATTGCTGCCTCAACTCGCTCGGGGTCAACCTCAACTGGCATGACCACCTCTCGGGAAAAGGGACCCCAATAGCATTCTTGGGTAAAATAATCTCCACTTTCCTCAAATGGCTTTTCCCGATTTCCCCTGATAGTAAGGATGTCTCTTTCTATTGCAATATCTAAATTCTCCGGCCTTACCCCAGCAATGGCTGCTTGAATTACTACTTCGTTCTCGGTTTGATAAACATCAATTGCTAGCTCCCCTTCAGCCTCAAGCCATTTCTCCTCAACTTCTATAGGTTTTTTGTCGGTTAAGGGTTCAGTGGCAGGAGGAACAGAAGATGATTCTTTTTGTTCTCTCTTTGCTTCTATAAGCTGTTCTTCCACTGCCGACCTGCTTCGCGAAGAGACAGGAGAAACAGTCGCCGCTTCTCCGACCCCTATTTTTTTAGGCTTTCGGGTTCTTTTTTTTCTTGCTAGTTTCTCCTCGCTTGCCGATCGATCCTGTAGAGAGGCACGTGAAGAAACTGTCCTTCCTTCAATCTCTCCCCTTTCGTTTTCTGACCCCTCAGCAAAAGAAGTTTCTTCTATTTCTCCGGCTTCTTCAATTCCCATTCCCTTTTTAAGTTTTTCAAAGAAAGAGGCCATGTTATTTTATTTTACAAATACTTTTTATTTTCTGCAACCTTTTAAAGCCAAGCGTAACGAAAATAGCCAGGCCTATCAACATAATTATTATTAATAGAAACCATACTGGGTTTCCAGTTTTTGCTATCTGCATAATAGCATAATTAAAAGCTGCATGCAAAGAAACAGCTAAGACGAACCCTAGGATTAAAAGTTTTAGCCTCTGTTTGGGTTCGTAAAACGACAGAGCCAAGAAATATCCCAAGGTTCCCGACCAAAGAGCATGCCCAAATACCGCCCCGAGAAAACGAAAAATATTGGTCAGAAAAACAGCATAGAAAACATCTTCCGAAAAAGTATGTCCAAACACTACGCTGAGAAACTGAATGATATTAGTTAAAAAATCAGGACAAACAATATCTAGCGGCGGAAACATATATATGCGTGACAGATATAAGACATTTTCTAGCGCGGCAAATCCCAAAGCAGCAATAATCATATAGAGCATTACATCTAGAGGCTCATCAAGTTCGGAGCTTCGCAAAACTTTGATTTTGACAACTAAATATTTCGAGAATTCTTCTACCAGTGCTACTCCAAAAAATATATTCAAAGTTAAAATTAGAAAAGGCCAGTAAGTTAATTTTTCAGTGATCTCAAGAAATCCCAACTGGATAATAGCAGCCGGAATAGTTACCAGCATTCCATACAAAAAAACCCGCAAGATCATTTTGTTAGATTCAGGATGAGCATCTTTTCTTAAGAAAAACAAAAGCCAGATAACACTGGGCAATAGAGCAAAGATAATTAAAAGAAAATAATACATAGATTACCTAAGCCAACTTTCTCTCAACCCAGCTAAGGTTTCGCTGAGGGAGAAATTTAAATTACCCGACCATCAGACACTTCTTTTTATCTTTAATCGGTAATTTTTGATAGATCTCTTCGGTAATAAACGGAACAAAAGGGTGTAAAATCTTTAACGAGGTTAATAACACATATAATAATATTCTTTGGGTATTTTTTTTGTCTTCTTGAGATTTAGTTTTCTCTATATAAATATCACAAAAATCGTGCCAGAAGAAATTATAGAGCTTGCGGGAAGCCGGTCCGAATCGGAAAGACTCGAGGTCATTATCAACCAATTCCATTGTTTTTTCTAACGCCTTCAAAATTCTTCTGTCAGCCACAGTTATTTTTCTTAGCTGCGCAAATCCGCCTTGCGAACCAAGAAAATCTAAATCAGTGTGAATCTGTGCGGGTTTACTCATTAGGACAAACCGCGAAGCATTCCAAATTTTGTTACAAAATTTTCGCCCCATGACGATATTATCTTCCACAAATCTAATATCTTGTCCTCCCATGACCTGCCAGACGATGCCAAAACGCGTAGCATCGGCGCCATATTTTTTAATTAAATTGATTGGGTCGACACCAGTACCTAAAGACTTTGACATTCTTTTTCCTTCCTTGGTTAAAACCGTGGCGTGAATATAAACATCTTTAAATGGCGGCCTTTTCATAAACTCCATTCCAGAAAAAATCATTCTGGCTACCCATAAATTAATAATTCCCCTGTCGGTGCTCAAAACATCAGCCGGATAAAACCTGTTTAAATCATTTTTAGCTTTCAACTTCAAACTTTTGGCTTTTTCCGGCCAACCCAATGTGGCAAAAGGCCACAGGGCGCTAGAGAACCAAGTATCAAGTACATCATTTTCTCCTTTGATAGGGATCTTGTGTCCCCACCATAATTGTCTTGAAATACACCAATCTTCCACGTTTTTTAGCCAGTCAAAATATACTTTTTCCCAGCGCTTTGGAAAAAATCGGACTTGTCCTAATTTGGCAGCCTTAATAGCCATTTTAGCCAATTTATCCATTCTCAGAAACCACTGTTCTGAAGGGATTAATTCAATAACAGTTCCGCATCTGTAGCATACAGGCACCTGATGGTCATAATCTTCGATTTTCTCAATCAGGCCTAAGCTAGCCAAGTCTTCAACGATTCTCTCTCTTGCCTCAAGAGCTTTAAGGCCTTGATAATTTTCAACATTTATTATCTTTCCCGTCTCGTCAATTACTTGGAGAATTTTCAGGTTGTGGCGCCGGCCGATTTGATAATCCACTCTGTCGTGAGCGGGTGTTACTTTAACTGCTCCCGTGCCGAACTTGAGGTCGACAGCTTTATCGGCGATAATGGGAATCTGCCGGTTTGTTAGTGGTAAAATAATTTCCTTACCGACCAATTTTTTATATCTTTTGTCATTGGAGTTTACGGCTACTGCCGTATCGCCGAGCATAGTTTCCGGCCTGGTCGTAGCCACCACAATATAGCTTTTAGCTTGTAGCCTTAAGCTCTTAGTTTTAAGTGGATAGCGAATATACCATAGTTTTCCTCCCTCTCCTTTATATTCAATTTCTAAGTCAGATAAACTTGTTTGGCATCTCAGGCACCAATTTACCACTCGCTTACCTTTATAAACCCAACCTTTTTTATAATAATGTAAAAAAGCGGTCTCAACCGCTTTGGCGTAACCGTTGTCTAGGGTGAATCTGGTTCGGGACCAATCCAAAGAACAGCCCAGTTTTTTAAGTTGCTCTAAGATAAGGCTGCCGTATTTAATTTTCCACTGCCAAACCCTTTCTAGAAATTTTTCTTTCCCTAAATCGAAGCGCGTTTTATCTTCTTTTTTTAATTCCTTTTCCACTGCATTTTGGGTAGCGATACTAGCGTGGTCAGTGCCCGGCAGCCATAAAGTTTTATATCCCTGAAGCCGTCGCCAACGAATCAAAATGTCCTGAATCGTGGCATTTAAAGCATGCCCCATATGAAGGGAACCGGTAATGTTTGGCGGCGGGATAACAATGCAATAATTTTTTATTTTTTGTTTTCTATTTTTTGTTTTCGGTAGTTTATCCGGATTGAAAAAACCGCTCTTTTGCCAGAGATGATAAATTTTATCCTCAACCTTTTTCGGATCGTAAACTTTGGGGAGTTCTGGCATATAATTTATTTTAAGCTTTTCCTTGATTTTTTTCAAATATTAAATTAAACTATTTAATAGTATTGTTATTGGCCCTATCGTCTAGTCTGGCTTAGGACGTCAGGTTTTCATCCTGGTAACACCGGTTCAAATCCGGTTGGGGCCGCATGGATTATCTTAACCTTTCTCGGGCCCAAGATCTCAAGGATAAAAAAGAGAGAGTTATCTATCGGTTTTTTGAAATTCTTCCCGGTCTCTTTTCGTGGGGAGCTTTGGTCGGAGTTTTTATTTTGTCCTGGCTGGCGCCTGTTGCTGTAGCTTTGTTTGTTATTATTTTCGCCCTTTATTGGCTATTAAAAGTTGCTTATTTATCTTTTCATCAAGTAGCCAGTTTTCAGCAGATGAGAAAGGTTACAAAAATAGACTGGCTAGAAAAATTGAATAATTTACCCGACTGGAAAAGTATTTATCATCTGATAATCTTGCCAACATATAAAGAGGATTTTGGAATAATAAGGACTACCTTTAAGGCCTTGGCTGATTCGGAATACCCAAAGAAAAGATTAATTGTCGTTTTGGCCGTTGAAGAAAGGGCGGGGGAGCAAGCTCAAAAAATAGCCCGGGAAGCTAAAAAGGAGTTTTCTAAAAATTTTTTTCATTTTTTAATTACAATACATCCTCAAAACATCTCGGGTGAGATAGCCGGCAAGGGTTCTAATGTTGCCTGGGCGGCAAAAGAAGCTAAAGAGAAAATTTTAGAGAAATTCGGGATACCGCCGGAAAAAGTTATTATTTCTAATTTTGATATTGACACTCGACCCTATCCTTGCTATTTTGCCTGCTTGACCTATCATTACTTAACCGCTGAAAATCCTTTAAGGTCTTCTTATCAACCCATCCCGATCTATAATAATAATATTTGGCAGGCTCCGGCTTTTTCCCGGGTCATTGCTACTTCCGGTACCTTTTGGCAAATGATGCAGCAGGCAAGGCCCGAGCAATTGGTCTCTTATTCTTCTCACTCCCTTCCTTTTAAAACTCTTTTAGAAGTTGGTTATCCCTCCAGTCTGGTTTCCGATGACTCTAGAATCTTTTGGAAGTCTTATTTGGCTTATGATGGCGATTACCGGGTGATTCCTTTATATTATCCGGTTTCTATGGATGCTGTGATGGCTAAAAGCTTGATTAAAACAATAGTTAACCAATACAAGCAACAAAGACGTTGGGCGTGGGGGGCAGAGAATATTCCTTATTTGCTTTATGGTTTTTTAAAAAACAAAAAAATTCCTCTTTTTGAGAAATTTCGTCAGACCTTTATTCTTTTTGAAGGATTCTGGTCTTGGGCGGCAGCCGCTCTTTTGATTTTCTTTTTGGGTTGGCTACCCTTAGTTTTAGGCGGAGGAACTTTCAACGTTACCCTCTTGGCTTATAACCTGCCAAAGCTGATCGCCAATTTAATGACCTTATCTATGGTTGGCATGCTGACTTCTGCGGCGATTTCTTTTTTACTCCTGCCTCCGCGGCCCGAAAATTATTCTAAATTGAAAAATCTTTCCATGTTCTTCCAGTGGCTCTTGCTGCCGGTCACTTTAATTTTTTTTGGTGCCCTTCCGGCTTTAGAAGCTCAGGCCAGATTAATATTGGGAAAACCCTTAGGTTTTTGGGTAACAGAAAAGACAAGGTAAGGAAAGGGATAATCATTCAAGGTGTATTTTTTCCCTAAACTCTCTAAGTTTTTCTCTCAGGAGAGGATACTTTTTAAGGTGGGAGTCTTTCTCTAAGATTTCCTTCGCCTCTTTGCGAGTTTCTTCCACCAAAGAGATGTCTTTTAGAGCATCCATGGCAATATTTGGTATGCCCCACTGTCGTTGACCAATGAAGTCGCCCGGTCCTCTGATTTCTAAATCCTTTTCTGCTAACTCAAATCCGTTGTTACATTTAATCAAAGCCCTCAATCTTTGGCTTGTTTTTTGGGAAGGAAAGTCGGTCATAAGAAAACAAAAGGACTGCTCTTTGCCCCGGCCGACCCTTCCTCTAAACTGGTGAAGCTGGGCTAAACCAAACTTATCAGCGCCTTCAATTAGCATAATCGTGGCGTTGGCTATATCAATGCCAACTTCAATCACCGAGGTTGAGACCAGAATATCTGTTTTACCTTTTTTAAATCCTTTCATTATTTTTTCCTTTTCTTCGTTCTTCATCCTTCCATGAAGAAGGGCTACCTTGAATTCGGGAAATATTTTTTCAGCAAGTTTTTTATACTCCTCCTTTGCTGCTTTCACTTCGGCCCACCCCCTATCGCGCTTTTCTAAATTAATCTGATTAAAATTATTTTCTTGAAAAGTGGCAGAGGGTTCTATTCTTGGACAGATAACGAAAGCCTGTCTGCCTTTTTTTATTTGTTCTCTAACAAAATTATAGGCCTTGTTTCTTTTTTCCGGAGGAATGATTTCCGTAATTATTTTTTTTCTCCCTTTGGGTAGCTCTTTAATCAGAGAAAGATCAAGGTCGCCGTAAATTGTCAGAGAAAGAGTCCGGGGAATGGGGGTGGCCGTCATTGAAAGAAAGTGGGGGATTAAGTCTTTTTGCTGACAGAGACCCGCTCTTTGTTCTACTCCGAAACGGTGTTGTTCATCTACAATAACTAAAGCTAGTTTCCCAAACTTAACTTCTTTTTGGACCAAGGCGTGAGTTCCTATTAAAATATCAACCTCTCCACTTTTTGTCTTCCTCAGCAGCCCTTTTCTTTTTATGTTCTTATTTTTAAATTTATTTTCCTTGCCGGTAATTAAACCAATACTTATTTTATTTTTTTTCAAAAGCAGATTAAAGGTTTGGTAGTGCTGCTGGGTTAGAATTTCGGTCGGAGCAAGGAGAGCTATTTGATAACCTGTCTTAACTGTGTTTAGAGCAGCCATGGCGGCCACTACAGTTTTCCCCGAACCGACATCTCCTTGTAAAAGTCGGTTCATGGGAAAGGGCCTTTCCAAATCCTTTAATATTTGCCAAGAAGCTTTCTTCTGGTCGTCTGTCAACTGAAAAGGCAAACTTTTTACAAATTGTTTGGCAAGCCCTACATTTAAAGGCACGCTTACTGATTTTTCTTTGGCTAATTTCGTTCTTTCTCTTAAAACGAAAAGAGAAAGAATAAACAATTCCTCAAAGATAAACCTTTTCTTGCTTTCCTGGGCTAATCTCAAAGAGTCGGGAAAATGAATTTGCCAGAGGGCCTCTTTCAAGTCAAGAAAATTATATTTTTTTGTCAGGTAATCGGGTAAAGGATCGGAAACTTCATCTTTTAACTGATCCAAGAGTGGTCTTATTATAAACCTTAGCCATCTCGAAGAAAGCCCTTCGGTTTCGGGGTAGACCGGGACTAATCTCCCCGTATGAATCAAGTCGGAATTCTTGAATCGGAGTTCATCCGAAATTTTTTCATAAGCGGGGGAAGAGAGGTATCTTCCGCTTTTTGACTGATTCATTTTTCCTGCCAAGAAAAGAAAATCCCCCTTTTTGAAATTATTTATTAAATAAGGCTGGTTAAACCAAATTACCTGTAAGCTTCCGCTAGTGTCTCCAACCAAGGCCTGGGTTAAAACCATTCTTTTCCTAAAAGTTCTAATATTTTTGATATCCAAAATCTTTCCTTGGACTGAAACCATTTCACCTCTTTTAACTTCGGATATCGGTATTACATTCGAAAAATCCTCATACCGGTGAGGAAAATGAAAAAGAAGATGCCCAACGGTTTTAATCCCCAATCTCTTTAATCTTTTTTGGTATTGAGGACCAACCCGTGGGATTTTTTCAAGAGGCGTGAAGAAATCCATAATTTATTGGTGCGCCCGAGAGGAGTCGAACCTCTAACCTTCAGGTCCGCAACCTGACGTTCTATCCATTGAACTACGGGCGCATAAATTTTTATTTTCAATTTATAATTTATCATAAAATTTATTTTAATTCAATTGACTTGATGAATTTTAGCGGGTAAGATATAAAATAGCCGGAGAGGTGGCTGAGTGGTCGAAAGCGGCACACTGCTAACGTGTTAGGGGAGTAAAATCCCCTCGTGGGTTCGAATCCCACCCTCTCCGTCAGCTGGAATTTGTAGAAGCCTTACCTGCCTTGCACCTCGCCTTGCGAGACCTAAGCTGCCAAAGCGCGCGAAGTTCACTGAAAACCTGAAATTGCTAAAGCATGTGGCGAAGCCGTCGCGACTACTTTCCTACCTCGCCTCTTCTATCTGTCCTATCGGCGGGATGCCGGAGTGGACGAACGGGGCTGTCTTGAAAACAGCTGTACTCGAAAGAGTACCGTAGGTTCGAATCCTACTCCCGCCGTAAGAAAAGTTTCTGCTAATAAAAAACCGGCCTGGCCGATTTTTTGACTAAGGGCGGTCTTAGTCGGGGCGGGCTCTGGCAATTAAAATACCAATAATTTCTTTGCCCCGATTAAATCCTCGGTATTTGAGCTTTCTTTTTTCAAGGGAGATTGGTATAATGGTAAAATCTGTAAAGTTTGTTTTGTTGTCTAGTAAATGAGAGTATCCTATAATTAGCAGAGAGAGAGGTTTAGTCAGTTCTTTGACAAAGGGTTGGTATTTAAATTTCTGAATCAAGTTTTTAATTAGGAGATGTTGGTAGGGGAGAGCGAAATACAAATCTTTAAGGCGTCGGTCAGAATGTTGCTTGTGGGATTTAGAGATTTCCGAAATAGCCCGGCAGCCTTCACGGAGATAACCTCCCTTTCTTTGACAGCCGAAACAGAACTTTGGCGAAAAACCTCCAAGATAAGATCTGTTAATTTCTTGAATACCATTGTTTTTATTTGTATGATATAATAACTCTATGATTTTCTCGAAGATATTTTCTTCAAAAAGATTCTTGGGAATAGATGTCGGTACCTCTGGTATCAAGATGGTAGAATTATCGGGCCAGGGAGAGAAGAAAAAACTGGAGAATTATGCCGAAATGAAGGCCAAGGTTGGTCAGAAAAATCAATTCCGGACTTTTGAAAAAAATACCCTTTTACTTTCAAGTCAAGATATCGCCCAAGTAATAAAGACGGCAATGAAGGAGGCAGGATTTAAGACGCGCGAGTGCATCTTTTCGATTCCTGATTTTTCCAGTTTTTTTACCACCTTAGAGTTACCGCCGATGAGTAGAGAAGAGATTCCTCAGGCAGTGCTTTTTGAAGCCAAGCAACATGTTCCTCTTCCCTTGGAAGAGGTAACCTTGGACTGGGGGATGATTGAAAACAAGGGTGTTGGGCAAACAAAAGAAAAATTAGAAATTATTTTGGTGGCTGTCCCTAACGAAATAGTTAATCAATATCGAGAAATTGCTCGATTGGCTAATCTTCAACCTCGAGCCATGGAAGCTGAGGTTTTCAGTCTGATTCGTTCTTTGATCCCGGCCGAAGAGAAAGACACGGTTGCTATTATTGACATTGGCGCTCAGACTACTACTTGTAGTATAATAGACAAAGGAACTCTTAGACTGTCCTACAGCTTTGACTTTTCTGGAAGCGATTTAACTAAAAGAGTGGCTGAAGAATTATACGTGGATTATCCGACAGCTGAAAATCTTAAGGAAAGATATGGGTTAGAAAAGATTCCCTTGTCTTCCGCTGATATTGCTACTATTTCGTCAGTAAAAAGTGTCAAAAAAATTTTAACTTCTTTAGTTGATGTTGTTTTAAAAGAAACAGAAAAGGTCACCCTTCATTTTAATCAGACAACAGGTAAAAATATTCAAAAATTTATAATTGCGGGCGGCGTCAGTCTTTTGCCAGGGTTAAAGAAATATTTTGAGAATTATTTTAAAAAAGAAACAGAGATTGCCAACCCTTTTTCCGAGATTTCTTCCCCATCAATTTTAGAAGAATCATTAAAAGAGATGGGTCCGCGTTATGCTGTAGCAGTAGGAGCCGCCTTGAGGGGCCTAGAGAAAACATAGAAATCCGTTTCAATTCATAACGGTACAGAATAAATTTATGGCAGTAGAAATTATTCCCAAGCCAGCAGAAAAAACTCCTTTTTTGGCAAATATCTTATTGTTTGTTTCAATAGTCCTCCTTTTGGCTACGGTCTTGAGCTACTTTTTTTTAAGTACTTCTGTAAAAGAAACTAATCAAACGATTCAAAGACTGAAGGAAGATGCGGTCAAAGAAAAAACTCCCCAAAATCTCGCCTTAATAGAGGAAATGCTTGGCCAACAGAAAAAAATTGAAGATTTCTCTTTTTTGCTTGATGCCCATGAAGCGGGCTCGAATATTTTTGATTATCTAGAAAGTATATCTCATCCGAAAGTTTGGTTTTCTGGTTTTAGTTTCTCCTCTAACGAAAAAGGGGCCACTGTTGTTATCGGTGGCCAGACCGATTCATTTAAGTCTTTAGGCCAGCAGCTTCTTATTTTCAAAGAAGAAAAACTTATTCGAGATGTGACTCTATCTGGGGTTTCGTTTGTGAGAGGGAAAGAAATTGCAACCCAAGAGGTACCGATCCGCTTTACTTTCTCTCTTCTTCTTAGCCCTGAGATTTTTATCCCTCTGCCCTAATATGACAAACCGCATCATCATCATTATTATTTTTATTGTTATCAGCCTGGTTTTGATAATGACCTTAATTTTGCCCAAATATCGGGAGTTGAACGTCCTTCGGGTTGAAGTTGATCAAAGAGAGGCCGAGCTTCAGAGAACGAAAGATTATTTTACAGATCTATATAATATGTCGGAAGAATTAAAAGAATACCAGGAGTCTCTTTCTAAAATTGATTCCGCTCTCCCTTCAGAACTTTCCTTTCCCTCTTTGCTGGATTATCTGGAAAAGATTAGCGCCGAAAACGACCTCATTTTAGCATCAATAGGAGAAGTTACTACTTATGCTCTTGATCAAAGGCCGAATATTCAAGAACATCGTCTTGGTTTTTCGCTGGCTGGCTCATATTCCTCTTTTAAGGAATGGCTCCATACATTGGAAAAATCATCTAGACTTATCGAGGTAACATCTATTGATTTCTCTACCTCTCAATTAGGACAAGATTATTTTATTTTTGCGTTAGGAATAAAATTCTATTCTTACTAATTTTATGGACGAATCTTTTCTTCAATATAGAAAAAGACAAAGAAATTTGATTTTCGTTTTCTTGGTAATAATAACTGCGGGTTTTTTCGTTTTTATTTGGCAAAGGTTTATGACGGAGCCGTTGCCCCCATCTCCCGAGATTGAGAGACTTCCGGTAATAAAAATAAATTTTGAGGTATTACAAAGCCCCCTCCTTCAAGAGTTTCAGCTTTTTGAAGAAATTCCTCCTTTTGAAGGAGAAATTGGCCGGGAGAATCCTTTTCTGTCTTATTAATGTGTCTAACTTAGTTCAGCAACTAGTTGGAAAAGGAGTATTAGAGAAAGAGAAGGCCGCTTCTTTAGAGTTTGAAATTAAGTCTTCGGGTAAGAGAGAAGAAGAAATAATACTGAAAAAAGGAATAACTTCCGAAGATTTTTTATTTAACTTAAAAGCAAAAAGCCTTAAAATTCCCTTGAAAACCGATATTGTTGCCGAGGAAATTCCTTTAGAGGTTTTAGAATCAATCCCTGAGGACGCTGCCAAACATTACAGAATGATACCTTTGGCCAAAAAAGATAATCTTTTGGAAGTGGGGATGATTTATCCTGAAGACTTGAACGCCGAAGAGGCCTTGAAATTTTTAGCCCGCCAGGGAAATTTCAATTACCAGACTTTTCTTATTACTCCGAATGTTTTTAACAAAGCTTTAAGACAGTATCGTACCCTCAAGGGAGAAGTGGGTAGAGCCTTAGAAGAATTGAAAGTTGAATTTAAGGAGGAGAAAGTCCCCAAGACGGCAGAAGAATTTGAAAGATTGGCCGAAGAGGCTCCGGTTACCAAGATTGTGGCCGTGATCTTGAGACACGCGGTTGAGGGGAAGGCTTCAGATATTCATATTGAACCTGGTAAAGACAGGCTGAGGGTGCGTTTTCGATTATTAGGCCAATTGCACGCTTCCCTTCTTTTACCCATGAAAGCTCATCCGGCGATTATTGCCAGAGTTAAAATTCTCTCCAATCTGAGAATTGACGAAACCAGAGTTCCTCAGGACGGGAGATTTACAGCTAATATTGACGGTAAAAATATTGATTTTCGAGTTTCCACTTTTCCCACTACCATGGGAGAAAAAGTGGCTCTCAGGGTCTTGGATCCAGAGGTTGGTTTAAAGAAATTTGAAGAGTTAGGGATGGAAGCGCGTAATTTCGAGGTGGTAAAAAAGGCGGCTCAAAGGCCTTACGGCTTGATTTTAGTTACTGGGCCAACCGGCTGCGGGAAAAGCACTACTCTCTATGCCGTTTTACAGGTTCTCAATAAAGAAGGGGTTAATATTATTACCTTAGAAGAGCCGGTGGAATATTTTATTGAAGGAATTAATCAGTCCCAAATTAGACCGGAGATTCATTACGATTTCGCCCGAGGCTTAAGACATGTTTTAAGGCAAGACCCGGATGTTATTATGGTGGGAGAAATTAGAGACGAGGAAACCGCCTTTTTAGTCAGTCATGCTGCCTTGACTGGTCACGTAGTTTTATCAACCTTGCATACCAACGATTCTTTGGGCGGAATTCCCAGGATGATTGACTTGGGCATAAAGCCGTACTTAATTCCACCGGCTTTAAGCTGTATTATTGCCCAAAGATTGGTTAGGAAGCTTTGTGAAAACTGTAGGAAAGAAGTAAAGGCGAAAAAAGCAATTCAAGATTTAATTTTGAAAGAAATTGAGAACATGCCCCCGAAGGCTAAAGAAAAAATCAAAATCAAAAGACCCTTAACTGTCTTTGAGCCGGGTGGCTGTAACAAATGTAATAAAGCAGGTTTTTCAGGGAGATTAGCCGTTTTTGAAGTTTTTGAAATGACTAACCAGCTGTCAGAAATAATTTTAAAGGCTCCGACCGTTGAAAATCTTCAACAAGAAGCCAAACGTCAAGGAATGGTTACCATGTTCCAAGACGGTATCATAAAAGCCCTCCAGGGCATTACTACCATAGAGGAGGTGCTCAGGGTAGCCGAAGAAAGATAGCCAAAGGTGACCTTCTTCTTTTCCAGCTTCGTCCTAATAAATTTTAAAAGCTCGATATATGAAAAAAATTTTATTAATTGAAGACGACCCTTTCCTTGTTGATATTTATAATACCAAGCTTAAAGAATCCGGTTTTAGTATTGAGGTGGCCACCGATGGAGAGAAGGGCTTAAGAGAATTATCTGAAAAAAAATTTGACCTTTTGCTTTTAGATATTGTCTTACCTCAGATTGACGGTTGGGAAATATTGGAAAAGATTAAAGCTCTAAGTGCTAATATTGAGTATTTAAAGAATTTACAAATTGTTATCTTATCTAATCTTGGCCAGAAGGAAGAAGTGGAAAAAGGTATAAAAATGGGAGCAATTAAATATTTGATAAAAGCTCATTATACACCAAGCGAAGTAGTTACAGAAATAGAACAACTACTGAAGTGAGGACGAAAAGAAACTTATTTCTTTGAACACCAAGCGAAGTAGTTAAGAAAATTTTTAAAAAAGTTAAAGTAATATTATAAACAAATATATGTTAGATTATTCTGCCCAACTCAAAGAATTACTATCTATTACCGTTCAGGGACAGGCTTCCGACTTGCATCTGTCTGCTGAGCATCCGCCGACTGTAAGGCTGGCGGGTAGACTCGTTCCCCTAACAAAACACAAAGAACTTTCTTCGGATGATGTCAAAAATTTATCTGAAACCTTGATGAGCGAGGAGCAAAGACAAAGATTATTTGAAAAAAAAGAAGTCGATTTTTCTTATAGTTTTCCTGAAGAAAAGGCCAGGTTCAGGGTTAATGTCTTTTTCCAACGAGGAAATATATCCTGCGCCCTGAGGTTAATTCCTTCTAAAATTCCCACAATTGAAGAATTAAATCTTCCTACCGTTTTACACCAGTTTACTGAGGCTACTCAGGGGTTTGTTTTGATTACCGGCCCCTCTTCTCATGGGAAATCGACCACTTTAGCCGCCCTGATTGGTGAGATAAACCATATGCGGACAGATCACATCATCACTATTGAGGACCCTATTGAATATATTTTTGAAGATGATAAATCGGTTATTGACCAGCGTGAGGTTTATCAAGATACTCTTTCTTTTAACCGGGCCCTTCGTTCTACTTTTCGCCAAGACCCAGACGTCATTATGGTTGGCGAGATGAGAGATCCGGAGACTATAGCCACTGCCATTACGGCGGCTGAAACCGGCCATCTAGTTTTTGCTACTTTACATACTAACTCTGCTAGCCAGACAATTCACCGAATCGTTGATTCGTTTGCGCCGGCCCAGCAAAATCAAGTCAGGGCCCAGTTATCAGGCTCTCTTTTAGGCATAGTTTCTCAGAGGTTAATCCCTAGAATAAAGGGGGGCATGCTTCCCGCTTGTGAGGTTCTATTTAACACTCCGGCTACGGCTAACTTAATCCGAGAGAATAAAATCCATGAGATCCCTCTGGTTATTGAGACCTCGGCCGAAAGAGGAATGATTTCTTTAAATAGATCTTTAGCCGACCTCATTAAGAGGAAAGAAATCAGCCTAGAAAAGGCCTTGAATTACTCGCTTAGTCCGGCCGAACTGAAGATTTTGATTAAATAAATCTCGTTAGAAACCTTGGCAGAAATTTTCTTTAGAAAATTTTTCTGCGGGGCACTGATATGTTAAAACTGACAATAAGAGTTTGTTGGAAATTAGTTGTCTACTATATAACAGCAGACCTCAAATTGGATGAATTTTAACTACCAAGCCCGCACTGAGACCGGAAAAATTCAAGCGGGAGTGATTGAAGCTTCTTCCGCAGAAAAGGCTGTTTCCATTTTGCAGGGATACGGGTTGTATGTTACGGTTTTACAAGAGGCGGGAGAGGTTCCGTTTTATGCCAGGTCGATAAAGTTTCTCTCAAGGGTCTCATTAAAAGACCGTGTTTTATTTTCTCGACAGCTTTCCATAATGTTTAGCGCCAAAGTACCCATGGTTGAATCTTTACAGACTTTAGCCAGCCAAACAAAAAACCTCAATTTTCGGGAAAAAATTCTAGCAATCTCTAATGAGGTTGAAGGAGGCACCGCCTTTTCTTTGGCTATTGCCAAATATCCGGCGCTTTTCTCCCCTTTTTATGTTGCGATGGTCAGGTCTGGTGAAGCTTCGGGAAAGCTTTCCGAGGCCCTTAGTTACCTGGCTGAACATTTGGAGAGAGAATACCATTTAAGTGGCAAGATAAAGGGGGCCATGATTTACCCGGCTATAGTTCTCGTCGTCGTCTTAATAGTTTTGGCTTTAATGGTTTTCTTTGTTATTCCCCAGTTGACCACGGTTTTGAGAGATCTGGGCACGGATCTGCCGGCCCATACTAAAATAGCCATGGCCCTTTTTGAATTCTTTAGAGAATGGGGTTGGATTTTTATTTTTATTTTATTGTTCTTGGTTGGTTCTCTTTTTTGGTTTTATAGGACCGAAGGCGGAAGAGGTTTTTTTGACAGAAGCATTTTAAAGATTCCCGTGGTAGGGCCCCTTTTAAAATTGGTTTATGTTACGAGATTTGCCGAGAATCTCACCACTTTGATTTCTGGTGGTCTGCCCATCGCCGAATGTCTAGAAATTACCAGTGGAATTGTCGGGAATTCCATTTATCAGAAAGCTATTTTAAAGACCAGGGATGAGGTTAGAAGAGGAAAGTCAATTTCCCAAGTTTTGGCTTATTATCCTGGGATTTTCTCGCCGGTCTTTACCCAGATGACCCTTGTCGGCGAGCGAACCGGAACCTTAAACGAATCCCTGATGAGTTTAGTCAATTTCTACCAGAAAGAAACCGAGAGAGGTATTGAGAATCTTCTGGGCACTTTAGAGCCTTTAATAATTGTTTTTCTGGGAGGGATAGTTGGCATAGTAATCGCCACCTTCTTGCTGCCCATCTACCAGCTATCTGAGATAGCCTAAAGTTCTTCACACCTTGACTCCGTTAGATGTCGCGGGATATAATGAAATAAGAATATTTTTACCAGAGATGCAGACAATAAGAATTCCAAGATTTTCTTGACCCAGAGGCCGTAAGAATAGCATAGTAAACGCTGATAAAAATTAAAAGGTCGAAGTTTAACAATTACTAATAAAATTACTAATTAACATGCAATTTTTCAGAGAAAAAAGAGGGTTCACCCTGATTGAGCTTTTGGTGGTTATTGCCATTATCGGAATTTTAGCTGCCATTGTCTTGATTTCTTTGTCTGGAGCTAGAACGAGGGCTCTGACCGCGGCAACAGTATCAACTCTTTCTGGTGTCAGGCCGGGAATTTCCCTGTGTTGTGCTGTTCCCACTAATGACTTACAGACTTCGGCAGGGGGAGACATGTGTAGTCCGGGTTGTGGGTCTAATCTACCCACGGCGACTGAATTAAATGTTACGAGTGTAACCTATGCTACTTCAAGTGACTGCAATGAATCTAATCCGGGTTATACGGTAACATTAACCGGTCATCCGAATGCTTCTTGTACCAGTGCCACGGTAACTGAGACCAGGATAGAAACGCCTGCCGGCTGTCCATAATTGACTGGCGGCGATTTGTTTGGTTTTGTTGAACTGCCAAATTATTTTTAAAAACCGGCAACGGACTCGCAGCCGGTTTTTATTTGGCTTAAGAAATGTTAACCCCCGTTAGAAATTCTTAAGAGGTCAGAATAAAAAGGTTTGCTATTAAGTTCCTAACTAGGTAAAATAGTAAAATGGCAACTTTAATTTGTTTTTCAATTTTTCTTTTCGGATTGGCAGTTGGTTCCTTTCTGAATTGTGTTATTTATCGCCTGGAGACCGACCAGAGTTTTCTTAGAGGTCGCTCCCTCTGTCCGTATTGCCGTCATATCTTGTCTTGGCAAGATTTGATTCCTCTCTTGAGCTTCTTTATTTTAAGAGGTAAATGTCGCTACTGCCAGAAATCCATATCTTTTCAGTATCCTCTAGTTGAAATGGCAACGGGGCTGCTGTTTCTACTAATTTTCAATTTTTTTATCCCGTTAGATATGAAATTATCTAATGGGACAATTTTTAATTTTTTAGACCTAATTTACTACTGGATAATTTCCTGTTTTTTGATCATAATTTTCGTTTACGACTTAAAGCATTATATTATTCCCGATAAAGTGGTTTCTCCGGCAATTGTTATTACTTTTTTGTATAATATTTTTTATTCGCTATTTGTAGTTCATAATTCTAAGTTCTTAATTCAGTTTTTATTCTCCGCTTTTGGCGCAGCTGCCTTCTTTTTATTGTTCATTTTAATTTCCCGCGGTGCCTGGATGGGTGGGGGGGACGTTAAGTTGGTTTTTTTAATGGGTTTGGTTCTGGGCTGGCCTAATATCTTTGTGGCCCTGTTTTTAACTTTTTTAATCGGTGCTATAATAGGAGTAGACCTAATTCTGCTCGGTAAAAAAACCTTAAAATCAGAAATTCCCCTCGGTCCGTTCTTGGTTTTCGGAACATTTATTGCTCTGTTCTGGGGCGGACCGCTGATAAACCTTTATTTAGATCTAATCAATCTAGGATGACTGCCCTGAATACGTTAAAAAATTTTAAAAAGATAGGCGACAAGGGCATGACCTTTATAGAGCTTTTGGTGGTTACGGCTATTATTTTGATAATGGCTGGCGCGCTGTGGATTGGTGATCCTCGGCCGGGAACAAGTCTTGAGATAGCGGTTCGGCAAGTGGCTAACGACTTGCGTCTGGTTCAGAATATGGCGATGGCAGCTGAGACAAGGACGGCTGGTACTGAAGAATATGTTCCTTGTAGCTACGGCATTCGTTTCAGTCTTGCTTCTTCCTCTTACAGCCTACTTGAAAATTATGGCGGCGTTCCGCCTAACGTAACTTGTCCCGGTAGCTCTTTTGTGATTGAGGTGATTGATCTGCCTGCGGGCATGGAAATAGGAACCAGTACCGACATTCTTTTTAGTGCTCCTTATGGCGGAAAGAGTCCTGCTGCCACCACGACCATTCCTGTTCGAAGGATAGACAACCCAAGTAATTTTAGAAATATTATAATAAACGAAAGGGGCACCATTGACATAGAATAAGCATTGGAATAGGTTAATCTAAATGAGGGCAAATTTTTTTAAAAAATTTAAGAAAACGACCTCTGGTCAATTTCAAGGTTTTACTCTTGTTGAGGCCTTAATCGCTGTTGCTATTATTACTACGGGCCTGATAGCGATTTTAGGAGTAATCAGCTATGCTATTTCTATTAGTCGGGTAAGCCCGGATGAAGTTATTGCTGCCAATTTGGCTCAAGAAGGCATAGGAGTAATAAAGAATATTAGAGATAGTAACTGGCTGGCAGACAAAGCGGACAATGGCATGAGAGATAATAGCGTTTCTTGGAAGCAAGACATAGGCCAAGGTTCGGTGACGCTAAGTTCCAGTACTACCGCTCCCACTTATCTGCTTCCTGGTATTGGTAATGCTATAGCTTGTAAAAATAACCTCGGGACAGCTTGTCAGCTTTTTCTTGATAGTGATGGTCTTTACTCTCACGATAGCAGCGGAGAGCCAACTAAATTCTACCGTTTAATTAGAATAGTAGAACAGGCTGGTGGCACACGCCTTCGGGTCACCTCCTGGGTCGCCTGGCAAGTCCAGGGAGGAGACTGGCGTCAAATCAGCGTGAGAGATATTCTTCGGGACTATGAAGTAATAACTTCTCCTGTAGTTAAGTATAGATGGGACGAAACAGGAGCGGCGGTGAACTGTCTTGACTTAAAACAAGAAGAAGGCAATGCCGACTGTTTCCCTCTTACCGGCAGCGGTGAATATCATCACAATCGCAAATGTGCAAGATGCTGTATAGGGGGGAATTGCAATGATTATGACGCAGGTGACCCCTTCAACGGAGAATTTCTTTATATATCACCCTGGGATCACAATGGTGACGAACTTAACCCTGGCCTGGAAGAGTCTCCGGATGTACCGGCTTTTTATTCCGACCCTTCCGTCGTATGTGACATATATGACTGTGACACTGGCTCGTGTAAGTGCCGGGTTTTTGAGAAAATAGCATATTAATATGTCCTTTTTGAAAGCCAAAATAAAACTAAGTTTTAGCAATCAAGGATTCACCCTGATTGAACTTTTTGTTACCAGCTTTATTGTCATACTGGTAATCACTGTGGCGATTGGAGTTTTTGTTTCCTCGGTTACCGGAGAAAAAGAAGTTACCCGGATAAAAACAGTGGAAGATAATGCCCGTTATGCCATGGAAACAATGAGTCGGGAAATAAGGACGGCTCAAGAAATAACATCGCCTCCCGGGGTATGCAGTAATAGCTTGGATTTTTTTAGTTCAACTGGTTTTCCTCAAAGATACGGTTTAGACAGCCAAAAGTTAATGGCGGGTATAGGATTAAATAGTAGATCACTCACTTCCTCAGAAGTCAATGTTAGCGAGCTTGTTTTCTGCGTTAATGATTTTGTTGGGGAAGACGTTCAGCCAAGAGTAACTATTGCCATGAACATTGAGTCGGTTAGCGACCCTTCGTCAAGCATATCTTTACAGACCACGGTTTCAATCATGTCATACTAATATGAGTTTAAAAATTATTTTTAACAAAAAAGGGCAGATAGCAATCTTAGTCACCCTTTTGATTTTAACTGCTATCTTACTTATTAGTATCGGATTAATCGTTTTGAATGTCAGAGAAATAAAAATGGCCAGGAATGTAAAAGAATCAGTTCAGGCCATTGCTGCTGCTAGCGCGGGAATGGAATATATTTTAGAAAATAAATCGGTTCCACCTGCTGCGAGTTGTGATCTTGGTAACTGGCAGACAGTAGATGCAGCTGAGGAAACTTTTTATTGCCTAAAAGAAGTTCCGATTTCGCTAAGTGAATCAGCCTGGATTTCAATTGGTTGGAGCGGAAGTGTCAGGAGAGCAATGTATGCGCCGGCGCCAATAGGCCTTGACCAGGCGATGGCACTTCCAGTTGTGCACGAAGGCCCGCCAGGACACGAACCCTGTAGATGCGGCGGGGCAGGGAAGCTTGGCCCAGAGGTGGAGGTCGGCAAGCCTTATGCCCAAACCTTTGTGGCTGGCCGAGACGGCGACCTTTATAGAGCAGATATTTATATGGAAGCGTTTGATGCAGGTAGTATTTACACCAATACTTTAAGGGCGGAAATCAGAAATATCGATCCATCATACACGGATAATTTTTATGCTAGCTCTACTGATAACCCAGGCGCCACTAAGCCAGAATCTATTGCCTTTCCTGCGCCACCTCCGCTTGCTTCAACCACTGACTTTGATATTATTAATGATGAAGGAGCTCATAGATATGATATAGCTTTTAATTTTGATCCGCCTGCTCCGGTTGCTTCGGGAACCGCCTACGCCTTAGTTGTTTATTATGACGCGCCGCCAGGAGAACATATAGAGTGGGCTAGTTGCTGTACTGAGCGCCGTTATCTTCCAGGAAAAGGATGGCGCTGGACTGGCCTTGATTGGGCTGAGAAAGGTAATAGCGCCGATCCAAGCGCGGTATTTGATTTAGTATTCGCGATTTATATTTTCTGTCCTCCGGGCGATGAATTCGGAGAAATAAAGCCTTAGATTTTTAAATTTTCAGTAAAATATCAAGAGAGTAACCGAATCTGACAAAAATATGCTAAAATTTTCAGAGGGCATTCCTCTGGTTTTTTATTTTCAGAGCTTTCAAAAAAAGCGATTTCAGGATATTATAAAATATTAAGCTATGCACAAAAAGCAAGCCAAAGAACGCATCGGTAAATTAAAGAAAGAGATTAATCACCACCGCTACTTGTATCATGTTTTAGACCGTCAGGAGATTTCCGAGGCCGCCTTGGACTCTCTAAAAAAGGAACTTTTTGATTTAGAGCAAGAGTTCCCGGAACTTATTACGCCCGATTCGCCCACCCAGCGGGTTGGCGGAAAGCCCTTGGAGAAATTTGAAAAAGTCAGACATCCCGAACCAATGTTGTCTTTTAATGATGCTTTTTCGCAGAAAGATATGGAAGACTGGCTGGAAAGAATCTCTAGACTTTTAACACCCGAAGAAATGAAAAAAGTTGATTTTTATTGCGAGCCAAAATTAGACGGCTTAGCCATAGAATTAGTTTATAAAAACGGAGTTTTAAAAGTTGGCTCCAGTCGGGGTGATGGCTTAATTGGCGAAGACGTTACCCAGAACTTAAAAACTATTGAGGCTATACCACTCAAGCTAAATCTTGATAATTTCCAATCTCCGCCGCAGATAGTAGCTAGGGGAGAGGTGATTATTACCAAAAAGGAATTTGAAAAAATCAATCAGGAGCAAATAAAGAAAGACTTACCTCTATTTGCCAATCCTAGAAATTTGGCAGCTGGTTCCATTAGACAGTTGGATCCCAAGGCGACTAGGCAGCGCCATCTCGATTCAACCTGTTATGAATTAGTCACTGAGCTAGGCCAAAAAACCCATGAAGATAAGCATCAAATTTTAGCCGCTTTAGGGTTCAAAACTAACAACAAGTACTCAAAATACTGTAAGAACTTAGATGAAGTTTTTGATTTTCATAAGAATACCCAGGGATTAAGAGAAAAATTCCCTTACGAAATTGACGGAATTACCGTAACGATCAATGATATCGGAATTTTCAAAAGATTAGGAGTGGTCGGCAAAGCGCCCCGAGGGGCCATTGCTTACAAATTCCCTTTGAAACAGGCAACGACCATTGTTGAAGCGATTCACGTTCAGATTGGCCGGACGGGTGCGGTAACTCCGGTAGCCTATTTAAAACCGGTAGATATTGGCGGAGTAAAGATTTCCCGAGCCACTTTGCATAATGAGGATGAAATCAAAAAATTGGGAGTAAAAATTGGCGATACGGTCATTGTCGGCCGGGCCGGGGATGTCATTCCCGACATTATCAAGGTTTTACCGGAATTAAGAACGGGCCGAGAGAAAGAATTTCGTTTTCCTAAAAAATGCCCAGCCTGCCAAACAAAACTAATTAAGTCAGAAGGCGAAGCAGTCTGGCGTTGTCCTAATCTTAAGTGCTTTGCTCGCCGGAAAGAATATTTTTACTATTTTGTTGAGTCATTCGACATTATAGGCCTTGGCCCCAAAATTATTGATAGGCTGATTGACGAGGGTTTGATTTCCGATCCCGCCGACCTTTTCAAATTAGAAGAAGGAGATATATTGCCGCTGGAGCGCTTTGCCGAAAAATCTGCTAAAAATTTAATTGAAGCCATCCAATCGAAAAAGAAAATTTTATTATCAAGGTTCATTTATGTCTTGGGCATCAGAAATGTCGGCGAAGAGACTGCTCAGGGTTTGGCAGAATATTTTGGCTCAATTGAAAAAATGAAAGACGCTTCCCTTGAAGAGCTACAAAAAATCACAGATATCGGTCCGATAGTTGCCAAATTAATTTACAATTTCTTTAGGGAAGAAAGGAATTTAGATTTTTTAGAGAAACTGAAGAAGGCTGGAGTACAGGTAATAACCGAAGAGCGAAAAACGCAAAGCAAAAAACTTGGAGGGAAAAATTTTGTTTTGACCGGTAGCTTAAAAACAATAACCAGAGCACAAGCCAAAGAGAAAATTCGTCTCCTTGGTGGCGAAACTTCCGAATCCGTTTCTAAAAAGACTGACTATGTTATTAGAGGTAAAGCGCCGGGAGCTAAATTAGAGAAAGCCGAAAAACTGGGGATAAGAGTAATAGGCGAGAAGGAATTTTTAGAAATGATAAAATGATTAAATCTTGCGTTAGTCATATAAAAAAGCTGGATTGGATTTTAATCGTCGTAGCTGTTTTATTGGTTGGTATCGGTCTTTTGTCTCTTTATAGTTCTTCTTTTGGCAGAGGAGATTTTTCTAATTTTAACAAACAGATTATTTTTTTTGTAATTGGTTTTCTTTCAATGTTCTTCTTGAGTTTCGCTGACTGGCGTACCTTAAGAGACAATCCCTACCTGATTTTACTTCTTTATTCCTTTGGTTTAATAGTTTTAGCGGGTTTATTTTTTTTCGCTTCGGAAATTAGAGGAGTTCAAGGATGGTATAAAATAGGCCCCCTGACTATTGACCCGATAGAGGCTGTCAAGTTTATTTTAATAATTTTATTGGCTAAATATTTTTCCACGCGGCATGTTGAGATGTATCAAGTAAGGCACATTTTAGTTTCCGCTTTCTACGTTTTGATACCGATTGTCTTAGTTTTCTTTCAGCCTGACTTAGGTCAGGTAATAATTTTAATTGCTCTTTGGGTAGGGGTCTTAATTGTTTCTGGGATTTCTTTTAAGCGTTTTTTAATTTTGCTTTTTTGTTTTCTTTTAATTTTTGCCTTAGCCTGGAACTATGCTTTAAGAGATTATCAAAGAGCCAGAATTTTAAGCTTTGTCCAGCCACAGCTAACCGACCCGCTGGCAATTGGCTGGAGCCAACGGCAAGCCAGAATTGCTATTGGTTCGGGCGGAGTCTTTGGTCAGGGTATCGGTTCTGGTTCCCAGACCCAATATGGATTTTTATCCGAACCCCAGACCGACTTTATTTTTGCAGCCATTGCTGAGGAAGCTGGCTTAATTGGCGTTACGGCCCTTTTCTTTTTACTAGCAGTTCTAATTTGGCGAATTTATAAGATTGCCTTTTTGGCCCAAACTAACTTTGCTCGCATTTTCGCCTCCGTTTTTAATGTTCTTTTAATTTCCCAAATTTTTATCAATATAGGTATGAATATCGGTCTCTTACCGATTATCGGCATTTCTTTACCTTTGGTTAGTTACGGTGGTTCAAACCTTATTGCAACTTTTTTGGGCCTCGGGATTTTACAAAGTATTAAAAGCCATTAAAGCCGACCGACCTAAAGATCTTGACCTTTTAAGGTAGATTGCTAAAATAAATAATAAAATGAATTTGGCTTTTTTTCTCGACAAATTAAACAAAATTTCTCTTTACCTGCTCCTATTTTTGCTACCCCTTTTCTTCTTGCCGTTCGCTCAGAGCGTTTTAGGCTATCCGAAACAAACTCTACTTTTATTTTTAGTTTTTCTCAGTCTAATGGGTTGGCTTGGAAAACAGTTTATTCAGAAGAAGATAATTATAAGAGAAAATAATTTATTATACCTTGTCCTTCTTTTTATTCTTCTTGTCTTTTCTCTTTCTACCGTTTTTTCACTTTGGCCGATGGCTTCTTTTTGGGGGTGGCCGCTAAGTATTAGCGACAGCTTACTTACCTTTTTGTGTCTTCTTTTACTGACCTTTCTTTTTGTTAATACTTTTAAAACGGAAAGCGAGGTTTTTTCCGCCGTATTAATACTTCTTATTTCTGGGGCATTGGCTGGGATTTTCCTGCTTCTGCAGCTTTACGGCGTTTTTATTCTACCCCTTGCGATTTCTCAAATTTTTTCATTTAATACTATCGGTGGTGTTTATCAGGCGGCTTTATTCTTGGCTGTCCTTTTACCGATTTCTTTGGTTTTGGCCTTTCGAATCAGGAGGCCAATTTTTTGGCTTATCCTTTTAATTTTACTAAGCTCAGTTATTTTAGTTGACTCCAATGATGCTTGGATTGTTTGTCTGCTCGGAGTTTTGACCCTGGCTATTTTTGGTTTAGCCGGCTCTCAAGGGAAAATAAAACTTGTTTTGACGGTATTTTTGATGATACTCCTGGTATTATCCATCTTCTTTATCTTTTTCCCGCTACGACCTACCTGGTTTCCTCCTCTGCCCCTTCAAGTTTCTCCGGGAACCGTTACTGAAGTGGATATCTTAAGCAGCGTTTACGGTCAAGGAGCTAAGAATATTCTTTTAGGGACGGGTCCGGGAACTTTTATTTTTGATTATTCTCAACATCACTCTCCCCTTCTTAATTTGACCATTTTTTGGGGAACCAGATTTTCATCGGGTAGTTCGGAGTTTTTAGATTGGTTTATTACCAAGGGTTTTCTGGTAGGAATATCTTTACTCGCTTTTGTTGGTTTAATAATTTATCTTGGCTTCAAGGGGCTCATTAAAACTGAGGGTTTTATGGGCATAAGGTTAGGTTTTCTGTCTTCAGCAATAGCTCTACTTGGAGCCGGTTTTCTTTCTTCGTTTGACCTTAGTTTGTGGTTTGTTTTTTGGATTGTTATGGCTGGAATATTTTTTTATAATTCAAAAATAAGAGAGGTAAGCTTGGATTCTCAATTTCGGCGCGTGGTTTTTGCTGTGGTCCTTCTGATGACAATCATTATTGGCATAGTTCTATTTTTATTTCAGGTTCAAAATTATTTGGCCGAAATTCATTACAATAAAGGGATGGACTTTTCCCAAAAAGGCGATATTAATCGGGCGATAGATTTGATTCAAAGAGCGATTAGGCTTAATCCCTCGGTTGATATTTATTGGCGCGATCTAGCTCAATTATATCTTCCTCAGGCCAATTTATTTTTAGTTAACAAAGGCCCAGAATTGACAGAGGGTGAAGAAGAAGAAGTTACCTCGATTATCAATAATGGGATATATTCAATCAGTTACGCAACCGAACATTTCCCATTTAACGTTGCTAATTGGAACGTTGCAGGTTTTTTCTACCGGAATTTGATCGGTATTGGGGGAGCCGGAGAAGAAGCTTTAAAATGTTATCTTAGAGCAGTAGAATTAGAGCCAGCTTCTCCCTTTTCCTACGGAGAAATGGGGCGAGTTTACATTTTGATGGCCCAGGATTCCAGGGCAAAGCAGATGGAGGATAGGGCAGAAGAATACTTATCTTTGGCGATAGCCAGTTTAGAAAAATCCATTGAACTTAAACCAGATTATGCCTCAGCTTATTATTTAAAGGCCGTTGCCTATGATCAGCAGGGGAGAGAAGAAGAGGCTATTGCCGACCTTGAAGAAACCAGAATAATGACTCCTCAAGATATTGGGATATCTTTTCAGTTAGGGATGTTATACTGGAGGACGGAAAGATTAGATGGGGCTCAGAGACAGTTTGAGGAGATAATAAAATTAGATTCGGACTATTCCAATGCTAGATATATGCTAGGCTTGGTTTATGACAAAAAAGGAGAAAAAGAAAAAGCCAGAGAAGAATTTGAAAAAGTTGCCCAGTTGAACCCCGAGAATCAGGAAGTAAGAAAGATTTTAGAAAATCTTGCAGAGGGGCTACCAGCCCTGGAAGGTCTCGTTGTGTCCGATGAGCCTCCGATTGAAGAAATACCTCTTGAAGAAATACCCCCCGAGATCCAGTGGTAAAAAGTTAGAGTCCCAAGAAGATATTTACTTTATTTTCGCTTACCGCTAACACTCCTCTTTCAAATTGGTAAGCGATCTTTTTTTTGTCAGCGGTATGAATGGTCAAATCGCCGAAAATAAGACTAATAAAATTAGTATGCTCCGGAAGAATATCAAATTTGCCCAATCTGTTCTGAGAAGAAACAGCCTCAGCTTCTCCTCTGAATGGGTCTTTTTCAATAACTGGTGCACAAAATAATTTTACTTGAAGAATTTTCTTTGACATTAGGGTCTTAAATCATTTAGGCTGCCTATAAATAAAAATGATTCTTCTGGGGTTCGGTCTAATCTACCTTCCAGAATTGCCCTTACTCCCTTAATCGTTTCTTCTCTCTTAACATATTGCCCTTTTATGCCAGTTTGTTCGGAGACAGTAAAAAGATTCTGAGTCATAAAATTCATAATTTTCCTCGCTCGACGATAAATAGTTCTGTTTTCTATCGAGAGTTCAGCTTCACCAACGATTGAAACTATTTGCTGGAGCTCTTTTTGTCTTTCCAGGATTTTTTTTGCTTCCAGTAGAATTTCATAATGGTCTTGGCCTAAAATAGTGGGATCAATTACCGAAGAAGAAGAGGCTAAGATATCTATTGCCGGATACCTTCCTTCTTGATAGACGTCTCGCGATAAGATAGCTACTGAGTCAAAATAAGGAAGGACGGCCTGGACTCCCGAATCCGTGATATCATCTGCTGGGATATAAATCGCCTGAACGCTGGTTATCGAACCATTTTTTGTTGAGACTAATCTTTCTTCTAACTTTCCAATCTCACTGTTTAGGGTAGGCTGATAGCCGTCTTCAGAAGGAATTACCGAAAGTAAGGTTGAAAGTTCGTTACCGGCCTGTAAGAAACGATAGACATTATCAATAAAAAAGAGAACATTTCCTCGGTAGAAGTCGCGGAAATATTCGGCGATAGTGGCGGCAACAAACCCCACTTTGAATCTTATAGCTGCCGATTCGTTCATTTGCCCAAAAACCAAGACCGCCGAATTCAAAACATTGCTTTTTTTTAATTTTTCATAAAGCTCATGTCCTTCTCTGATTCTTTCGCCTAATCCGGCAAAAACCGAAACCCCTTTTTTAAAGAAAACAATATTGTGCATCAACTCCAAAAGAAGAACGGTCTTTCCTAGACCAGCTCCCCCGAAAATTCCCAGCTCTTCACCTTTTCTTAAAGGAGTAAAGAAGTCAATGATTTTTATTCCAGTTTCAATTAACTCTTTACCGGGCACAATATCTTGGTAAGAGGGTGGCGCGTGATAGACTGATCTTTTTTCTACGCTTTTGAGGGGAGGCAGTCCGTCTCGAGGATTACCGAAGATATCAATAACTCTACCTAAAAGTTCTTTTCCTACCGGTACTTCCAGTTTTTTGCCTGTTCTTTTGACCCTCGCACCGCGAGATAGTTTGTCCGACTTAGCCAGAGAAAGACATAAGAAAGTTTTTTTGGCTGAAATGCTATAGACTTCTATTAAAGCATTTGGATCTTCTTCTAATGTTAATATCTCTCCGATAAAAGGCGGGTTTTTATAAAATTCAACTTCAATAATCTGTTCCCGAATTGAAAGAATATAGCCTAGGTCCATAATTGAAGTCCGGAAAACATTTCAACCTGCTTCTTATTTAATAATTGGCGTATTAATTTTTTCTGTTCTATTTCAAGCTCCCTTCTTTTTTCTTTTGCACTTCTGGTAGCTTGATACATTGCTATCATTCTGGTGGCATATCTTGATAGCCTATGTTCTAGAATAGTCTGATTGAAAAAAGCCGAAATCAATTCAGTTTCAAAGAAGTCTAAAACTGCTTCCGGCGAGGGCTCAAATAAATAATTTTTTATTTCTCCTAATTCTTTTTCTTGGATGGTTCCTCCCGAAATATCACTTTGAACAACCTTTTGAAACAAGATAGTTTGAAATCTGCCATGAAAAATTATAATTTCTCTGTAATTTTTGATAAATTCAATAATTCCTTTAATTCTCTCTTTTTCTGGTTCGTCATCGTCTAACTCGAAATAAAACATTTTATGACCAAGCCGGCCCCTTTCGGCCAAATATTTTCCAATTCTTCCTACTACCGCCAAATCGGCCTTATTTTCAGTTAAAAAATTAAAAATCTCTTTCCAAATATCTAAAATTAAGGTGCCGTGAAAACGTTCGTTGCACGAAAGAAAAACAATGACTCTTTGTCTCTTGTGTTTTATAGAAGCTTCTCTAGCTTTTGTTGTTTTTTTATTTTGAGACTGGGCAGCATAGACCTTTTTTGCCAAAGTATAAATGCGAGATAGTTCATCGATAAGTTCTCTGTTGCCTAATACTTCTTGACGGATTTTATTCATTCTTAAATTGGCAATCTCTTGGTATGTTTTGGTGACTGCTTCAATATTGATAATAGTTTTTAGATTTTCTTTAATTTCCTTAAGGATCGGCATAATTGATTGTTCATTATCTATTTATTTCCCAATGGGTAGCTCTATCGAAAAAGTTGCCCCTTTGCCTAGGCCTTCAGATGAAGCTAAGATTCTGCCGCCTTGAGCCTTGATAAATTCGACGGCAATTGTTAAGCCTATCCCCCGGCCAGGGCCATAAAGCTTTTTTGCTTCCCCGCCTCTTTCAAAAAGCCTCCCCTTTAAGAAATCACCTATTTCTTCTTGGGCCATACCGATGCCGGTATCGGACACAATAATTTTCAACCATCGTTCTTTTGAAAGGGGGCGGCTCCTCGTCCAGGCGTCGCTGGGTTGCGATTTCTCATCTTCAATCTTCAATTTTATTTCAATTCCCCCTTTCACGGTATATTTTATAGCATTATCAACTAGNTTCCACAGAGCTTCTCTTGTTCTTTTTTTGTCTACTTTTACCGTTGGTAACTCCCCGCCAGTCCTGTCGGGTGGTTCGACTGACTTAAACATTAGATATAGACCTTTTTTGCTCTGCCTGAGGTTTCAGCTCTTCAATTACGCTTTTGATCAAACCTTCGATCTGACAATCTTCCAAATTCAGAATTTTTTTTCCTGCTCTTAGTTCCTGAATATCTAACAAGCTTTCTATTAAAGAATAGAGGGTGTCAGTTAATCGTTTCATCTCAACAAGCTTTTCCCTAATGACTGGATTTTCCTCTCGGCCATAAATTCCGTCTAAAATTCTTTCTAAATACATCTTTAAAGGAGTTAGAGGAGTTCTTAGGTGATGCTGGAGAGACAATAAGAACTGATCTTTTGCTTGGGCTAATTCTTGCCATTCTTGGGCAAGTCTTTTAGCTTCTTCTTCTCTTTTAGACTCTTCGCTAGATTTCTTAACTATATGGTGCCCCAAAATAGAAAATAAAAGAAAAATAGCCGTCAATAGGGGGCCCAGCCAGGAGGTATTCTCTTGACTCGGTAATCAAAGGAATAAAGAAGTAGATAACGGTAATCGCAATTACAAATAAGCCAAAAGCAATTAATACATAAATGGTCTGTAAGTGGTCGGCAATCGAGCTTGGCAGGGTTCTTTCAAATAAAATTGCTATTCCCAAGCCAGTATAGATAAAAAGAAACAAAAGAAGAATGATAGCTTCAGGGCTTAGGTCCCTTAAATAGTTTTTTATCCCCAAAGGATCCTCGACAAAAAGGGCTAGGATTATAGCCAAAACCAGTATCCCAACTATAACTAAAGGAATTTTAAATTTTTTTAAAGAGCTTTTAGAGGCAATAATAATAAAACAAAAAAGCGCAAAAAAAACAACGATTGCCAAAGAAACGGCTATCTTTAGCCATTCCAGAGCGTCCAGTAATACAGGATTGTTATAAAAATATAAAGAAAGCGACCACAAGGTTATAATAGAGATAAAGAATAATAAATGTAGCCTCATGGTTTTACGCCTTCTTTAAATATTTCAACTAATTCTTTGAGAGAATATTTAAATTTAATTAAGATTTTGTCAGCCCCCTCTCTGGTAAGTTCTTTGCTTAATTCTGGTCTATAATAATTAGTTAAAACATAAATTTTAAGATTCTTCGTTTCAGGATACCTCCTGGCTTCTTTTAAAATTTCAATTCCGTTAATATCGGGCAAAATTAAATCTAATAAAATTAAGTCTGGCCTTTCTTTTTTACCTTGCCTAATTTCTTCTAATCTTTTGGTTCCTTCTTGGCCTGACTCCAAAATGTCAATTTCCAATCCAGCCATCGGTAGGACCTCTTTATAGAGATTAATGATTGCTCGGTCATCTTCAATTATTAGAATTTTTGGTTTCATAAGATATTCACAGGGGTTGATACAGAATCTCTTTGACTCCAGGAATAACCTGTTCGGCGAAATTTTTAAGCTCTTCTAAATTTTTTATTCCCTCCATTCTTCTTTCTAATTCCGGGAGGACTTCTTTGTAATTTTTCAAAATTGTATCAATCTCTATTTTCATTATATTTCGAGGCTTATCTTCCCAAAAACCGTAGATTAATAATCCGAGAACAAATAATTGAAGGGACCGGGGTATTATTGTTTTCGAGCCCTGATTAAAAAGAATTTCCAGTTTCTTTCCTAAATCCAGAAGCCTTTGAGTTTCCGGAAATAATTCTTCACCAAATTGAGCAATTTCTTCTATTCTCTGATACTCAATCATTTTTTTTCTTAGCCAGCTAGCCAGAGCGTAATCTAAAGGTTCTTTAGTCTGGTTGCCAACTCGGGAAACCGAAAGGAAAGCATTAACGGCCGGCAATTTCCCTCTTCTAAAATCATTAATATCAAAGAAGATATGACCATCGGTCATGGCCATCAGGTTAGTTTGGATAAAGCCAGAAAGGTCGTTCTCTAAGGTTTCAGCTGCCGGCAGAGCAGTAATGCTTACTTCTTTGTCGTCTCGAGTCTTGATATTTCCGGCTCTCTCAAGTAAGGCCGCTTGAATATGGAAAATGTCTCCAGGATAGGATGATCTACCGGGAAGCCTTTTGATCAAAAGCGAGATTTCCCGATAAAATTTGGCATGACTTGTTAGGTCATCAAAAATAATTAATACCTTCTTCCCTCTATCGCGAAAGTATTCGGCAATAGTCATTCCGCAAAAAGGGGAGAGGTAGTTTATAGTTGAGGGGTTTTCTGAGGTGGCGACTACCATCACTGTTTTATCAAAAACTTCTGCTTCTTTTAAGTACTCTTCTACCGCTTTTACCGCTGAAGCCTCCTTGCCAATCGCGACATAAATACAAATTACTCCTTTTTTTGCTTGGTTAGACAAAGTCTGTAGAAGAAAGATAGTTTTTCCTGTCTTCGCGTCGCCGATAATCAGTTCTCTTTGGCCGTACCCGATAGGTACCAGTAAATCTACCACCATTACCCCAGTTTCTAAAGGTTCATTTATCTTTACTCTTCGGGTAATACCTGGTGCTTCTCTTTGAATTGGCAGGTATTCTTTTTCTCCCAGAATTGGCCCTAAACCGTCTATCGGCCGACCAAGGGGGTTAATTATCCTGCCTAAAAGTTCTTGAGAAATCGGAATTTGGAAAAAAGTGTTGGTTCTAGCTATTTCCTGACCGATTTTTAATTTTCCCTCGTCAAACATCAAGATTTCAGCCGTTTCTTTGTCTAAACCGTGGACTAAGCCTCTTTTTTCGCTTTCGGTCATTACCATTTCTCCTGATTTTAAATTAGGTAGGCCGGAAACATAAGCCAAGTAATGATTTTGCCCAACCACCCGGCCTATTTCTCCTGTTTCTTCTAAGTATTTTTTGAATTTTTCCATGTTTCTTAATATTCTTATCTTACTTCGTTAACTCATGAATGCGTTAATTTTTCGCTGAATAACTGATCTATTTTTTTTGCCAATGAAAAATCACGCCAGATTCCTTGATACTCTATTATTGCTCCGGCAACTACTTTCGGATTTACGGTTATGTCTAAGATAGTTCTTTGGCCAAGTTCCCTTTGGAGCCATTGGCTGATTGTATTAAGAAAATTATCTTTGGGGGAAAAAGCAATATCTAATTTTATTTCAGGTAAGGCACGGAGTTCTTTTTCTAACCTAGAAACCTCTTCTTTTTCTGGCCCTGATTTTTTTTCAGCAATTTTCTCAAGAAAAAAAACCAATTCCTCTCTCGTTCTTATTGTTTCCGATAAATGTTTCAAATTCCCACTCATTTTAGAAAATTTCCTTTTTAGCTTTTTCTAAGGCTTCCATTACTAATTTTTCATGATCGGAAAGGTCAATTGCTTTTCCGATTGTTCTTTTAGCCACCTCTCCGAGGGCTTGATAAATCTTTCTATCTAATTCTTTAAACCTTTCTTTTTTATAATTCTCAATTTCTTTTTCTGTTTCGGTTACTTTATTCTTTAGGGTTCCTTTGGCCGATTGATAGATTTCGTCAAATTTTTGAGTAAACTCCCCTGAAAGTGCTTCAGATATTTTTTTATTTTCTTCGGCTGCTTGCTGAGAAATTTCTGAAATGACTTTTTGAATTTCTTCACCCCCGTCTTTAAATTGATTTTGGTAGTTTTTTATAATCTCGTCAGAGGTCCTCTGAAAATCATCTTTGAGTTTTCCAATATTTTTTTTGATTTCTTCCTCAACTGATTCCTCTAGTTGTTTTTTGAAACTTTCCGAAATTCTTAAAGAAAGCCCGTTTACTGAGTATGGCTGAGGTTGGAGATTTGTTCGACGAGAGACTTCTTTTCTTTCTTTTCTGAGAAGCCTAAAAATATCTATGCAGACGCCGACGATTAGAATAGCCAGAATAAAAAAAATAATAAAAAATATATTTTGCTCAGTTAAATTAAAGGCCATCTTTATAATTTATTAATAAAGTATAACAAATAGGGCCAGACTAAGTCCAGCCAAGGTTAAAATAAAAATTCCAATTAAGTTTAATATCATTGCAGTTTGAATACTTCTTTTGGCTAGGGGATTGCGGCCGATTGCTGTTAATCCTTCTTTGAGAGCTTTGATAAATGAGAAAAAGCCAATTATAAAACTTCCCCCTCCCACCAAAAGCGCAAAAATATAACGAAGCACTTCTGGAATTGTTTCTGGTATCATTAATTCCGGTAAAATTTTAAAGATTTGAGAAATTATCCCGCCAGTGGCTGGCCTGGAAGGAAGTATTATCTTTTGCGGCTGGACAAAAATCAGTATTAGTCCGTCTTCTTGATTGAAATCCTGCATTGCCTGACCGATAACAAAACCCGATTCAGTAGCCTTCTGGCCAACCCCAGGTTTATCAGAAGAAGTGATGAAGTCTCCTTTTTTTATTTCTCCGTTTATATTGCTTACCTTTGTTAAAGTTTCACCAAAAGAAACTATCTTTAGAGTGGTGGCAGTTTCCTTACCAAAAACCATAATCGGATTTTCAGCTACTACCCCAATGATATTTTCATCATAAGCAGAACTTGAGCGAATTAACCCTTCTTTGGCCTGAGAAACAATATCTCCGATCCTTGCTTCAGAATCAGCTACTTCCAAATTTCTGGCGATTAGCGGAAGTTCTTGAGCTAGAACAACTCCGCCGCAAACAAAGAATGCTAAAAATGTAAGTAAAATTTTTATTCTGTTCATTTATTTATTATAAGATTTAAAAGATTGAAAAACAAGATTTAGTAAATATTTTTCTTGTTCTTTTAGGCTAAGTTTTCGTTGGTTATATCTCCAACTATACTCTCCAAGATAGAAAGGTAAATTTTCTTTACGAACCCCACCTTTGGCTGAGAGCTTTCTCTTAAGATACCCCCAGAATCTTTCCAGAGAATTAATATGATACACTTTTTCGTTTACTCGAGATAGTTTATAAAGAGAATGTTTAAAGACTACCCCAGAATAGTTTTGCAGGTTTTCAGGAATAAAATTCTTTTTTAATGAAAGCTTTAAATCATTAATTGTGACATTTTGGACTATTTGAGCGGAGAATTTTCCATCTTGGCGCATGATACCGATTATCGGTCGTTCAATTGGGGTATGTTCACCGTAGCTTTTTTTAAAATTGGACATTAATTTCCGTAAAAGAGCTAAAGTTTTCAAAAGTTTATATTTTGAAACATTGACCCTTTCTAAAATAACCTCTATTGAATGTTCTAAAACAAACTCAGAAATGATTTTTTCCAATATTTCATTTGAAATATTAAGAGGATTTGATCGAGGAGTGAAGATGTGCCGGCATTTTTTGCATTTAAGCCTATTATCGGTTGTTTTCCATAGTTCTCCCCCGAAACATTTCGGGCACGTTGTTGAATATGGTTTCATATAAGATGATTATAACATATCTGGTTCATTTTTTAAACTATAACCAATAATTTTACTTTTTCCCGCGACAGGAAGCAAAAATAGATTTATGTCGTATGGTTTGATAAGTTTAGGCACTAAGAGCAAAGGTGCCAGAATTAATGTAAGATCAATAATTAATGAGCAATTTTTAATTGAAAAATCAAAAATCAGTCTATCAAATAAACTTCTCGGGCGCCAGTTTTGCTCGGTTTGAACCCTGGAATATTAGAATTGTTATTAAGATAATATATCCGAATATATATCCGATAACGGATATTCACTATTAATTATAGGTCTTGACAGTTATTTATGGTTTGAAATAATAAATTAATGGCAGAAGAATATATTACCCTTAAAGAAGCAGCTAAAAATTGCCCTTATTCTCCGGATTATTTAAAATTAAGAGCCCGACAGGGCAAGCTGAAGGCCGTTAAAATGGGTAGAAACTGGTTTACTACCAGAGAGTGGCTTGAAGTATATAAAAATAGCCTTAAATCAGCGTATAATAAGCCTTCTCTTAACTGGCGAGCGTCTACCAGAAAGTTGTTAGGTCCTTCTTTGATAATATTTTTAATAATCATCGGTTTTTTACTTTTATTGAGTTTTTCTGAGCCATTATTGGAGAAAATTATCCCGGCTAAAGTTATAGAAATTGAGCGTCAGATCTAATTAACTAAAATATTTTCTAGCCCCCCTATTTGTTTAGGGGGGTTCATATGAGATAGTAGAATGGGCTTGTTTTTTTCCCGTGACGGGAAGAAATTTCCCGCAATACCCTTGACAGGGCTTTTTGTAAGCCCGATAATAAAGTAATCTGTGTATTTTCCACAGAAAATTCACAGACGAAAAAAAGAAGGCCCGCGAAAAATGGCCAAGGTCGAAAAAATCTACAGCCTATTTTTATTTTCCCCCGTAAAACGTGGGGCGGGCCTTCTATATTAATTAAACAAAATTAAAAAGATTTGTCAAGGGAAGCTAAAAAGGCACGGAAAGAGTAAAAAAATGTCACAAAATGATAATGGCAATTTAATAAGTATTGATGATGTTATTTTTCGAGCGAAAAGCCGAGGCGTTGATTTTGGTAAAGGAGATCCTCGCGAACGCCTCCGCTATCTGACAAAAATCGGGCTCTTGCCTCATGCCAAAAGAAAATCTTTTAACGGTCAGCCTCCTAACGGCGCTTATCCCGAATATATAATAGAGCTTTTGAGTGAAATTGATGGGAAATTAAAAGCCGGCAAGAGCATCCAAGAATTAAAAAAAGAAAAAGAAAGAAAGGACTCAGTCGAGACTCCGTATGTGATATATCCTTCGATCAGGGAAGAGAAAAAAGCCCCTTCCGCCGAAGTTCAGCCCTCTGTCGTCGATGTCAGACATTTAATTCCAAAAATAACTACTGTTCTTAAGGTCGTTTTTTTGGTTTTATTTTTTGGAGGAGCCACCTTTTTCTTAATCGGACAGGCAGTAAAACAAAACTTCTATTCTTATTTTGCAGCTTCCTTTGATTGGGCCCGGAAAATTGCCCAAGAAGCTGCGACGCCGACTGAAGAAACGTTAGTAGCAAGAGAAATTTTCCTGCCTACGACTCCTGAACCCTATTTAACTATTAATGCCGAAACTGATATTAACGCCCCGTTAAATGTTAAAGAAGAGATAACTACTCCTGCCTTAAATTTATCTAGAAATGAATTCGGGGGGACCTTAAGTTCGGCTGAATTGACTACCGACAGGACTTACACTTTCCCGAATTTGTCAGGTGTTGTCTGTTTGGATACGGGAAACTGTTTTGTTACTGAAGGTCAAGTCTCTTCCTCCGGCGGCATACAGAACCGGCTGGCCAAATTTCTTTCTTCTAACGAGATTGGAATTTCTTCTATCGAAGATTTTTATGCCGGCGTAGCTCTAACTATTGATTCAGACGGCCGGCTTGGTGTTGGGGTGAGCGAACCTTCGTATTCTCTGGATGTAGCGGGCAGAATTCAAGCCACTGGAGACATCTGTACTGATTTGGTGGGCGGAAGATGCTTGAGTACTTTGGCTATTGGCGGTGGCGGAGGAGGACGGGCAGGCATTGGAGGTTCGGGCACGAGCGGCTATTTGCCGATTTGGACTGACAGTACCGCCCTGGGAGATTCCATAATTCATCAGGCTGGCTCAGTAATTGACGTAGCAGGAACAGTCAGAATGCTTGGATTTCAGCTTCCGACTGGAGCGTCGAGCACCTATGTTTTGACTTCTGATGCTAGCGGGATAGGGACTTGGCAGGCTCTTCCTCCTGGCGTTCTTCCCGGGGGAACAGCAAATCAAACCTTAAGACATAACGGAGCAAACTGGGTGGCTAACTCTTTCCTTTATAATACTGGTTCGGCTCTCGGTATTGGCACAACTTCAACATTGGCAACTCTGACGCTATCGGGCGATGCCATTTTTGCCACTACTACTCTTCCTCAATTGGTTTTGAGGCACAGCGCCGGCAACGATTTAAGTTTTGCTATTGATGGCGACCAGTCGCTGATTGAAGCCTCAAAAAGATTGGTTTTGAATTCTTTGACTGGCGAGATCAGGCTGGGAAGCAACGTTAATATTTTTGACGCTTTTGATACTGAAATTAGGGGAGCTACTTTTGTTTCAACGACTACGGATTCAACGGTCAGAAAATCGGGCGAGCTGGTTTTTCGTGCCAGTCTACCAATTTTCCGTTTTGCAGTCCCGGCCCAGACAAGTTCAACTGACCCTGAAGTAGTTTCAAAGACTTTTAGTTCGGCAGGACCCTTAGCCTCAACAACGCCACCACAGCTTCCTGGGACAAATAGAACTTATGCCTTTTTGATAAACTTTGCCGATAATATTGCTACAACCTCAAGTTCTACCTGGAGAATTTTTAAACCCGTTGCCAGCACGACTTATTCCACCTTCGAGCTTCAAGGTCAAGACCTTAGTTCTCTGGGAATAGGGAATCCCTATTTGACAGCTACAACAACTTTGCCCGGCGATAACGATTGGCAATTAGACGTAAGGGTTCCTTCGGCAGATAGGAGCATCAGGATCTTTAACGTTTTTCTTTTAGTATTTGATCAAATAACTTAACAAAGGTCGAAAAAATTAAAAAACAATGAGTAATAATTTAAAGGTCGAACTCATTACGATAAATTAATTACTGACTTAAAAAGCATATGAACATATTTAAATCAAAATTGAAATTAGTCAAAGGTACAAGGTTCGTTTCTTTCCTTTTTATTGGCTGCTCAATACTGATTGCTGCCGGAATTCTCTTTGCCGCCAATATTTATTACAACATTGACACCGGAGAGATAGTGATGGAAGAAATTCAGAGAACGACCGGATTAATTAGAGCAGTCGGCGGTGCCATTATTGGAGGGACAGCTACCAGTACTTTACCTTCAGGAGTAGCCTTTGAAGTGGCGACTACTTCCGATGCTCTTTTATCCGGAGCTGATCAGGTATTAAGATTTTCTGGAGGTAGCAGTAATTACTATGTTGGATTCAAGGCAAGCACAAGTTTGACTACTACCACCGTTTATACATGGCCTGCAACTTATCCAGGTGCTGATGGTCGGGTGTTGCAGTCAACCACGGGCGGAGAGTTAACTTGGTTAGATCTGGGAGGAGCAGGATTCGGCGACATCACGGCGGTTGGCGATTGTCCTACCGGAGATTGTTTTACTTCAGGCGCAACATCAACCAGCCTCTGGTTTTATGACTCAGGCTTTAGAGGCAAATTAACCCCAGGCACATTAACAGGAAACGCAACCTATACTCTTCCTGATTTAACTGGTACCATCGCTCTTCAAAAGGCAGGTGATTTGGGAACGGGCGGAGTGCTTTTTTCAGATAACGGCTTGATTGCTACTAGTTCTAATTTTACTTGGGACAACACCAATAGATACTTTAAGATCGGGAGCGCTGGAAGTGACGGACAGCTTTGGCTTTACTCAGCTGCCAATCCTTATTATTTGGGTCTTGCCGCTACTTCTACCATGACGACAACCACGACATATTACTGGCCGACTGATTATGGAACTGATAATTATGTTTTGACTACTGATGGTAGTGGTAATTTAACCTGGAAGTCAGCGAGTGGTACTGGCGCAGTTGTAACTAGCGGGGTTCCCCAGGCAGGGCAAGTAGCTTTCTTTACTGATTCTAGTACTATCGCTGGTGACACGGGTTTCACCTGGAACAGTAGTACCGATGTGCTTACGCTTGGAGGCGGTTTAGTGGCTAACTTGATTGAATATACCAACGGAGACTTAGAACTTAGAACCAATACCAGCGGAGATATTCTTCTAAATCCGGCAAGTAATATTGTTCAGCTTGCCACAAGTACTTACCTCAGGACTCAGGCAGGTTACGAAATTGGCAGAGCTGGTACGCAAGTTTTAAGGGAGATGGTTCCGATTCTTGGTTTTGACTTACCGGTCCAGACCGCCACTACCAGCTATGTTAAGATTTCCAAAACTTTGGAAAATTATCCTTTTCAAAGTGCCGCCACCGGAACAGCCCGGGTTCATAAGTTGGTTTTCCGCTACGCTGCTTCTACTACTGCTGATATTGACTGGAGAATTTCCACTACCACTGGCCAAACCTATTCTAGTTCTACCTTGCCGCAGCCCACTTCCGAAGATTTAGAAAAGGGTGATGCTTATGTTACCACCACCACTATCCCGGTCGATGGTACTGATTGGTGGTTAGACATTAAGACTATTAATGTGCCTGATACTGTCAGAATTTTTCAGGTCTTCCTGGCCGCTTACGACGAAGTACAATAAACGCGAACTGTCACGAAAATTAGCGAACAGATTGGAATTAGAAAATACTAATTTCTGTTCGTGAATTCTTTGTTATCGACTCGTGGCGGTTCGCGTAATCGGCGGTTACACTCTTAAAAAATTTATGTTCTCAAAGAAGCGCAGAAAAATAAAGAACATTATTGCTTCTGTTATCACTGGCTCTCTCTGAGCTTTGAGCCTGGCTTTGATTTATGGCAAAAGCTAATCCAAAACTAAATAAATTAAGAAATATTTTGCTGGCAGTAATTCCGGCTTTGGTTGTTTTTGGTTTGGTTTTTGCCGCCAACACTTATTACGACTTAGATCTGCAAAAAGTAGTGATTGAAGAGGTAACAAAAATTGTCGGCCAACTGGAAACCACTTCTACTACTACCTTGGCCACATCGGAGGGCAATGTGGGAGTTGGCACCACTACACCAGCTTACACCTTGGATATTTACGGCACATCCAGTATGCTCGGCTTCCGTATGTCTACCGGTGCCTCCTATGTCTTAACCTCTGACGATTCAGGTGTCGGCACTTGGGCAGAAGCACCCGGAATAGCAGAATACGCCAGAACAGCCACCAAGGTGGTCTGCGCCACAGATACCTTAGATACTACCAACTGTGACTACCTCTGTGACGGCGCTAACGACGAAGAGCAGATCAACGCAGCGCTCTCAGCTCTACCTTCACAAGGAGGCCTGGTTAAGCTAATGGAAGGTACCTATACCGTAGGCACCTCCACCTACTCTGACTGTTCTATTAAGATGGCCAGCTCCACTGCCTTGGTAGGA